>JBDTOD010000035.1:0-34401 GCA_039933415.1 bacterium
CTGAACGAGATCAAGGCGGCGCAGGAGGATCTCAGCAAGACCTTCGGCGAGGCCGGCCAGTCGTTCTACGCCCAGAACCAGAGCGCGCCGAGTGGTGACAGTGGCGCCCGGGACGGCGGGTCGCCCCAGGGCGACGGCGCGCCGTCGGGCAAGCCGGCCGACGACGTGGTGGAAGCGGACTACGAGATCGTGGACGACGCCAAGAAGTAGCGAGCGCCCGGCGAAGGCCGGGTGACTCGACGAGCAAACGGAGCGGGCGTCACGTGTGTCTCAGGGATAGGGGAACATGCGGCGCCCGTTCGATTGTATAGTAAGGACAGGTGGGGAGTGGGGAGTGGGGGGTGACTACACGACCGCGGGATGCTGCTACGCGCAGAGGCAGTCGCTGTAACCCCCCACCCCCACTCCCCACCGGTTTCGATCGACTTTTCTCCGGAGTGGACTCAAGGATATGCCAACGAACTTCTCTCGCGCGCGCTTCGGCGCGGCGGTCCTGACCGCCTTCGTCTGCGGACTCCTCTTCGCGTCGGGCTTCGACCTCACCCGCTTCGGCTTCGCGCAGGACGGATCGAAGGGCGCGAAAGTCTCGTCGTCGCAGGTGCAGTCCCTCGCCGAAACGGGGAGCGCGTTCGAGGCGATCGCCGACCATGTGACACCGAGCGTCGTGTCGATCCAGACGACGCGGCTCGCCTCGGCGCGACCGCGCACCCGACAGCCGGACATCCAGGACTTCTTCCGCAACTTCGAGCCGCCGCAGCAGCGCGCGGAGCCGCAGGAGGCCAGCGGCACCGGCTTCATCGTCTCGAAGGACGGCTTCATCCTGACGAACAACCACGTCGTCGCCGACGCCGACAAGGTGACCGTGACGCTGCTCGACAAGCGCATCTTCGAGGCGAAGGTGATCGGTCGGGATCCGAACACCGACGTCGCCGTGATCAAGATCGACGGCGCGGACCTGCCGCCGGTCGCGCTGGGTGACGACAACAACTCGCGCGTCGGTCAATGGGTCGTGGCGATCGGCAATCCACTCGGCCTCGATTTCACCGTCACGGCGGGAATCATCAGCGCGAAGGGCCGTCCGCTGCCCGGGTTGCTCGGCAGCCGCTACGCGATCACCGACTACATCCAGACCGACGCGGCGATCAACCCCGGCAACTCCGGCGGTCCGCTCGTCAACATCCGCGGCGAGGTGATCGGGATCAACAGCGCGATCGCCAGCAGCACCGGATTCTACGCGGGCTACGGCTTCGCGATTCCGGTGACGCTCGCCAAGCAGGTGATGGACGACCTGATCAAGTACGGCAAGGTGAAGCGCGCGGTCATCGGCGTTCAGATCGACAACGCGTCGGCGGTGGATGCGAAGGCCGCCGGCATGAAGCAGGTCACGGGCGTGATCGTTTCGGCCTACAGCCTCGACGAATCCGGGAACAGTCCGGCGAAGACGGCCGGTCTCCAGCCAGGCGACGTGATCATCGCGGCCGACGGCAGGCCGACGGATCGCGTGAGCACGCTCCAGCGGATCATCCGCTCGCACAAGCCGGGCGAGACGGTTTCGCTCGACGTGATGCACTTCGGCGAGAAGAAGTCGTTCAAGGTGAAGCTCATCGAGGCGCCGGATCCGCAGCAGGTCGCCGCGGCCGACGACGCGGCGCCAGGTGTGGTCGCGCCGGCGAGCGAAGGGCGGAAGTTCGACAAGGTCGGCATCACCGCGGAACCGGTGTCCGCCGCGTTCGTCGCGCGCGCCGGCGTCGCCGAGCCCTATCGCAAGGGACTGATGGTGAGTGAGGTGAGTGCCACCGGTCCGGCGTATCGAAAGGTGTTCGCCGACAACACGATTCTCGTGCGCGTGCTCAATCCCGGCCCGCCACGCGATCTGCATTCGGTGGCCGATCTCGATGCGGCGCTGTCGCGCCTGAGCTCGGGCGACGTGGTCACGTTCCTGGTATATGAGCCGAGACAGCCGGGCGTCGAGGGAATTACGAGAGCGGTGTCGGTGCAGGTGGGGGGGTGAACTAAACTACGGTTGATCGGAACGGCGGTTGATCGATAGAACGGTTGATCGGGACTGCGGTTGATCAACCGCCCCACCGAGCAACCGCTTCATCGATCAACCGCTTCATCGATCAACGGGTGTCACGCGGGAGTGGCGGAATTGGTAGACGCAGCAGACTTAGGATCTGCCGCCTCACGGCGTCCGGGTTCGAGTCCCGGCTCTCGCATCGCGTAGTGACCCGAGCGCGACCAGCCGGGAGTGGCCGCGCAGAATCGCTCGCCCTTCCGCGAGCGGCACGTACGGACCGGCATCCGTCTTCGACACCAGCACCTCGTACCCGTCGGGGATGAGCGCGAGCAGATCGTCGGCGTTGCCGAAGCGCTCCAGCCCTTCGCCCATGTGCACCTCGACGAAGAGATCGGGGCGATGCTCGGCGAGCGTGCGATGCGCGCCGCGCAGGACGTGGAGCTCGTAGCCCTCGACATCCACGAAGAGCACCTGCGGCGCGCCGTGCTCGGATGACAGCTCGTCCACGGTGAGCGCGCGCACGTCCACCGATGCCTCGTCGGCGGCGGCGACGTGGCCGTTCATGCGGGGACTGAACTGGAGCACGCCGGGCGCATCGGAGCCCGCGGCATGCACCACGGTCACCTGCGTCACGGCGTTGAGCGCGACGTTCTTTCGTGCGACCGCGGCATTGTGCGGCGTGGCCTCGACGGCGACCACGTGCCCTTCCGCTCCGACGAGCTTCCCGAGGATCATCGCGACGACGCCCTGATGTGCGCCGATGTCGAAGACTCTCGCGCCTTCACGCAGTCGTCCGCGCTCGACGAGCGTCGCGATCTCGGCGGGCATCGGCCAATCCTGATCGTACCAGCCGCGCGCCATCTCGTCGTCGATGTGCACGGCGAGCTCGAAGCCGCCGTACCGGTGCCGCGTGACGTACGAGCGGAATCGGGCCAGCGCGAACCGGTCCCGGGCGATGCCGAGGCGGGTGTAGAGGCGGTCGGGAAGGACCCTGCGGAGGAGCTGGCGCATCGAGCAACCCGTGGTGAGTGGTGCGTGGTTGGTGGCAGCGGGCATGTCCCCTGTCCGCGGCGTCACACGTCGGGTGAAACCCGCCCCACGTTGCTGGCAAGCGTGCGCGATCGTCCTTGGAACAGCACCTCTTCATCAATCCTGGCTCATTGCCGCACGCCGGCGCCGCTCTTGGCGATGGTCCGACGGCCGATTCAACATTCTGGACTCTGGAGCGTTCATGCGACGCATCGCCGCACTCCTCGCCGTCGTGTTCCTCGCGGCCTGCACGAGAGAAATCGAGCAGAGCACTCGTCCCCAGACGGTCATGGGCGCGTACCAGCTCAGCACGTATGGAGGACGATCCTTGCCCGCGCTCGTCTCCAACGACACCACCGGCGTGTGGGAGGTGATCGGGGGCGAGCTTGTGATCGGCACCGATCAGTCCTGGAGCGAGACGTTGAACTTTCGCCTGACCAAAGGCACCAATATCCAGCCGGCGTCCTACGGCACCTCGGGCAGCTGGGTGTTCCTGCGGGACTACGCGTTCATGGTGTTCAACGACAAGGTGGACAACTATCAGTTCAGCGGAACCGCCGCCGGGGGCACCGTCACCCTCGATCTCGTGAACGGCAACTCCCTCGTCTTCAAGCACTAGCAGCGCCGGAGTGCCCCCAGCCCTACAATTGGGCACGGGCGGGAACCAACGACGTCCGTAGACGTTGAGCTGTCGAAAGAGGGCGTGACTCGTGCATGCCCGTTCGGTCTTTCGACCCCCGACTACGAGCGGACGATGGCGGACGACGCAGCGCTTTGCCGACAGATCGTGCGCACGCACGCACGCACCTTCTGGCTGGCCAGTCATTTTCTCGGCTCCGCCAAGCGGCGTTCGGCGTTCGCGCTCTACGCGTTCTGCCGCGTTGCCGACGACCTCGTGGATCTGGCGCGATCCACACCCGCCGAGGAGATCGCCGCGCGGCTGGACGAGCACCGCCGCCAGCTCGACGACGCGCTTCGCGGGAGCCCTTCCGGTCCGGTCTTCCGCGAGCTGCACCGAGCCGTGCGGCTGCACGGCGTGCCGTCCGCCGTGCTGCACGAGCTGCTCGACGGCATCGCGCGAGACTGCGCGCCCTCCCGGTACGCGACCTGGCAGGAGCTCGAGCACTACTGCGAAGCGGTCGCCAGCACCGTGGGTGAGATGTGCACCTATGTGTTCGGCGTGTCCGGAGGTGCGTCCGTGCGCCGGCAGGCGCTTGTTCATGCACGGACCCTCGGCGTGGCCATGCAGCTCACCAACATTCTCCGGGACGTCGGTGAGGATGCGCGCAACGGTCGCTGCTACCTGCCCGACGACGACCTGGAGCAGTTCGGGCTCGACCGGTCGATGGTGCTGTCAGGCGAAGCGGCGGGAGACCCACGCTGGGCGGCGCTCATGGCGTTCGAGATCGATCGGGCGCGGGCGCTGTACGCGAGTGCGACGCCGGGAATCGCCCTGCTGTCGCCCGATGCGCGGCGGTGTGCCTCCGCGTGCGCGACAGGCTACGCCGCGATTCTCGGCGCGATCGAGTCCAACGGCTACGACACGTTTGGAGTGAGAGCGCAACTCGGGGCGCGAGCACGCGCCGCGCTGCTGTGGAACGTCTGGCGCACGCGCCTTCCCATATCGGACGGGGGCGACGACTCGTCGCACGCAGACCCTCGTCCCGATGGAGACATGGTCACATGGGCATCGGCCACCCAGCGCTGACGATCGACCGATCCATGTCACGCACCGCGGCGATCTCCCTGGCGCTGCATGCGACGCTCCTGTTCTTCTCGGGGCTCGCCTTCGCGACGTTCCTGTCACCGCCGGCGCCGGCGTGGCTCCTCGAGCCGCAGAATCAGGCGTTCGCATCGTTGATGTTCAGGTTCGGAGGACAGACGACGGTGGTGCTCGGCGCGCTCGCCGGCCTGCTGCACGCGATGTCTCGCCTCGGGTGGCGGCGGGCATTGGCGCTCTTCGCCGTCGGATTTTCCATCTCGCTCGCCGCGGAGCTCACCGGCACCACCACGGGCTACCCCTTTGGCTCCTACTCGTACACTACGCAGCTCGGCTATCTGATCGGCGGCCGCGTGCCGTTCAACATTCCGGCCTCGTGGTTCTTCATGCTGTACGCGTCGTTGGCGATCTGCGGACGGTTGCTCTCCTCCCGCGACGACTCGGCGACGCGCTGGCGCTGGGCCGCCGTCGCCGCGCTGATCCTCACGGCGTGGGACGTCTCGATGGACCCCGCGATGGTCGCGACGACCCATTGGCTCTGGCATCTGTCGCCGGTGGACGGTGCATCGCTCGGGCGACGGATTTTTTCGTCGGCGTTCTTCTACGGCATGCCGCTGACGAACTGGCTCGGCTGGCTGCTCACCGGAACGATCGTCGCTCGCGCGATGCTGGCGATCGTGCCGCCGAGTGCGTGGACGGCGCGCGTGTCGCCGTCGAACCTTCCGCTGTGGCTGTACGGCGCCAACGCGATGCTTCCCCTGCTCATCTGTGTCGGGCGCGGCATGTGGTGGGCGGTGATCTTCGGCGCGCTGGCGATGGCGATCCCGCTGGTGCTCGCCGCGCTCGCGCCGGTGCGCGCGGACGAGGAGCGCCAGGCGGTGCGTCGCATGGTCGGCGTGGCGCGCGGCTGACCGGGAGTGCGCGTCGTCGTCATCGGCAGCGGGTTCGGCGGGCTCGCGGCGGCGATTCGGCTGCTGCAGCAGGGTCACGAAGTCACCATCGTCGAGAAGCGCGACAAGCCGGGCGGGCGAGCGTACGTCTACCAGCAGGACGGCTTCACATTCGACGGCGGGCCGACAATCATCACGGCGCCCTGGCTGATTCGCGAGCTGTTCGAGCGCAGCGGACGCGCGATCGACGACTACGTGCGCCTCGTCCCGATCGATCCCTTCTACAACATCCGGTTCGAGGACGGCTCGGTGTTCCGGTACACGGGAGACCGCGCGCAGGTGATCGAGGAGATTCGCCGCTTCTCGCCGGACGATGTCGCCGGCTACCACCAGTTCGCCGCCGCGACGGAGCGCATCTTCGCCGCCGGGATGAAGCTCATCGACACGCCGTTCAGTCGGATGTCCGACATGATACGAGTGCTACCGGATCTCGTGCGGCTGCAGTCGCACAAATCGGTCGCGCAGCTCGTGAACGGCTACTTCAAGGACGAGCGGCTCCGCCAGGTGTTCAGCTTTCACCCGCTCCTCGTCGGCGGCAATCCGTTTCAGAGCACGTCGATCTACGCGCTGATCCACACGCTCGAGCAGCAGTGGGGCGTCTGGTTCGCGATGGGTGGCACCGGCGCGCTGGTGAACGCGCTCGTGCGCCTGATGACCGAGATCGGTGGCACGCTGCGACTGAACGCCGAAGTCGAGGAGATCGAGGTGGACGCGCGCACTCGGCGCGCCACGGGAGTGCGACTCGTCGGCGGCGAGCGACTCGCGGCGGATGTGGTCGTGAGCAACGGCGACGTCGCGACCACCTACATGTACCTCGTGCCGGCCGGCCTCCGTCGCAAGAACACCGACCGCAAGCTGTCGCGGTTGCGCTACTCGATGTCGCTGTTCGTGATGTACTTCGGCACCGATCGCCGCTACGACGACGTCGCGCATCACGAGATCCTGATGGGCGCGCGATATCGCGAACTGCTCGACGACATCTTCACGCGAAAGACGCTCTCGGACGACTTCTCGCTCTACCTGCACCGTCCGACGGCGACCGATCCCTCGCTCGCACCGCCGGGCTGCGACAGCTGGTACGTGCTCTCGCCTGTCCCCCATCTCGGTGGCAAGACAGATTGGCGCACCGCCGCCAAGCCGTATCGCGATCGCATCATCGCGTATCTCGAGGACCGCTATCTCCCGGACCTCTCCCGCCATATCGTCACCGAACACCAGATCACGCCGCTGCACTTCCGCGACACGCTGAACAGCCATTTGGGAAGCGCCTTCTCCGTCGAACCGATCCTCACCCAGTCGGCCTGGTTCCGGCCGCACAATCGCAGCGAAGACATCGCGAACCTGTACTTCGCCGGCGCCGGCACGCATCCGGGCGCCGGACTGCCGGGAGTGCTCAGCTCGGGAAAGATCGTCGCGGAGATGATCGGTGCCGGCGACCCGTCACCGAGTCACGTCAGCGAATGAGCTGACGGTTCGACGGCACGCTGCGCGAGCGGGCCCCCGCGGGTCAGCGTGGTGAGCCCACCGGTGGCATCCACGGCGCCCGCTCCGGTGCCATCCAACCTTCCTTGCGCAGAAATTTCGAGAGCTGCGCCACCACCGTCGCCGCGTCCCACAGGCCGACGATGCGCGCGCGCTCGTCGAGCATGTTCGCGTTGGGCGCGAAGAGGGAGATCACCGGATATCCGTCGTAGCCGAGCGCTTTCGCCATGTTCCGTGCGACGACGTCGTTGGCGGGATCAGCGTATGCGAACACGGCGACGGTCGAGAGAGCGGCGAGCTGCGGCGAGTCGAGGACCTCGCTCTTCAGCCGGCGGAAGTACTGGCCCGTCGCGCTGCCGGTGACGAGGACCAACGGCTTGCGTTGCGACACGGCAAAGTCGTACGCGTCTGCCGTCCGGTCCGCATACCACTGGATCGCCTGTCCGGACAACGGTTGGCGGGGAACGACCAGGACAGGCACGCGTGTCAGCCGGGGGATGTTCTCCACGCATGTCTTCACGCTCGAGCTCAAACCACGCCGCAGCTCGGCCAGCCGCTCCCGAATGTTGCCGTGGGAGCCCTGCGCGTTCGTGAATCCTCCCGTTCGCGAGGCTCCCTTGCTCGCGTTGATCCGCTCGACAACGAGTCCCCACTCGCCCTCGATGAGAGGCGGGTCACCGAGCACCTGCATCGTGAGCTCGACCTCGGCGAACTCACTCGGCAGCATGGCTCTCCCCGAGCGCGTCAGGCGCACGAGCGCGCCGGCCATGCAGTCGGCGTCCGCCTCGGAGCGACCGCTGTGGGAATAGTCGAGGCCGAGCATATACTGAATCTGATGACCCCACTCGTGGGCGATGGCGAACGCGCCCGCCATCTCGCCACTCGTGCCAAGGTCGCGGGCCGCCCATGCAACGAGGCCCGCGATGAACGACCGGTCGTAATAGATCGTTCGGTCGGCATAGCACGCGTACGCGTTCTTGGCCGGCAGCCGCCCGCACGCCGTCTGGGCCGAGCCGTCGTAACCGACGAGTCGCGGCTCGGTGAATCGGCCGCCGACCTCCGCGAGCGCACTCACGGACGCCTTGGCGAGCCGGTCGGCGGTCGCGCGGAGCCGCGCGTCGGATGCGGCGATGGCGGCCGCGCCCGGTTGCTGCGCGAGCGCGAGCGAAGGCCCCACGAGCCCCGCGATGACGACCGACCAGCACGCGATGAGGAGCCGGAGGCGATGGGCCATGCGGCGAAGCTGGGCTGCGACGATCTCGTGCGCAATGTCGCGGCCGGTCGGTGTCCTGCGGCCGTTCGCCGGCGCCTGGGCCACCGGACGACGAATCGCCCTGTAAGCGACCGAGCACGTGGGTTAACTTTCAACTGTCTCCAGCGCCGGCGCCCATCTGAGCGGCGAGCGGAACCGGTTCCCCTGCTTCGGGCTTCATCGAACGACATGGACATCCAGATCACGACCAAGAAGAGCGAGGGGGTCGAGCGACTCCTCGAGGTCTCCGTACCGCTCGCGACCGTCAACGCGGCCGAGGAGCAGACGGCGCGACGCTACGCCACGTCGGTCAGGCTGCCCGGCTTCCGTCCTGGCAAGGCGCCGCCGGCGATGGTGCGCAAGCGGTTCAAGGACGCGATCCGGCAGCAGGTGCTCGAGACGCTGGTGCAGGATGCGTTCAAGGAGGTGATGGAGCGCGAGAAGCTCGACGTCGCCGCGCAGCCGCACGTCCACGACGTGAAGTTCGAGGAGGGCCAGCCGCTCACCTTCGAGCTGCACCTCGAGGTCCGACCGAAGGTCGAGCTGGCGCGCACGGAAGGGTTCCGCGTGACGCGCGCCGAGTCGGCGGTGACCGATGAGACGGTCACGCAGCAGCTCGACACGCTGCGCGATCAGAAGGCGACCTGGACGCCGATGGAAGAGCGTCCGATCGAGGGCGACATGGTGAAGGTGCTCCTCGCCACGCCGGAGACGGCGGGCGGCGAGATGCCCGAGGGCAACCCGTATCCGCTCGTGCTCGGCGAAGGCCAGGCGATCCCCGGCGTGGAGGAGCTCATCATGGAGCTCACGCCCGGCGAGACGAAGGAGCGCGTGGTGAAGTGGCCGGAAGACTTCCCCGACGAGGCGCAGCGCGGCCAGACGAAGAACGTGCGCGTGACGTTGCAGGAAGTGAAGCGGAAGTCGGCGCCGGCACTCGACGACGCATTCGCTCGCGAAGTCGGCGATTTCGACTCGATCGACGCCCTGACGAAGGCGGTACGGGCCGATCTCGAGGAGCACGCGAAGCGCGACGCCGATGCGCTCGTGCGCCAGCAGTTGCTCGATGAGATCGCGCAGGCCAATCCGTTCGACGTGCCGCCGAGCTGGGTCAACAGGACGATCGACGCATACATGCAGGCGTACAAGATTCCCGATGATCAGCGTCAACAGTTCTCCGGCGAGTTCGCGGCGGTGGCCGAGAAGCAGGTGCGGCGCGACATGCTGATCGACGCGATCGCCGAGCAGCAGTCGCTCACGGCGTCGGAGAAGGACGTCGACGAGCGCGTGGAGAAGGTGGCCGAGCAGCGAGGCGCCGACCCGAGTCAGGTGTATCAGTCGTTGCAGAAGGCGGGACGGCTGCCCGAGATAGAGCGCAGCATCACGGAAGAGAAGGTCTTCGAGTGGTTGATGGCGAGAAACGAAATCACCGGCGGTACCAACGCGTGAGGGACCCCATGGCGACACTGTACCCACCGTATGTCATCGAGCGCTCCAGCCGCGGCGAGCGCAGCTACGACATCTTCTCGCGGCTCCTCATGGACCGCATCGTCTTCCTCGGTACGCCGATCAACGACGATGTGGCGAACATCATCATCGCGCAGCTGCTCTTCCTGGAGGCGGACAACCAGGAGCGCGACATCTTCGTGTACATCAACTCGCCGGGCGGCAGCGTGTCGGCCGGCCTCGCGATCTACGACACGATGCAGTACCTGAAGGCGCCGGTGAACACGATCTGCATGGGCCTCGCGGCGAGCATGGGCTCGTTCCTGCTGGCGGCCGGCCGCAAGGGCAAGCGCTCGGCGCTGCCGCACTCACGGATCATGATTCACCAGCCCTCGGGCGGCGCGCAGGGTACCGCGGCCGACATCGAGATCCAGGCGAAGGAGATCCTCTTTCTCCGCCATCAGCTCAACACGATCTACAGCAAGCACACCGGCCGGCCGGTGGAGCAGATCGAGCGCGACATGGTTCGCGACTTCTTCATGTCGGCCGAAGAAGCGAAAGGCTACGGGTTGATCGACAACGTGATCACGAGCCGTGGCGAGATCGTCGATCCGCAGATCATCGCGGCCCAGGCCGAGACGACGGCCAGCCTTTCCAAGTAGGTCATTTGTTGGGGCTCGTGAAAACCTTCACGAGCCCCGATCGTCTTTTGCTTGACCGGGTCCGACGGCACTGTTAACTCTCGGATACCCTCCTCGCCCCTGCCCTTCCGGGCGTGCGCCTCCCGCTGAGTCACCGCCATGTCGCACGACAAACACCTCCGCTGCTCGTTCTGCGGCAAGTCGAAGGACTCGGTCCGGAAGTTCATCTCGGGCCCGTCCGTCTACATCTGCAACGAGTGCATTGCGCTCTGCAACGAGATCCTCGCGGAAGACGAGGAGCGTGAGGTCGCGGAAGCGATCACGCAGGTCCCGACTCCGCAGGAGATCAAGGACACGCTCGACAGCTATGTGATCGGGCAGGAGCGAGCGAAGAAGGCGTTGGCGGTGGCGGTCTACAACCACTACAAGCGCATCAATTCGGCGTCGGTCCGTGAGGACGACGTCGAGCTCGACAAGTCGAACATCCTGCTCATCGGTCCGACCGGTGTGGGCAAGACGCTGCTCGCGCAGACCCTGGCGCGCATCCTCGATGTGCCGTTCACGATCGCCGACGCGACCACGCTGACCGAAGCGGGCTACGTGGGTGAGGACGTGGAGAACATCCTCGTCCGCCTGCTCCAGGCCGGTGACTTCAACGTGGCCGAGTGCGAGCGCGGCATCGTCTACATCGACGAGATCGATAAGATTGCTCGCAAGTCGGAGAACCCGAGCATCACACGCGACGTCTCCGGCGAAGGCGTGCAGCAAGCGCTGCTCAAGATCCTCGAGGGCACAGTGGCGAGCGTGCCGCCGCAGGGTGGTCGCAAGCATCCGCAGCAGGAGTACATCCAGATCAACACGAAGGACATCCTGTTCATCTGCGGCGGGGCGTTCGACGGGCTGGAGAAGATCATCGAGGCACGGACGGGCCGCCGGCAGATCGGATTCTCCAAGGTGGAGACCGATCCCATCCGTGCCGCCGTGCTCGCGAAGAACGCTTTCTCGGAAGTGGAGCCGGACGACCTGCTCCGCTTCGGTCTCATCCCGGAGCTGGTTGGCCGCCTGCCGGTGACGGTGCCGCTCGAGGGGCTCGACGAGGAGTCGCTGGTGCGGATCCTCCAGGAGCCGAAGAACGCGCTCACCAAGCAGTACACCAAGCTGTTCGACCTCGAAGAGGTGAAGCTCACCTTCGAGCCGTCGGCCCTTCGCGCGATCGCTGGCAAGGCGCTCAAGCGCGGCACGGGCGCGCGCGGACTGCGCGCCATCCTCGAGGAGCTGCTGACTGACGTGATGTTCGACCTGCCGACGCGCGAGGACGTGGTCGAGGTGAAGATCACGGAGAGCAGCGTGATGAACGGGACGACACCGCTGCTGGAGCTGGCGCCGACGAAGAGGAAGAAGGAAGCTTAACTGCCACTGCCGTACCGGGTACCATCGTACCTGGTACCCGGACCCAGTCCGCGGGCCCGACGAATTCCTGGACGCCTCTTGGAGCTACCGGCTCTTGGAGGCGTTCCGCGTTTCAATGGGGTCGACCTGGTAGCCGAAAAATGCGAGACCGCGGCCCCGCATTCTGGGGGGTTGGATGTCGATCCGGTTACCGGGTACGATGGTACCAGGTACGGCAGTGACAGTTAGCTTAAGCCATGCCCTCCTCCTCGCCCGAGATCTCCCCAGTCGCCGCAGGCGCTCGCCTCCCCGTTCTCCCTCTGCGCGACGTCGTGCTGTTCCCGTACGTCGTCATGCCGCTGCTCGTCGGCCGTGCCGCATCGCTCGCGGCGCTCGAGGCGGCGAACGGCGAGAGCCGGCTGGTGCTCCTCGTCGCGCAGCGCGACGCCGAGACGCAGGAGCCAGCGGCGGCGGATCTCTACCGGGTCGGGGTCGTCGCGAGAGTGCGCCAGCTCTCGCGGTTGGGAACCGGAACGGTTCGTGTCCTCGTCGAGGGGATCGAGCGGGCGAAGGTGACGCGCTACGTGCCGGGGAACGACTGCCTTCGCGCCGTCGTGGAGCCGATGGCGCCGCTGGAGCTTGGCGACGACGGAGAGGTGCTGCTTCGCCGCACACTCTCGCTGTTCGAGGAATACGTCGCACAGCACCGTCGGCTTCCGTCGGAGCTCGTGACGCTGATCCAGAGCGCCGACTCCCCCGCGCGCCAGACCTTCGGCATCGCGGCGCATCTCGGCACCAACCTCGATCGCCGGCAAGGGTTGCTCGCGATCGAGGAGCTTCCCGCCCTGCTCCGCGCGCTCGGCGACGCGCTCACCAGCGAGATCGATCTGCTCAAGCTCGAGCGGAAGATCGACGACGACGTGCGTGGCTCGCTGTTCCAGAACCAGCGCGAGTTCTACCTGCAGGAGCAGCTCAAGGCAATCCACCGCGAGCTCGGTGGCGAGGACGGCGACGACGTCGACGAGCTGTCGATCCAGCTCGAGGCGAAGGGACTGCCCGACGCGGTGTTGGCGCGCGCACGAAAGGAGCTGCGCCGGCTCCGACGATTGTCGTCGATGTCGCCGGAGTCGGGCGTCGCGCGCACGTATCTCGACTGGATCGCCGCGCTTCCGTGGAAAGAGCGCACCGCCGACGTGCTCGACGTGGCGCATGCTCGGCGCGTGCTCGACGAGGATCACTATGGGCTCGACGACGTGAAGGAGCGCGTGCTCGACTACATCGGCGTGCTCTCGCTCGTGGAGCATCTCGATGGTCCGATTCTCTGCCTCGTCGGACCGCCGGGTGTTGGCAAGACGTCGCTCGGCCGGTCGATCGCCCGCGCGATGGGACGCAAGTTCGTCCGCATGTCACTCGGTGGCGTGCGCGACGAAGCGGAGATTCGCGGGCACCGGCGCACCTACATCGGCGCGATGCCCGGTCGCGTCATCCAGGCGATGCGGCGTGCCGAAGTGGTGAACCCGGTCATCCTGCTCGACGAGATCGACAAGCTCGGCGCGGACTACCGCGGCGATCCGTCGGCGGCGTTGCTGGAGGTGCTCGATCCCGAGCAGAACAAGGCGTTCAACGACCACTACCTCGAAGCCGACTACGACCTGTCGCAGGCGCTGTTCATCACGACGGCGAACTCGCTGGCCGGCATTCCCGAGCCGCTGCGCGACCGGATGGAGATCATTCGTCTCGCGGGCTATCTGGACCAGGAGAAGTACGCGATCGCGCGCCAGTTCCTCCTGCCGCGTCAGCTCAGGCAACACGGCGTGGACCCGGCGACGGTGACGCTGGACTCCGACGTGATCCCCGCGATCGTGCAGGGCTACACGCGCGAGGCGGGCGTTCGCGATCTCGAGCGACGGCTCGCGCGTCTGGCACGCAAGCTCGCGCGCGCGCGCGCCGAGCGACGCTCTGCCTACGCCCCGAACGGCGATGCTGATGACGCGCCGCCGATCGAGGCGCCCGACGTCGTCGAGGTCTCGCAGCTCCAGGCGATGCTCGGCATGGCGCCGTTCGATCCCGAGGCCAAGACGAACGAGGACAAGGTCGGCGTCGCCACAGGGCTCGCGTACACGAGCACGGGTGGCGACGTGCTCGAGATCGAGGTGAGCGTCGTGCCGGGCCGCGGACGGCTGCAGCTCACCGGCACGCTCGGCGACGTGATGAAGGAGTCGGCGAGCGCCGCGCTGAGCTACGCTCGCGCACGCGCGAGCACGTTCGGGCTCGAGCGCGAATTCCTGCGGTCGCGCGACCTGCACGTGCACATCCCCGCCGGCGCGACGCCGAAGGACGGCCCGAGCGCGGGCATCGCGATCGCCAGCGCCATCGTCAGCGCGCTCACGGGCATTCCGCTGCGCGGCGACGTCGCGATGACGGGCGAGATCACGCTGCGCGGCCGCGTGCTCGGCATCGGCGGGCTGAAGGAGAAGTCGGTGGCGGCGCTGCGGAACCGCGTCGCGCACGTCGTGCTGCCGCAGGAAAACGCGCGCGATCTCGACGAGCTACCGGCTGAGGTGAAGGCGGGAATCGTGTTTCATCCGGTGCGCTCGATGGACGAGGTGCTCGCCGTCGCGCTCGCACACACCGTCGAAGGGCTCGCGCTGGAGGCCC
The DNA here is from genome assembly GCA_039933415.1 of bacterium. GTDB lineage: Bacteria > Gemmatimonadota > Gemmatimonadetes > Gemmatimonadales > Gemmatimonadaceae > AG11. The sequence goes on from JBDTOD010000035.1 coordinate 14,585, forward strand.
GTCCGCTCGACGTGCGCAGCGTGGAGACGACCGCGGCGCTGGTGACGCATTGAGCGCAGGCGGTCACGATCCGCTGGTCATCCGGTCGCTCGAGTTCATCGGGCCGATGGCGACGGCGGAAGGATGGCGCCCGACGAACGAGCTTCCGGAAGTGGCATTCGCCGGGCGCTCGAACGTCGGAAAGTCGTCGCTGCTCAACCGGCTCGTGCGGCGCAAGGCGTTCGCGCGCGTGAGCAACACGCCGGGCCGCACGCGCGAGATCAACTTCTTCAAGGTGAACGAGCGCTTCGTCCTCGCCGACCTGCCGGGCTACGGCTACGCGAAGATCTCGAAGACGCGCAAGGCGGAGTGGCTTCCGTTGATCGAGGGCTACCTGCGGCTCTCGCCCGCGCTCCGCGGCGTGGTGCAACTGCTCGACGTGCGTCACAAGCCGTCGGAGGACGACCTGACGATGCTGGACTTCCTCGCGGACATCGGCGCACCGACCGTCGTCGTCCTGACGAAGATCGACAAGCTACGCGCGCGCGAGCTACCGGAACGGATCCACGAGATCGCGGTACAGCTTCATCTCGAGGAGGATCAGATGATTCCGTTCAGCGCGACGACGAACGTCGGGCGCGACGAGCTTGCGTCGGCGCTCGTGTCGCTGCTCGAGCTCCCCTCGTGGCGGCAGGCGCCAGCGATCGCCGAGCCGGATGCGAATGCCCAGCCGGCCGAGTCGCCGGTGCCGATTGACGCGGCGGAGCCATCGTGACGATCGCGCGAACGTACACCCTCTCGGCGCTCCTGATCGCCTGTGCCGCGCAGGCGCCGCAGACCGGGACGCCGCCTGCCGCCGGTGTCGGCTCGGCTGGTCCGGCTCCGACGGTACGGAGCACCCCGGCGACGCCAGCCGTCGCCGCGGCGGATACGAATGGCACGGGGCTCATTCCCGCCGGGCTGGGCTCTCTGCGTCAGGACGACATCGCGATCAAGCTCCAGCTCTCGGACGTGCTGGTGAAGCTCACGCCGCTGGATGAGAGCGTGATCCGCACGTTGTCGCCCGATTCGTATCGCGCCCTGCGCGAGCTCGCGGAGAGCCGGCGGCCAGCGATCGCTCGACTCGCCGCGCAACACGGGCTCGTTCGCGGCAGCGTGTGGTACGTGTCGTTCTACGGATTGGCTCCGGAAGCACGATTCTCTCCGCTGGAGCTGACGGTGAGCTCCGGTGGCCGCGACTTCCGTCCCGCCGAGGTGCTCCCGCTCAGCAGCGGATTCGGGAGCCAGCGCCTGCAGCCGCGCGAGACCCAGTCCGCGCTCTATCTGTTCGACGACGCGCTGGACGTGAATCAGCCATTGACGGTGTCGCTGAGCGGCCAGGAGAGCGCGTCGTGGGCGACGACGCTGCGAACGATCGAGCGAGAGCGGGCGCTGATCAGGTCGCGAGCAACGCAAGGGCGAGAGCCCTCGAAACCCTGAGCAGCCAAGTGCGAGTGGGGAGTGGGGCGTGGGGAGTCTATTGCCTCGGGATGCACTCCCCTCGCGCGGCCATTGACGTCACCCCCTACTCCCCACGCCCCACCGTCGTCAGAGCCCTGCGCTCAGCGACACTCTCACCGTGCGCGACGCACCAGGCATGATGTTGTTGTTGCCCTGCGACGTCCCGTAGTAGCGGGAGTTCAGTGCGTTCTCGATGTTGAGCTGCGCACGTGTGCGCCATGGCAGCGCGACGAACAGCGCCGCGTCGTAGCGCGTGAACGCGGGCAGCGTCACCGTGTTGTCGATCGCGGCGTACATGCGCCCCTGATAGATCGCGCCGATGCCCACGCCGACGGCCGGCGCGATCTGGACCCTGTTCCAGAGCGACATCGTGCCGCGCGGCACGAGCGGCACGGTGGCGCCCACCGCGGCGGCGGTAGTGCGGCGGCGAATGCGCGCGGACTGCGACGAGTAGCCGGCGGCGATCTGCCAGGCCGGTAGCAGGTCACCCATCGCGCCCAGCTCCCATCCAGTCGTGCGTTGCGCGCCGGTCTGCACCGCGCGCCCCGGGTTCGCCGGATCCGGAGCGCTGCTGTTGCTGCGGTCGAGCTGGAACAGCGCGCTGGTGAGTGCGAACGACTCGCGCACGTCCCACTTCACGCCGAGCTCGTAGTTGCGGAAGCGCTCGGGCTCGAGCGTCTCTGTCGTCGCCGTGAGCGACGAAAACTGATCGCCTGAGCTGGGCAGGTGCGACACGCCGTACGACGCGTAGATCGACGCAGGCGTGACTGGCTTGAAGATCAACCCCGCACGCGGCGAGACGAGGCGATCGTCGCGCCGGAGATCCTGGCTCGTGCGATTGTTGTGGAAGCGTATGCTGAACTCGTCCACCCGCACACCGAGGATGGCCTGCCACTGCGGGGTCAGCGCGATCTGATCCTGCGCGTACAGGGCGGCGACGTCGGCCCGCACGTGGTTGTCGGCATCGGTCGCCGACTGGCGAAAGCTGACGCCGGTGGTGCGCGTTGGCTGGTCGAACGGAACCGGCGTGCTGATCACCGAGCCGCCGAAGTATCCGGTGTTGCGAAAGTTGTCCGTGCCCTGGCGAGACAGCTCCGCGCCGGCGAGCAGCGTGTGCTGCACGGTTCCGGTGGTGAGCGCGCCAGTGAGGTCCGTCTGATTGAACAGATTCGTGCGCGTCGTTGCGTTGTTGTAGCCGAGCAGGCTCACCTGGATGCCGGTGGCATCGACGGCGCCGGGATAGACGTTCTGATAGAACTTGTCGTAGTGCACGGCGCGCGTACGATTGCGCAGCGAGATGCCTGCACCGAGCGCGCGATCCACGACCACGCTCCCCGCGTCGACCGCCGCGTGCGAGCGGCTGACGTCAGGATCGCCGAAGAACGTGGTGATCCGCGCCGGCGATGGCACTCCGAGAAACGAGGGGATCCCACGATCGACGTTACGATCGTCGTTGAACCGCTCGTAGTCGAGCCGGACGACGGTCCCCGTGCCGGCGAGAATCGTCGCGGTGGGCGTGATGCCGAGCCGCTCGAGGCGCGAGCCATCGCGGAACCCACCCGACTTCTCGTACATGCCGTCCAGACGCACGGCGATGCGCTGGCCGAGCGGGCGACCGATATCGAGCACGCCGCGCTTGTGGTCGAACGAACCACCCTCGAGAGTCAGCGTGCCGACCGGGAGCCAGGACGCTTCACGCCGCACGAGATTGATGACGCCGCCGCCGCCACCGCGCCCGAAGATCATGGCGTTCGACCCCTTGAGCGCCTCGATGCGTTCGACGTTGTACAGATCGCGCAGGTACTGGGCGTCGTCGCGCACCCCGTCGACGAAGAAGTCGGCGGTAGAGCTGTTGCCGCGGATGACGGGCGCATCGCGATGGCCTTCGCCCTGTGCCATTGTGATCCCGGGGATGAATCGGACCGCGTCGGCCATGCTCTGCATCGCCTGATCGGCGATGAAGGTGCGGGTAAGCACCGTTGCGGACTGCGGCGTGTCGCGGAGCGGGGTGTCCGTCTTCGTCGCGGTTCTGGACCGCGTCGTGAGATAGGTCGCTTTCCTGCTCCGTTCGGCCACAACTCGCATGCCAGCGATCGCTCGGGCGCGACGTTCGGCCGTCGTCCCGCTGTCTCGTGGGGTCGATCCGGCCTCCGTCGGACGCGCCAGCGAGTCGGTGCGGGTCGTGGCGGACTGCGCGGCCGCCTTCCGTGGGGCCGCGACGGCGGCGAGCGCGAGGGCGACGGCGAGCGCAAGCGACGGGGAGGCGAGCGCAAGCGACGGGGAGAATCGGGACATCGGGAGTCTTTTTGTCTGGATTACGGATATCTCTGTGGGCGACAGCTCCGTCGACCCGCTCTGATCGCGCGAAGGATATGCTCACCGTCGTAATCCCGTCAAGTTTTGTCGGGATTACGCCAGGTGCGTAAAATCTTCGGCTCCGTCACATTAGACCAATGCCCTACCTCCCTCTCCGCACCTTGCCACCTCGCCCTCTCGACTCCCTCTCCCGGGCGTGGCTCGAGCGTCTGGCCGACCGCCTCTCCCAGCCCTCAAGCGATGTCGCCGCACACCGCGCGGTGATCTGTCGCGAGACGCTGGCCGAGCTCGTATTTCCGCAATATGCGGCGAGCTGGGAAGAGTCTGTCCAGGACGAGACGGTGCCGCTCGGAACTCGGCTCGCCCTGGCCGCCCTCGACCCGCGCAACGTGACGATGGAGCCCGAGTACTACAGCGATTGCGACGATGCGCGCTTTGAGCCCGTGAAGCCGCTGCTCTGGCTGTGGTACTCGTTCGACCGGACGGCGGTGGGTGGTCAGAACGTGGAGCTCGGCGTGGCGCTTCGGCGGCTGCTGGCGCCGTACATCTTCAAGCGGGTCGGCGCGAATTTCAAGGCGTTCCAGAACGTCGAGTTCACCTTCGGCTACAACCTCGAGGTGGGCGACGACGTCGTCGTGCACCGGCACGTGCTCCTCGACGACCGCGGAGGCATCAGGCTCGGCAACAAGGTGTCGATCAGCGACTACGCCAACATCTACAGCCACACGCACAGCATCGTCGAGCAGGCGGACGTGACGAACGCGCTGACGATCCTCGACGACGGCGTGCGCGTGACGTACCACGCGACCGTGCTGGCCGGCGTGCACGTGAACGAGCAGGGGATGGTCGGCGCCGTGGCCGTCGCGACGAAGGACGTGCGCCCGTATCACGTGTACGTGGGCATCCCGGCGAAGAGCGTGCGGGTGAAGCCGAACGCGCCGGACCCGGCGACGATACTCCGCACGGCCGAGACGCGCGAGAGTCGAGGAGGGGCGGAGCGGTAGGGCGAGCGGTGGGGGGTGAGGGTGGCGCGTGACGACGCTCGCTAGTACACCCGGAGCACGTCCTCGACCGGGCCCGCGTCTCCGCCGCGCAGCAGGTGCAGGACGTCTCGCAAAGCGGAACGCTCTCTCGGCCAGACGAATCGCTCCAACGCCTCTTCAGGTGTGAGCCACGCGTGATTCATGTGCTCGTCGCCGAGCACGATGGGGCGACCGTGCTGCACGAAGGCGGCGAAGACGACCGCCAGCTCGACGGTACCGAGCTTGTGGAGATAGAACGGATTCACCGTGACGTTGTAGAGCCGTTCGCACTCGAGGCCCGTCTCCTCACGCACCTCGCGCACGGCGGCTTCCTCAGGCCGCTCGCCAGGCTCGATGCGGCCGTGCACGGTTTCCCAGGCGGTTGGGCACCGCGTGTCGAGCGACCGTTGAAGGGCCAACACGGCCCAACCGGCCGGCTCGGCATCGATGAGGAAGACGTCGATGGTACCGACGTTGACGCTGGTCATGATCGCATCTCTCCAGGCGTGGCCTCGCCACACGCCGGACCATCGCGCGCCAGGCAGCTGTGTGGCGTCGCTCATCGGCCGGCGCGCCAACGAAGGAGCGCAAGCACGGTCGCGAGGACGACGCGTCCGTGGGTGAGCGCTGGAAGCACGAGATCGGCCTCGAGCTCCAGCATGCGCACATGCTCGCCGGTCGCCACGCTCGGCGCCAGAGCGACGACGAGCGGCGCGGGCCGCGCGCCAACTTCGCCTGCGACAGCGTCGCGATGGGCGGCGAGCGCGAGCGGAGTCGCGCCGAGTGCGACGATGGCGTCGAGGCCGGCCAAGCCGTCGGGCAGCTCGGCGTCGAGCATCACGAGCTCGACTTCGTCCGCGAACGTGACCACCGCGGCGGCCAGCTGACCGCGCACGCCACCACCCACCAGCGCAGCGCGAGCGCTCCACCATCCGATGCGCAGCTTCGTGCCGAGCTCCCTCGACGCGGGCGCTGGCTCGGTCACCTGCCGCGCCGGCTCGGCAGCGACGCGCCGAAGCTCCTCCATGGAAGTCTCGCCGCGCCGCACCAGCGCGAGCCCGGATTCCCACAGTGAGGTGCAGCCATTCGCGCGCGCCGCCTCGGCGATGCTCTCGGGCGGGGCACTCGCCGCCACACGTCGCTCGAACTCCGGAGATGCGATGAGGATCTCGGCAACGGCACGCCGGCCACGATAGCCGGTGCTCGCACACTCGGTGCAGCCCGAGCCGGTGCACGCCACACAGAGCCGACGCACGAGACGCTGCGCAACGACGCCCTTCACCGCGGTAGCGATCTGGTAGCTGGCGGCTCCGATGTCGATGAGACGCGTGACCGCGCTCGCCGCGTCGTTGGTGTGCAGCGTGGACAGCACCAGGTGACCAGTGAGCGACGCCTGGATGGCGATCTCCGCGGTTTCGCGGTCGCGGATCTCACCGACGAGAATGACGTCCGGATCCTGGCGCATGATCGAGCGAAGCGCCGCACCGAAGGTGAGTCCGGCGCGTTCATGCACCTGCACCTGCACGATGCCGGGGAGCCGGTACTCGATGGGGTCTTCGACGGTGACGACGTTGACGCCACGCGCCTGCACCTCGCGCAGCGCGGCGTAGAGCGTCGTGGTCTTGCCGGAGCCGGTGGGGCCGGTGACGAGCACGAGCCCCTCGCGCTGCTCGAGCAGTGAGCGAATGCGCGCGAGATCGGCGTCGACGAAGCCGATCGAGTCGAGCGTGCGAAGTCCGGCCGAGCCGTCGAGCACGCGAATGACGATCTTCTCACCGTGGCTGGCCGGCAGCGTCGACACGCGCAGATCCACAACGGCTCCGCGCAGCGCCACACGAGCCCGGCCGTCTTGCGGCCGCATGCGGTCGGCGATGTCGAGGCCGGAGAGGATCTTGACCCGCGAGACGAGCGACGGCGCGAGGGTGCGCGAGAGCAGCCGAGCGTGGCGCAGCATGCCGTCCACCCGATGCCGGACGGCGATGCCCTGCTCTTCCGGCTCGATGTGGATGTCGCTCGCACCAGCCTGGATTCCTTCGGCGATGAGCTGATCGACGAGCATGATCGCCGACGCGGATTCGTCCGAGGGCCCGGCTGACGACGCGGCGTTCTCGAAGCCGATGTGCTGCACCTGGACCGGCAGGGACGCGAGTTCGGGCTTGGCGTGGGTTTCCGGATACCATCGCGCGATCTGCTGCACGATCTCCGACGCTGGCGCCTCCACCCACCGTACACGATGGCCGGTGGCGAATGCGACCGCGCGCTCGGCGTCGAGGTCGTGCGGATCGCTCGTGGCGACGACGAGCGATCGCCCGTCGAGGTAGAGCGGGAGGACGCCGTAGCGTTTCGCCCAGCGTTCGGCGAGCAGCGCAATCGCCGTCGGGTCGATGCGCGCGAAGTCGGCGCGACAGTCAGGAAGTGCTGGTGAGATCACGCCCGCAGGATAGAGCTGGCCGAGTGGCGTGCAGCACCACGCGCGTGCGGGTCGATGCCTTTTCGCGCTCGCTCCGGTGTTATTCGTCCGCCACAGCGATGCGCCGCAACTGCACATCGTGGAGACGAGATAGCAGGAGCTGCCCCGAGATCGCGCCGAGCAATGCGATGAACATGTCCCACTGCGTGTCCCAGACATCGCCCTGGGTGCCGAGGAACGCGTCGGCCCCCGAGCCGCCGAGCACTGCAGCGAGCCATTCGATCAGCTCGTAGCCCGCGCTGATGCTGAGACACACGCAGGTCACGAGGAAGAAGAGCCACTTGCCAGGGCGGAGAGGCGAGCGGCGCAGCAGCACTTCTCGCGCGACGATCGCCGGGACGAATCCCTGCGCGAAGTGTCCCACGCGGTCATAGTGGTTCCTCGCCAGGTGCAGCGCGTCCTGCACCCAGAAGCCCAGTGGAACCTTGGCGTAGGTGTAGTGGCCACCAACCATGAGGATGAGCGCGTGCACGAACAGCAGTCGATACGCGAGCAGCGTGAGGGGAAATCGGCGCGCGGTGGCGACGAGAATCGGCACGGCGATGAAGATGGGAAAGACCTCGAGGATCCACGTGCCCGGCTCCAGCGCGCCCACTCGCGATGCGGCGAGGGCGACGATGGTGAGGAGCAGCAGCACGGCTGGCTCGGCGCGTTTCATGGGCGTTACAAGAGACCCCAGAAGTCGCGCGAGACGTCGACGTTGAAGGTCCAGCGCCCATGGCGAAGTCCGCGCGCGACTTCCAGCCGCAGCAGATCGAAGAACGGCTGGAGCGCCACACCGGCCGCCGGATACACACCACTCGGATGTTGGACGTCATCGCGCGCCGCGGGGCGCGCGAACGTCGCCTGCACGAACGGCGCGAGCGTCGCTCGACCGGGCACTCGGCCGAAGCGACCGAGCGAAACGGCCGGCGCGGGAATGGAGGCGCGCCACTCGACTCGCTGCGACACGCCGGTGAGCGATGCCAGCTCGTGAAAGTCGTATCCGGCCTGGCTCACGGGTCCACCGAAGTAGAGCCATTCCTGCGGCGGAACGACACCGGTGGAGCCCACCGCTCCGCCGGCCGTGGTGAGAACGAGCCGGCTGCCGTCGAAGGGACGCTCGATCGCGATCGACGCGAAGGCGCGACCAACCGTGCTGACGTCGCTGGCAAGAGCGTTCCCGGAGAACATGCGTTGATCGGTGCGCACGCGGCTCACGCGCAGCTCGCCACTCAGCCGCACTTCGGTGCCGAGCCACGAGAGCGACGTCGGCCGCTCGGCGGAGAGTGAGAGACGCGCCGCGCGCAGCGGCGTTGCCGGGAGCGTCGCCATGAAACGACCGGTCGCCGGCGACGCACGCACGGCGAGCGGGCGCTGACGCTCGAGTGAGGCGTCCAATCGCACGCGCGCGCCGAGCAGGCCGCGCGCATCGATGCCGATGCCGCCTCCCTGCACGCCGTATGGATCGGTGGCGTCCGCGCCGAACTCCTGGGCGGCGAGCGAGCTCACGAGACGCGAGCGCTCCTGCACGTCGCCGGCCTCGCGAAAGTCGCGCATGGCGAACAGCCGCACGCCCCAGCGCGGCGACTGCCACGACAGAGCGCCGCTGCCCTTCCCTTCGCGGTCGTCGATTCCGTATCGGCCGCGCGCCTCGGCCCCGAAGCCGCCACCGAACCGCGAGGCGACCCCTGCGCCCGCGGCGAATCCCTCGGCCCGATCGAAGCGCGCGAAGTCAGAGAGGCCGAGCGCGGAGAGCGTGAGCGCCTGCGGGCGACGGAGCGCCTGCGCGCGGACGAGTGCGCGAGCCTCTTCCTGCACTTGGCGCACGTCGGCGTTGGTGACGGCGCGCACGTCGGGAGGCAGCGAATCGAGAATCCTGCCAGCGCTGAAATGGAAGGTGTCCTGCACCGCCTTGGGCGCGAGCACGATCTCCGGCCCACCGAACATCGCCGGCGAGAGCCCCGTGTTGATGGCGTAGTCGCCGATGACCCAGCGGCCGCGGATGATGCCGCGAATGGGATAGTCGAGCCAGGTGCCGCCGCGACGGATCTCGATCTCCTGCTGGCGCGGCAGCCAGAACCGGCCGTTGACGAGGCTGTTCTCGATGATGACGAACAGGTCTTCCAACGCGGCGTCCAGAAATGCGGCGCGGGTGAAGTTGAACGCCATGCGCACCACCTGCGCGTCGTCGCGGTCGATGTACATCGCGCCGATGATGCGTGGCTGGCGATCATCCTTGGGGCGGATCTTGACCTCGTACAGCATGATCGTCCGGCCCGGCAGCGTGAGCGGGAGCGAGTCGCTGATGGCGAAGTCGTAGCCGCGGAGCCCGACGGCGGAGAGCGGGTGCGGCACGTCGCGCACCTCGTCGCCGTCGCCGAGCCGGATGATCGCGGGGAAGTTGTTCTGAACGATGCCGAGGTGGTCGCGGTGGTAGGCGATGTCCGTCGGCAGGAGCAGCGTGTCCCTCCGGCCGACGATGCGCTGCTTGCTCAGATTGGGCGCGCGCCAATAGACTTCGTTCACGAGCTCGTCGGCCTTCACGACCTTCGGCGGCTCGGCGAGTCCCTCACCGACCTGGGCGAGGAAGGTGACGTAGCCATGCGCGACGGCCTTGTAGTCTTTGAGGCCGGTATCAGCGAGCTGCTGCGCGCGTCGCGCGGTCGCTCGCTCGACGAGGGCACTCGAGCGCGGGTCGTTCCATACCTGGGCGTCCGCGGTCGACGGCGCGAGGACCACCATCAAACCGCAGGCGGCCACGGCCGCGGCAAGCAAGCGATGCATCAATCAAAGGTCGCCGGCGTTCGCGCGCCGGACAAGCACGCGCGGACACGCGCACAGCGTCGATGAGCTTCGACGAATTTCGCCGCCGAGCGCGCGCGCGATCCGTGGTGCCCGTGTGGCGCGACTGTCTGCTCGACACCGACACGCCGGTGACGGCGTTCGCCAAGCTGCGCGAGGGTCCGTTCGCCTTTCTCCTCGAGTCCGCACCGGCGGGCAGCGAGACGTGGGCGCGCTACACCTTTCTCGGCAGTGCGCCGCGCTCCGCGTGGCGGCTGCAGGACGGCGTCGTCGAAGATTGGAGTGCGACGCACGGATGGCACGCCGCTCGACGCCCGACCGACCCGCTCGCCGATCTCGACGCGCTCGTTCGCGCGCGCATGCCCGTGGACGTCCCGGAGCTCGGCGAGTTCTGGAGCGGCGCGGTGGGTTTCTTCAGCTACGACGTCGTGCGCCTGATCGAGCGGCTGCCGACTCCACCGCGCAAGGCGGTGGCGGTGCCCGACGCGCTGTTCGTGTTCACCGACGCGCTCGTGATCATCGACAACCTGCGTGCGCAGGCGCGAGTGGTGGCCGGTGCGCCGATCGACGACGACACGAGCGACGCGACGCTCACCGTCGCGTATCAGCGCGCGCTCGCGGAAGTCGAGCGCACGATGGCGAAGCTGCGCGCGCCCATCTCGCTCCCCGTGCTCGACCTACGCACTGACGCGAAGCCCGCCGAGGGGAAGTCGAACACGACGCGGGAGAAGTATCTCGCCGGCGTGGAGCGGATTCGCGAATACATCGTGGCGGGTGACGCATTCCAGGTGCAGCTCGCGCGACGCATCGAGGTGCCGCACGACTTTCCCAGCGAGGCGCTCTATCGGGCGCTGCGCGCGCTCAATCCGTCGCCGTACATGTACCACCTCGTGCTCGACGGCGTGGAGCTGGTGGGGAGCTCGCCCGAGCTGCTGCTGCGCGTGAGCGGCGGCACGGCGACGGTGCGTCCGATCGCCGGCACGCGCCCGCGCGGCGCGAATGCCGAAGAGGACGCGGCGCTCGTCGCCGAGCTGTCGGGCGACGAGAAGGAGCTCGCCGAGCACGTGATGCTCGTCGACCTCGGGCGAAACGACATCGGTCGGATCGCCGAGTATGGCAGCGTGCAGGTGTCCGATTACAAGGTCATCGAGAAGTACTCGCACGTCTTCCACCTCGTGAGCCAGGTGGATGGCCGGCTGCGTGCGGGACTCGATGCGCTCGACGCCTTCCGCGCGGCGTTCCCCGCCGGCACGCTCACGGGGGCGCCCAAGGTGCGCGCGATGGAGATCATCGACGAGCTGGAGCCGGAGCGCCGCGGCGCCTACGGCGGCGCGGTGGGGTATCTGGCGGCCGGCGGTGCTCGAATGGATCTGGCGATCACGATTCGCACGTGCGTGATCGCCGAGGGCGTGGCGAACGTTCAGGCAGCGGCGGGGATCGTGCTCGACTCGGTGCCCGCGCTGGAGTGGGCGGAGACGGAGAGCAAGATGCGAGCGATGCTGACGGCGATCGGGCGGGTGCGGGAGGCGATGGCTCGCGGGCGTGTCAGCTCCGAGTGATGGGTGAGGGAATCCAGGTTTTGGGTGGACCGGTTGCGGGTTGGTAGTTTCGGGTTCGACTGCGGACGCCGTAACACCCGGAACCACCAACCCAAAACCGGAAACTCGAAACCTGGATTCCCTTTCACGACGTCGAACCAGCAGCCTCTCTACACTACTATCCCCCGACACTGCCACCCATATTCCCCGTCGATGTCCTACCGCCTCATCAGCCCTGACGGGACCCAGTCGTACGACCTCAAGATGCACGCGCCGCTGATCGTCGGCCGCGCGCCCACATGCGATCTTCCCGTGGTCGATCCGACAATCTCTCGGCGGCATGCCGAGCTCGTGTGCGAGGAAGGCGGTGTCTTGCTGCGCGACCTGGGGTCGAGCAACGGCACGTTCGTCAACGGCACCAAGGTGCAGACGGCGACGCTCGAAGTTGATGACCTCGTCGCGTTCGGCAAGGTGGCATTCCGCCTGGAGTCGTTCGTCCCCTCGACGCCGCCGATCGCCATGTCGGCCGTGCCGGGCGGCCCACTGGGTCCGACGATCGTTCGGCAGCTGCCGATGCGCGACGCACAGGCCGCGCTGGCGAAGCTCGGGTCCACGTCCACCGCGCCCGGCTTGCTCACGCGCGCGATCGTCTCCCCGCTGAGCGCCCCGCCGAGCGACAAGAGCCAGCAGAAGCTGGCCACGCTGCTGGAGGTGGCCAAGGGTCTGGCGCGCGCGGTCGACGTCAACGCCATCCTCGACAAGATCGTCGCGTACGCCTACCAGACGCTCGACGTGGACCGTGTCGCGATTCTTCTGCTCGACGAGAAGGGCGACCTGGTGCCGAAGATCTCGCGCGACAAGCGCGGCGGCGACACGCCGCGCTCCGTGCCGCAGTCGATCGCGCTCAAGGCCGTGGAGGAGAAGGTCGCTCTCCTCACGGACAACGCGGTGGCCGACGAACGGTTCGGCGGCGATTCGATCGTGATGCAACAGGTCCGCTCGGCGATCTGCGCCCCGCTCATTGGCAGTGAGGAGCGTGTGCTCGGCGTGCTCTACGTCGACAACCCGAGCTCACAGCACCGGTTCACCGACGAGGATCTCGAGTTCCTCGTCGCGTTCGCCGGCATCGCGGCCGTCGCCATCGAGAACTCCGAGTTCGCCGAGCGGATCCGGCGCGAGGCGCTCGTGCGGAGCAACTTCGAGCGGTACTTCGCGCCGCAGCTGGCTGCGCGGATCGCCAGCTCGTCGGGCGGGATCCAGCTCGGCGGTGACAAGCGCCCAGTGGCGGTGCTGTTCAGTGACATCCGCGGCTTCACGGCGCTGTCCGAATCGATGAACCCGGACGAGATGGCGTCGCTGCTGACGGAATATTTCACGGAGATGGTGGAGTGTGTGTTCCGGCACGGCGGCACGCTGGACAAGTTCATCGGCGATGCGGTGATGGCGCAGTGGGGTGCGCCGCTCGGTCAGAGCGACGATCCGGACCGCGCGATGCAGGCGGCGATCGAGATGATGCACGCGCTCGCCCGCCTGAACGAGCATTGGGAAGCGCAAGGGCGGCCGCGTCTCGAGATCGGCATCGGCCTCAACTACGGCGAGGCGTTCGCGGGGAACATCGGCTCCGAGCGCCGTCTCGAGTTCACGGTGATCGGCGACACGGTCAACACGGCGAGCCGGCTCTGCTCGTCGGCCGGCTCGGGCGAGATCCTCATCTCCGACGAGATGCGTCGCGCTCTCTCCGCACCGCCGCCGCTCGAGGAGAGCACGGCGGAGCTCAAGGGGAAGAGCCAGCCGGTGCCCGTCTTCCGCGTCGTTCTCTGATGACAGAGGTCGCGCCGCCGCCAGGCTACGTGCGCGTCGCGGCCGGGCGGTGCAGCGCGGTGGTGCTCGCATTCCACGCGGACGACGCGCGGCGTCTTCTCGCCGAAGGCACTCTGTACGGCGCGGCGGCGCGCGATCTCGCGGCGCGCACGCTCATGGGGCGCGGGCTGGTCTACGCCATCGCGCTGCCGGTGAGCGGCACGCGTGCCGTCGTTCGGCACAATCGGCACGGCGGTCTGCTCGCGCCGCTCACGCGCGACTGGTTTCTGCCGCCGACTCGCGCGCCACGCGAGCTGGCGATCGCGCTCAGGCTGCGCGATCTCGGCGTCCCCACGCCGGAGATCCTGATGTACGGCACGTCGCCGGCACCGTTTCCCTTTCGTCGTGCCGACGTCGTGACGCGTGAAGTGCAGGGGGCACGGGATCTGTCGGACTATCTGACTCGTGACACGCTCGAGCCGAGCCGGCGCGCCGCATGGGCGGCGACGTGCGCCCTGGTCGGCATGATGAACCGCGCGGGCGTGCGGCATCACGACCTCAACGTCAAGAACGTGCTCATCGCCGACGCCTCGATCGGGCTCACCGCGCATCTGCTCGATGTGGATCGCGTGACGTTCGGCGTGGCGGGTTCGGACGAGGTGGCGTCGGCGAACGCGGAGCGGCTGCTGCGCTCGGCGCGCAAGTGGCGCGACGAGCGTGGCGCGCGGTTCGACGAACGCGAGGTGGGCGCACTCGGCGAGCTGACGGCGGCGGGCCAGGCGCGGGGCCGATCGTGATGGCAACGGAACCAACTGCTGGCTCGGCGGCCATCGCGACCGACGGCAGCGCGTCCCTCGTCGTGGCGGTGGAGGCGTCGCGGATGGTGCACGACAAGCGCGGCATCGGGCGCTACGTGCGCGCACTCATTCCCAGATTTCTCGCGCAGCGCCCAGGCCTGCGGCTCATCCTCTTCGTGCGCCGTAAGCGCGACGTGGAGACGTTGCGATGCATGCTGCCCACGCTCGGTGCTCTGGCCGACCGCGTGGAGATCCGACTGCGCAGCGAGATGGACCGCACGCGGGCCGACGTGTTCTGGTACCCTTGGAACATCGCGCTACCGGCACCAAGACGCGGAGTGGTGGTCGCGACGATCCACGACGTGGCGCCGCTCGCGCTTCCCGATCCGCGCTGGTGGAAGTGGTTGAAGAACCGGCGGTGGCGCGCCCGCTATCGCGCCACCGCTGATCGCGCGGCGCTGCTCGTGACGGACTCCGAGTTCAGCGCGGGGGAGATCGTGCGCATGCTGGGCGTTCCGCGTGCGCGCATCCGGGTGACGTTGCTCGCGGCGGACGACGCGGAGCTTCCCGACGCCTCGCGCGACGCCGAGGCGATGGCACGACTCGGCGTGCGCTCACCGTTCTTCCTCGTCGTCGGTGCGGCGGACCGGCGCAAGAATATCGGGTTGGTTGAGCGGGCGATGCCGGCCGTGGTACAGGCCTGTCCCGGCGCGACGGTGGTGCTCGCCGGGCCGCGCCGAGCGAAGCGCGTGAGCGAACCGAGCTGGTGGCAAACGCTCGGCTTCGTGAGCGACGAGGATCTCGTCTCGCTGTACCGTTCGGCCCGCGCCCTCATCGCGCCATCCAGCTACGAAGGGTTCGGGCTTCCGGTGCTTGAGGCGCTGCGGTTGGGCACGCCGGTGATCGTCGCCCGTGCCTCATCCCTACCAGAGGTCGCGGGAGACGCGGCGCTGTACGTGGGCGTCAGCGACGCCGACGCGGTTGCGAGCGCGGCGACGCGGCTGCTCGGCGACGACGCGCTCCACGCCTCCATGCGCGAGGCGAGCCTCGCGCAGAGCGCGCATTTCTCATGGGACGAGACCGCGCGCCAGACACTCGTCGCGTTCGAGGAGGCGGTCGCGAATCAACGGGCGTCCGATTCCGCGCGAGTCGCCACGAGATGATCGGCGCCCGTTCCACGCCGGCTACGTTCACGACCGCAGGGTACCTCACGCAAGAGACCCGAACTCACATGTTCGCAGCTATGGCATCCGACGCTGGGATTCGGCGTCACTGGACGGACTGGAGACTGCGAAGAATGGCGTCCAAGTGGGCAATGAATGGACGCATCCCGGGGACGCGCGGCGACACAGCGGCGAAATGGCTTTCCATTGAGGGCGCGCTTGCAGGGTCGGTGAAACATCCCTACGGATTCGAAGCGGCAGGCCTCGACGAACGCGTCGTCGAATACCCTTGGGTGTTTCAGCGACTCGCTTCGCTTCACTCGTCGGGCGCGCGCATTCTGGATGCGGGCTCCGTATTGAATCACCCGCGTATCTTGGCACACTGTCGACGGGCCGGACATTCTCCATTGTCCATCGTCACGCTCAGGTACGAGGGGCGAGCTGAAGTGTCAGACGCGGTTCGATACGAGTTTTCCGACCTTCGCGCGCTCCCGTACCGTGATGCATGGTTTCCACTGGTCGTGTCACTCTCGACGCTCGAACACGTCGGGATGGACAATAGCGGCTACGGTGGCTCGAGCCGGGCATCCATCGACCCCGTCGCCGAGACGATCGGTGCGATGCGCGAGCTGAGACGCGTAACGATCACGGGAGGAGCCGCACTGGTATCCGTACCCTTCGGTCTGCGCTCGGACCGCGGCTGGCTTCGCGTCTTCGATGCAGAGGATCTCGACGGGCTCACGCGGCATTCGGGCTGGCGAGTCCAACATGCGTGCTTCTATCGTGCGATGATCGATGGCTGGCGCGAGTGCACCATGCAGGCGGCTGCAATGGCTGGGTACAACGACCCTCGCAGATGTTCCGCACCAGCGCTGAGGACGGCGCCGACATGGGTGGCGGCGGCCGAAGCGGTGGCGCTACTCGAGCTGACCGCGCTGTGAAGCCAGCATCCATTGGCGAGCAGGGACGGACGCATCTCCGCTGCACAACACAGCTAAACTTTTCCAAGACATGATCGCGAGCAGGTTACACAAGGATCGCCTCATCGCCGCGATTGCTCACGCTCCTCCGTACGACACCAGTCAAAGCACAACCACCCCAGAATTGCTCCCGGTCGCAACCGAAGTATTCGCGGACGAGGCGTAGATCACGCCCCGTCCGCAAGATCAAATGGTCACGTGGCACAAACGCACGAACGCTCAGGATGCGTGGCGTCCAGCTGTGAGGGACAGAGCGAGCAGATCGACGAGTCCTTCGCATCGCGCACTGTTACGGGATGATAACGCGAGGGAGGTGTGCTCCCGCGTCAAACGAAGACCAGTCGTTGTAGAGGTAGGAGCAAGCGCTGCCGCTGCTGCACCAGGAATCGTAGAGGTCCCCCGTGTTGATGGGACCGCCCGCGATGAGAATACCAATGGCATAGGTCGTGGTGGGATCGGGAACAAACACTGGGGCGCCGCTGTCGCCAGTTCCAATCGTGCTATTTGTCACCCTGTCGGCGCACAGCACCATGTACGGACCGTACGTCGCGTCGTTGATCACGTTTGCTTGACACGTGCTAGCCAGCGTACCACGAGTCCAGCTCGTTGTTCTCCCTACCTTATCGACCTGCATTCCCACGTAGGTATATGGCGCCCTCTGCACATTGACTCTCCAGGCATTTTCGAATGGCGATCCGAGTGCCTTGTTAAGACCAACATAGGTCGTTGCTGCGACAACGCGCACGGACATCGATGGATTCGAGTGCTGTACCAGCATCACATCCGCCCACGTGCAGCGTGAGTAGCCACCGCACTGCACGCCCGTCCGATTGAAGAGTGGGTTTAAGAGAATCGAGCCCACCGCGTATGCCGGATTGGTTCTCACGTTCTGATATACTGTACCTACTGATCCGGTTCCGGGTGCACCTGGAGCGCAATGCGCGGCGGTGAGAAAGCCAACCTCATTGTAGCTTTGCGTGACGACGTTGAATCCGAGGCTGCACCGATCTTTCGAGGTCTCTATCTGCACCCCGCCTCCCAATCCGTTTGGAAAGCGATCTCGAATGTTCAATGCCTGCATCTGCGGACCGTAGGTAATATTCACTGCTTCCGCGGGCACCTTCGCCGCGGCGAGCGCTTGATCGAATGGCCCCCTCGCGGTCCCGCTTGCGATGACGACGTGAACACGATTTGTCGACTCATCTGCATCGATAGCTTGAAACCCCTCCAGCCCGCCAAACGCGCCCAAAGCCGCCTGCTGCCAGTCGACCAGCTGAGAGAACGAAAAGTCTCCCTGCCGAAACTGTACGTGGCCCTCTCTGAGATCTTGCCCTGCCCCGGGCTCTAGCCGCATCACGCTGCCAAGCGTTGTGAGCTCTAGCTTCGCCGTCGCTTGTTGCTTCAGATCGGTAAGATAGGCCACCATAGTCCCATCGGGGTCTCTGTATACCCCGCCGAAGCCCGGGATTCGTCCCTCGAGCCGTAAGAGTTCGTCCTCAAACCCTCGCATCTTCCTCCCCTGAAGGGCCGATTGCACCTCGGCGCGAGCTCCGGGGCTCAGCTGAACAACGGAGTGACGAGGTTGTAAGGGACTTACTGCTTCGTCGGAACACGCAGCTACCGCGGTCGAGAGGGTGATCACAGCAAACGTTGTACTGCCGGAAACTCTTCTCATCGGTTAGTCCATGATGCTCGGGAATGCCCAACCACCCGTCCGACCGGCAGTTCAACGTCGAACGCATCCAGGCCGTCGATGGCTGTTGCTACCGCAATCTCGAAAAACACGCGTAGGACGAACGCCTGACGTTCTCACCAGCGCTGCCCCGAGCTGTCCATGCACTGTTGCGCCAGCCTGACGCTGGAGTCGGCGTCATCGCCATAGCAGCAAATAGGCAGACGTCGATGCATCGTTCCACCAACGTAGTGATTGCGGAGAAAGAACAACTGCGGCGCGGGCATCAAACCATCAACCCGTATTTTGAGCTGGACGGCTCGCATGCATACTCGTACGTGGTGAGCGACAGTGAGCGCGCGATCGAGCTCGTCGCGCCCGGTGGGTTGGTGCTCTGGCACGACTATGCCGGGCCGCGTCACGCCCCTGGGGTGTATCGCGCGCTGAACGAATTGTCGGCGCGACTCCCGCTCGTGCGGCTCGAGGGGACCACGCTCGTGGCGTACCGCCGGCCATCCGACCGCTGATGCCTTCGCGTGTCGCAGCCATCCTGCCCGAGAAGACTCCGCGCGTCGGCATCGTCATGATGAGCGCGGTTGGCGACGCCGTCCACGTTCTGCCGCTGCTCATTGCGCTCAAGACGCACGCTCCCGATGCGCGCGTGACGTGGGTGCTCCAGCCCGGCGCCGCCTCGCTCGTGCGCGGGCATTGGGCGGTGGACGACATCGTGGAGTTCGACCGCGGCCGCGGCTGGCGTGCGTATCCGGCAGTGCGGCGCGAGCTCGCCACTCGTCCGCAGGACGTCGTGCTCGCGCTGCAGGTGTACTTCAAGGCGGGACTCGTGACCTCGTTCACACGCGCGCCAGTGAAGCTCGGCTTCGATCGCGCGCGCGCGCGCGACGGCAATTGGCTGTTCACGACGGATCGCATCCCTGCCCATCCGGGGCAGCACGTGCAGGATCAGTACTTCGAGTTTCTCGACGCGCTCGGCGTACCGCACGGCGAGCCGCGCTGGGATCTGGGGCCGTGGCCCGATGAGCGCGCGTGGCAGCGCGAGTTTCTCGCGCGCTGGGATCGACCGATCGCACCGATCGTCGTCGCGACGAGCAAGGCGGAGAAGGACTGGATGCCTGAGCGCTGGGCGGAGGTGTGCGACGCGCTGTGGAGCGACTTCGGGCTTCAGCCCCTGCTCGTGGGTGGGCGTTCGGCGCGCGAGCTGGCGGCCGAGGCGACGATCCTCGAACGGGCGAGCGCTCCGGTGGCGTCCGCGCTGGGGAGCGGACTGCGCAAGCTGGTCGGCATCCTCGACGGCGCCGCGCTCGTGCTCTCGCCGGACACGGGACCGCTGCACATGACGGTTGCGCTCAATCGGCCGGTCGTCTCGCTGATGGGATACACCAACCCGAAGCGCGTCGGACCGTACCGTCGATTCCACGATCTCATGATCGACGCGTATGGCGATCCGGGCGAGGACTATCCGCTCTCGATGGAAAACCGGCCCGGTCGCATGCCGCGCATCTCCGTGCGCGACGTGCTGGAGCGGGTGGAGCGCTGGCGTTCGACCTACGCGGGTGCGTCGACGACGAGCGGCCCGAACGGGTAGCGGACGCCGAGCTCGGCGAGCAACCGTACCAGCCGCTGCAGCGGCAACCCCATCACGGCGAAGTAGTCGCCATCGACGCGCTCGACAATCGTCGCTCCAAAGCCCTGGATTCCGTATGCGCCTGCCTTGTCCATCGGCTCGCGGGTCGCGATGTACGCATCGATATCGTCGCGCGTCAGCGAGTGAAACGTCA
>JBDTOD010000036.1:0-34344 GCA_039933415.1 bacterium
GGGGTCAGAGCCCGGGGTCAGAGCCCGGGGTCAGAGCCCGGGCTCTGACCCCCTCGTTGCCGGCGAATACCCATTGTCCAACAACTGAGACAATGCCTGTCCAGTTTGAAGGACGTCTCCCCACGGCAAGGGCGATTGCAGCGCCTCCACGACTGGCGCGCCTGATGCATTGCGCGTACGCGCGCCCTTGCCCATGATGTTGTATCGCGCCGGATGCGCATGTTTCCAATCCAGCCGATGCACGAAGTGGCGCCACACGTCGTCGATGCTCGCCCGTCCCAGCGAGCAGCGCTCCGAGGAGGTTCCAATGCGGACGGACCTGAAGGTTGCATCGCTCTCGCTCGCGCTGGCCCTGAGCGCCTGCGGCCGTCGCGAAGAGCCCACGACCGCCCTGTCGGATGACCTCAAGCGCGATCTCGCGGTCGCATCCTCGACGGCTGGCGATCTGGCCACGGCGCCGCAGAGCTACCAGCGGATGAGATTTGTCTCCGACGTCGAGCAGCCGAAGAAGACCGAGCCGGCGCATCGTCCCTCGCTCGCGAAGCGTCCGCTGCGCCCCATCGTTCGGAAGAGTCCCAACGCGCAGCCGATTCCAGAGCCGGCGCGGCAGTCCGAGGTCACGACCGTGGCTGTAGCACCGGCGCCCGCGCCGGCGACTGAAGCGCCCATTCCCGAGCCCGTGGTCATCGCGCAGCGCCCGACGCCTGACTACACGCCGTCGAGCATTCCGGCGAGCATGCCTTCCGACGGCGGCATCGGCGAGCGCCGTCGCGGCGGTGGCGTCGGCGGACTGGGTGGGATCCTTGGCGGGATCATCGGCGGGGTGGTGATCCGAGGTGGCCACGGCGGCGTCGACAAGTGCGATCCGCGCACCGACGGCCGCAACCGTCCGCCCATCTTCGACCAGCCGAACACCGGGATGCCGCTGCCCACGGGGCGGAACTTCCCGACGATTCCGATGGGGCGGCACTTCTAGCCCATCACTGCGGCGCGTCGCGCCAAGCATCTCCCCAGGAACCTCGAGCCGGTGACGCCCCCTACGGGATCGTCACCGGCTCGTACACATCGACCGCCTCTTCGACGAGGCCTCGCGCCACGCGCTCGTACTGGTGCGCCTGCGGAAGGCTGAGTCGGGTGCTCGCCAAACGCTCGGCGTCGGCCACCGCGGCCATGAGCTGGACATAAGCGACGTCCGTCGCCGTCGGCGTGTCGCTCTGCATCGCGCGATTGCCGCACGACTCCATGATGCTCGTCCACGAGCAGGTGTGGCCGAAGCCGAGCCCGTGGGTCATCTCGTGCTGCACGCAGAACGTGTCGATGAAGCACTTCCTCGACTCCTGCCTCCAGTCGCCATCCATCACGCCCTTCACGAAGTCGCGGCTGAACGGCGTCGTGATGCCGGCCACAGGGATGCCACCTCCCGTCGAGTCGCGTACCAGCTCGAACCCGACCTTCGTATTGCCGCACACCGCGCTCTCCGATGCAGGCACGTACATCATGCGACCGACGATGGCGTGGTACGCCGACATGCTCAGCCAGAACGCAGTGGAATCGGCGGCGTCGATGGCGCGGTTTGAGCGCGCTCGACAGAAGGCGGTGGGGATTGGAGGCGCCGCATAACTCCCCACGACGTACCGCCGGGGCGAGCCGTATCGCAGGTAGAAGCTCGGATCATTCGCGCGCCCTGCCGGCGCGGCGTACGCCGCCCCGAGATCGATTGGTACGCGTGAGCCCGCGAAGGAACCGGCGCTGATCGTCCACGTAGCGGGAATGCCGACAATGTTCAGCGCGGCGAAGTAGCGTTTCGGCACCTGGCCGAGAAAGCCCTTCATGCTCGACGCGCCGAGAGCGATGATGCGTGCGGTGTCGTCGAGCGCGTACCGGCTGGCGAGCGAGAAGGTGCAGTCGCTCTGGCGAACCGCCGTCGAATCCTGCCGCCCGACCGGGCCGGCGAACACCCAGACGCCAGAGGGGCAGGTAGTGCTCCCCGCGACGACGAGCCGTCCGCTGAAGAACGGTCCGGCGGAAGTGACCACCGTCGACGGTCCGGTGGACTCGGCGCTTCCCCCGCACCCTGCCGAGTACACCATCGCTCCAACGAAAATCGTGGTCAGCTCGTGGCGGCGTCGCCAGCGCATGCGTCACTCCGAACGATGAACGGTGCGGCGGGCTGTCGGACCCCGACGTGAAGAGTCTCACCGCCGACTCACACGATGGCAAGCAGTGCGGCGTCGGAAAATGGATTGGCGCTCAGTGCGCGTCGATGGGCGCGCCCGGCGCACCGCGACGCTTCCGCAGCAGGAACACTGCCGGGATCACGCACAGGAACGAAAGCAGGATGAACAGCCAGCAGTCGTTGTACGCGAGCATCGCCGCCTGGCGCATCAACTGCGCGTCGAGCAGGGCCATGGCGCGGTGTTGCGCGTCCACGAAGGTGCTCCCCTTCGCGACCATGCCGCCGACCAGCGCGTGCAGCCGTTCCTCGAACGCGGGATTTCCCGCGTAGAGGTTCGTCACGAGGTCGGCACGATGTTGCTGGATGTGCTTCGTGAGGTACGAGCCGATGAGCGCGATGCCGAACGATCCACCAAGCTGGCGAGACAGATTGATGAGCCCCGACGCCTGCTGCGCCTCATGCGGCTGAAGGCTGCCGAACGCGACGTTGTTGATCGGCGTGAAGAGAAGTCCGAGTGCGGCGCCTCGAATGATGAGCGCGAAACGCGCGTCCGCCTCGCCGGCAGATGTCGTGAGGTGCCCCAGATCCCACATGGACCAGAGCATCAGGCACATCCCGATCAGGATCAGCACGCGCGCGTCCGCCTTGGGCCTCTTCCCGTTGAGCAGGAATCCGCAGATCAGCGCGGTGATCGCGGTCATCAGACCGCCAGGCATCATGGCGAGTCCGGTTTCGGTCGGCGTGAAGCCGAGCAGTGTCTGAGTGAAGAGCGGAAAGAGGAAAGCGCCGCCGAACAGCCCGAAGCCCAGGACGATGAAGAGAAAGATCGAGGCGGCGAGGTCGCGATTCTTGAGCACGCGAAGCTGGATCACCGGATGCTCGTTGCGCCTGGAAAGCTGCCACCAGAGCAGCGCGACGAGCGAGAGGCCCGCGCCGATCGACAGCCGCAGGATCATCCCGCTGGCGAACCAGTCTTCGGAGTTTCCTTCTTCGAGCACGTACTGCAGCGACCCGACCCCGACGATCAGCAGTCCGATGCCGAGCCAGTCCACCGTCGCGCGACTCGGGCCGCTCGTCGGTGGATCGTGCAGGAACGTCGAGACGAGCAGCGCGGCGACGATGCCGATCGGCACGTTGATGAAGAAACACCAGCTCCATTGGTAGTTGTCGGTGATCCAGCCGCCGAGCGTCGGTCCGAGCGTTGGCGCGACGATGATGCCGAGGAGGAAGATCGCCTGTACGAGTCCCTGTTCCTCGCGCGGAAAGATCTGGCGCAGCGTCGCCTGCGCCGTCGAGAGGAGTGCCGCTCCACCAGCCCCCTGCACGAGTCGCCAGAGCACGATCTCACCCAATGACGACGACGTGCCGCACAGGAACGACGCGATGATGAAGAGAATGATGGAGAACGTGAGGTAGCGCTTCCGCCCGAATCGCTCGGTGAAGAACGCCGTCATCGGGAGGACGACGACGTTGGCGAGGATGTAGGAGGTGCTGACCCAGGCGATCTCCTGCGTGGTCGCGCCCACGTTGCCGGCCATCTGAGGCAGCGCCACGTTGATGATCGTGGTGTCGAGCACCTCCATGATGGCGGCCGTGATGAGGCCGAGCAGGATCAGCCAGCGATGCGCCTCGACCATCGAGACGGCCGCCGGCGGCGCGGGAGACGACGCGGCCGGCGAGGAGGAAGGAACGAGAGTGGACGACGATGCCATTTGAATGGACCATGCATGGACAGTGCGAGCGCTCCGCAGCGCCTCGTCGTGCGGCGCGAATCTAGGTGCACAGGGCCGTGGTTGCCATGGCGCCGACTGATGCGGCTGGACATCGCGTCGCGAACGCCGCAGAATCAACTCCCCTCAAGCCCACGGGTGCCCCATGACGATTCGCCGATTCGCCGCCGCACTCTCCTTCGTGCTCGTTCCATCGCTCGCATCGGCGCAGGATGCGCCCGTGGCCAAGGCGTTCCGCGACTTCGCCGCCGACGAGGCGAAGCACCTCATCGCTTCCGCCGAGCAGATGCCGGCCGACAAATACACGTTCAAGCCGACGCCAGCGCAGATGAGCTTCGCCGACATCATGGTGCATCTGGCGATGGGTAACGACTTGCTCTGTGGCGCGATCGGTGGCTCGAAGGCCCCGCAGCGCACGAGCGTCGCCGCCAGTGCGAGCAAGGATGTGCTGGTCGCGCGTCTCAAGGAGACGTTCCAGTTCTGTGAGCAGGCCCTGGCCGGCCTCGATGACAGCAAGCTCACCGAGCAGCTCCCGATGTTCGGCGGCAAGACCATGTCGCGCGCCGCCGTCGAGACGCTCGCCGTCGGCGACTGGGCCGATCACTACAGCCAGGTCGCGATCTACATGCGCCTGAACGGCCAGCTTCCACCGACGGCGAAGAAGCCCGGCATGTGAGCATCGGCGCGGCGACGTCCTCTATCGCTTGATCATCCCGGAGCTCGGTCGACGGCAGATCGGGCAGGGGCCGAGTTTGGGGTCGGCACCGAGCGTCACCGACACCGGGCCGCGAACGACGGTCCGGTGTTCGACGGTGTCGTCGACCGTCGCGATGATCGTGAGCGTCGAGCCGGAGATTCGACCAACGAAGCGCGCCGGCACCGTCGGTCCTACGAGAATGGGATAGGCGCGAAGCATGTAGCTGCCCTCGACGTCGAATCGACCGTCCTCGCTCACGACCACTCGCCCGGACAGGTCGCCGAAGGTGCATCCGATGTGCAGGTGCGCCGAGGTATCGCCGACGATCAGTCCGCCTGAGTCACCGCCCCAGGTGCCGATCGGCACGAGATGATCGGCAGGCACGCTCGCCGTGGTCGCCGTGCATCCCGCCGCCGCGACCACGGCGACGACGACCGTGAGGATCGGGTTGGAGACTGAGCGCGCATGCGGCACGTGGCATTCCTCCTGTTGGTCAGCCGAACCGCCGAGTTCGCGTTCCGGTCACTCCGGCCAACGCCACCACGGTCGAGGTGTACACCCGGGTAGAACTTCCTCCGCAACTCGTGCGGCACGATCATCGCTATAGCCGCGCTCGGCAGGATGCCGCGATCGGCTACGCCGCTCCGACGCGGTGACGATCCTCCTCGACGAATCACGTGGTAATGACTAGAAAGCGACTTCTCATCGTCAGCGTCATACTGCTCGCCCTGCTTGCCGGCGGATGGTTCATGTTCGGCCGCGACGGCAACGGCGACATCGTCTATCGCTTCGCCGCGGTCGAGCGCGGGAGCGTCAAGCAGACCGTGATCTCCACCGGAACGCTCAACGCGGTGAAGACGGTGCAGGTGGGCACGCAGGTATCGGGCAAGGTGGTCGAGGAGTTCGCCGACTTCAACGATCAGGTCAAGAAGGGTCAGCTCCTGGCGCGAATCGATCCGACGCTTCAGGAGCAGGCGGTGCGGGACGCCGACGCGCAACTCGCGCGCGCGCAGGCGCAACTCATTCAGGCGAGGGCCGAGTACAATCGCAACGCCGAGCTTGCGCGGCAGAAGTTCATCAGCGCGAGCGAGTTCGGGACCATCGAGGTGAACCTGTCCGTCGCGCAGGCGGGGGTGCGCTCGGCGCAGGTGACGCTCGACCGGGCCAAGCAGAATCTGTCGTACACGAACATCTACGCGCCCATCGACGGCGTGGTCGTCGAGCGGAACGTGGATGTCGGACAGACGGTTGCCGCCAGCCTGTCTGCGCCGCAGCTGTATCTGATCGCCCAGGACCTCAGGCAGATGCAGATCCTCGCGGCCGTCGACGAGAGCGACATTGGCAGCATCAAGGCAGATCAGCCGGTGCAGTTCGCGGTGCAGGCGTTTCCCAATCGAGACTTCGTCGGGCTTGTGCACGAAGTCCGGCTGCAGTCCAAGCTGGCGGACAACATCGTGAGCTATACGGTCGTGGTGCAGGTGGACAACTCCAACATGCAGCTTCTGCCGGGGATGACCGCCACCGTCAACTTCATCACGGGCTCGGCGGACAACGTGCTCACGGTGCCGAACGCGGCGCTGCGCTACCGGCCGTCGGCCGAGGAGCTGGCGGCGTCCGGGTTGCCGGCGACGAGCGGCACCGACACGGCGCGTCGTCGCGGCGCCGGAGCGACGACCGGTGCGACAGGCAGCGCCGCGACAGGCGGCGCCTCGACGGGCGGCGCAGGCGCTGCCGGTGCCGCCGCGGGCGGCGGGGCTGGCGCGCGTGGCGCAGCCGGAGGCGGTGCGGGCCAGGCCGGTGCCGCTGGGCAAGGCGGCGGCGGGGCGCGACGCCGAGCGGGGGGAGGTGTCGGTGGACCCGGCACGCTCTGGACGCTCGATGCCAACAAGAAGCTCAGATCGATCCGTGTGCGCACCGGCCTCGCCGACCAGCAAAAGACCCAGATCACGAGCGACAGCGTGAAGGTCGGGCTGCAGGTGATCATCGGCAGCGCGTCGGGCAGCGCCGCCACGGCGGCGACGGCCGCCTCGACCAACCCGCTCGCACCGCAGCGCCAGCAGGGTGGTCCGGGCGGCGGCCGGCCAGGAGGGTTCTGATGTCGGCGGTATCCGTCGCGACGCCACCACCCGCTCCGGCCGGCCGGCCGGTCATCGAGATCCACAAGGTGACCAAGGTCTACGATACCGGAGGGAACAAGGTCCACGCGCTGCGCGGTGTGGACCTCCTCGTCTATCCGGGCGACATGATCTCGGTGATGGGCTCGTCCGGCTCGGGGAAGTCCACCCTGATGAACATCCTCGGCTGCCTCGACGTGCCGACGGCCGGCACGTACTCACTGGACGGCGTGCGCGTGGATGGTCTCGACGGCAACGCCCTGGCCGACCTGCGCAACCAGAAGCTCGGCTTCGTCTTCCAGGGCTTCAACCTGCTCGCGCGCACGTCGGCGATCGAGAACGTGGAGCTCCCGCTGCTCTACGACCGCGCCCACCGCTGGGCCGACCCGCGCGCGATAGCCGCCGAAGCGCTGACGCGCGTGGGACTGGGGGACCGGCTCGACCATCAGCCGAGTGAGTTGAGCGGAGGGCAGCAGCAGCGCGTCGCGATCGCGCGCGCGCTCGTGACCCAGCCCACGCTGCTCCTCGCCGACGAACCAACCGGCAATCTGGACAGCCACATGACGGTCGAGGTGATGGCGCTCTTTCAGGCGCTCAACGCGCAGGGGATCACGATCCTCATCGTCACGCACGAGCCGGACGTGGCGAAGTACGGCAAGCGCATCGTCGAGGTGCGCGACGGCCGGATCATCCATGATCATCCGGTGGAAGACCGGCGCAACGCCGCGGAGGACCTTGCGGCCCTGGCGCCGATCGAAGACGACGACGCGGTGACCGAAACGATGGAGACGCCATGAAGCAACGCACGCTGCTCAAGCTCGCCTGGGCGAGCATCATCAAGAACAAGATGCGTACGCTGCTGACGATGCTCGGCATCGTGATCGGCGTGGGCGCGGTGATCGTGATGGTCGCGGTGGGGAAGGGCGCGACCTCGCAGATCGAGGCGTCGATCAGCAGCCTCGGCACCAATCTGATCCTGGTGCTTCCCGGCGCGACGCAGCAGGGCGGCGTGAGCCAGGGCGCCGGTACGTTCAACCGGCTCACGATCGACGACGCCGTCAAGCTCAAGAACGAAGGACTGACCTTCTCCGCGGTATCGCCGCTGATCGAGACACGACGCGTCGTGATCGGGCCAGCGGGCAACTGGCGCACGTCGATCAACGGCGTGTCACCCGACTACTTCACCATTCGCGACTGGGGGGTGACGTCGGGCGACATCTTCACCGATGCCGACGTGCGCGCGGCGCGCAAGACGGCGCTCCTCGGCGCCACGGTGGCGCAGAATCTCTTTCCCGGGAGCGATCCGACCGGGGCGCAGATCCAGATCGGCGCGGTGCCGTTCACGGTCGGCGGCGTGCTCTCGCCAAAGGGTCAGAACGCGTCCGGACAGGATCAGGACGACGTCATCCTCATGCCGTACACGACCGCGCAGAACCGGCTGGCGGGCCGGGTGCGGTTGGGCCAGATCCTCGTCAGCACGCTGACCCCGAGCGACATCCCGGCCGCGCAGAACGAGATCACGGTGATCATGCGGGAGGCGCACAAGTTGGCCGACAACGCCGACGACTTCACGGTGCGCAACCAGACGGAGATTGCCGCCGCGGCGACGAGCACGACGTCGGTGATGTCCGGGCTGCTCGCGGCGATCGCGTCGGTGTCGCTGATCGTCGGCGGGATCGGGATCATGAACATCATGCTCGTCTCGGTCACCGAGCGCACGCGCGAGATCGGCATCCGCATGGCGATCGGCGCACGGGGCTCCGACGTGTTGACGCAGTTCCTCGTGGAGAGCGTCGTCATGAGCCTGCTCGGCGGCATCGTCGGGCTCATCGTCGGCTACGGCGGCGCGATGCTGCTCGGCCATCTCACCGGATGGAGCACTGTCGTCCCGCTCTCGGCTGTTTTCATCGCCGTCGGATTCTCGGCGGCCGTGGGCGTCTTCTTCGGCTACTATCCAGCGCGCAAGGCCGCGGCGCTCAATCCCATCCAGGCGCTCCGGTACGAATGACGCATCAGCCAGTGCCGTTCACGCGCCGCGCGCTGCGCGGACTCGCGATCGCCGCCGCGCTGGTCGCTGGTGCGCGCGGCGCGCGGGCGCAGGACACCGCGCGCGTGCGGCCGCCGTCGCGTACGATCACGTTGCAGCAGGCGATCGCGATCGCGCTCCAGGAGAACAACACCCTCCGGCTCGTGCGCAACAACATCGTGCTCGACTCGCTCGCCGTGCGTCAGGCGCGCAATGCCTTCCTGCCCAATCTGTCGGTCAGCAGTCAGGCGTCGCAGCGCGTCCTGTCGGGGAACCAGGGGCAGAACACGCTCGGCATGAATGGCAGCCTCTCCAGCGGCGTGACGTTGTTCAATGGCGGCCAGAATCGGAACATCCTTCGGCAGGCGCAGCAGAACCAGCAGGCAGGCGGGTTCGATCTTGGCCGAGCGAGGCAGGGTGTGGTGTTCACCGTCGCGTCGGACTACCTGAACCTGATCACGCAGCAGGAGCAGCTCCGCGTGCAGCAGGAGAACCTCACCGCGCAGGAGGAGGAGCTCCGCCAGCTCCAGGAGTTCGTGAACCGTGGCACGCGTCCCATCGGCGATCTCTACAACCAGCAAGCCGCGGTCGCATCGACGCGCCTCGCGCTGGTGAACGCCCGCCGCGCCTCGGAAAACGCCAAGGTGGACCTCATCCAGGAGCTCGTGCTCGACCCTCGCGTCGAGTGGGTGTTCGAGACACCGACGACGAGCGGGCCGGCCGCGCCGCAGTCCTTCCGACTCGACAGCCTGCTGGATCTCGCGCTCGCGCAACGCGTCGACCTCCAGGCCCAGCGCTACCGGGTGCGCGCCGCCGAGACGGAAGTGGCCATCGCGAAGGGTGGACGCCTTCCCGTCGTGACGGGAAGCGCCGGCTTCGGCAGCGGCTTCAGCACGTCGGGTGACCAGGGCTTCTTCAACCAACTCGACGCGTCTCGCGGCGGTTCGATCGGAGTCGGCGTGTCGGTGCCCATCTTCGATCGCGGTGCCGTGTCGATCGCGCGGCAGCGCGCACAGGTGCAGCTCGAGAACGAACTGCTCACACTGCGCGACGTGGCGCAATCGGTGGCCATCCAGATCCGGCGCGCCTATCTCGATTACGTCGCGGCCGAGGAACAACTCGTCGCCGCGACGGCGCAGCAGGAGGCGTCCGCGCTCGCGCTCCGGGCTGCGCAGTCGCGATACAACGTCGGCTCCTCCACGTTCATCGAGGTGACGCTCGCTCGCGCGCAGCTCATCCAGGCGCAGAGCGCCGTCGTGAACGCGCGCTCCGCCCTCGTGTTCCAGCAGGCGCTGATGTCGTACTACACCGGCGTGCTCGACCCCGCGACCGTTCGGCTCGACCGCTGACCGGTGATGGCTGACGCCGCGGCCCAACGTCCGCGGTCACGACTCACGCGGGCGCTCGCGTCCCGGAA
Organism: bacterium; assembly: GCA_039933415.1. Lineage (GTDB taxonomy): Bacteria > Gemmatimonadota > Gemmatimonadetes > Gemmatimonadales > Gemmatimonadaceae > AG11. Next base: position 10,161 of record JBDTOD010000036.1, read on the forward strand.
CTACCGCCTGTTCTTCAGCGGGCAGACGGTCTCGCTCGTCGGCACCTGGATCACGAGGATCGCCACGAGCTGGCTCGTCTACCGGCTCACCGGGTCGGCGCTGCTGCTCGGCCTGGTCGGCTTCTGCGGACAGATTCCCACGCTGCTATTCGCGCCCTTCGCCGGTGTGCTGGTGGATCGGTGGGACCGGCATCGCATCCTGCTGATCACGCAAGCGCTCTCGCTCGTCCAGTCCGCCGCGCTCGCCGTGTTGACGCTCATGGGCGTGATCACCGTGGCGCACGTGCTCGCGCTGCAGGTGGTGCAGGGGATCATCAACGCGTTCGACACGCCGGCGCGCCAGGCGTTCGTCGTGGAGATGGTCGAGAATCGCGCCGACCTGCCCAACGCCATCGCCCTCAACTCGTCGATGGTCAACACGAGCCGCATCGTCGGCCCGTCGATCGGTGGAATCATCATCGCCGCCGTCGGCGAAGGGTGGTGCTTCGCGCTCGACGCGGTGTCGTATCTCGCCGTGATCGCGTCGCTCGTCGCAATGAAGCTCGAGCCGCACGTGCGGGCGCAGAAGACGACGCGGATGCGTGAGGAGCTTGCGACCGGCTTCCGGTACGTGACGAGGTTCGTGCCTGTCCGCTCGGCGCTGCTGCTCCTCTCCCTCGTCAGCATCATGGGGATGCCCTACACCGTGCTCATGCCGGCCATCTCGGCAACGGTGCTGCACGGAGGCCCGCACACCCTCGGGTTCCTCATGACGGCGTCCGGCGTCGGCGCGTTGGGCGGTGCGTTCTATCTCGCGACCCGACGCTCCGTGCTCGGCCTTGGTCGCGCGATGAGCGTCTCGGCGATGACCTTCGGCGTCGGACTCGCGGCGTTCTCGTTCTCGCGCACGCTGTGGGTCTCACTGCTCGTGCTCCCCATCGTCGGCGCCGGAATGATGGTCACGATGGCCGCGGCCAACACGATCATCCAGACGGTCGTCGAGGAGGATCTGCGTGGGCGCGTCATGGCCTTCTACACGATGGCCTTCCTTGGGACGGCGCCGATCGGCAGCCTCATCGCCGGCGTCGCCGCCGATCGCATCGGTGCGCAGCGGACGATTCTGCTGGGCGGCCTGTCGTGCATCGCGGCCGGAGTCTGGTTCGCCACGCGGCTTCCCACGCTTCGCAAGCTCGTCCGCCCGATCTACATCGAGCGAGGTATCCTCTCCGCCGCGCAGGTCGAAGGGGGCGCGACGTCGCTGTAGAGGGCGATCAGCGCGAGGTGACGACCGTATCGGCGCAGGGCGTCCTCGATCATCATCGCGCCGAACCGAAGTGTCTCGCCCAGCCCGCGCGTGGAGACGCCGAAGTACACGTGCGCCCTGAGCGTGTCCGGCGTCTGATGCAGCGGCAGGTTCGGCGCGCGCTCCGTGACGTTCATCGCCGGCGCTGCGAGGAGCAGCGGGATGCGCGCGAGCGTGAGTGCCGGCGCGATCACGACCACGCGCGCGACGTCGGCGCGAGGTCGAGCGCGGCGAACTGGCCCGTCTGGGTCGACACCATCACGTCGGTCGCATGGAGACTGTCGATCGGCTGGCGAAACAGATAGTCGATGAGCAGCGACGCGGTACCGAGCGTCGAGCCGGTCGACGTCGGCGCCTGTGACGAGTTGTCGAGCCGAGTCACGATGACGCGCTCTCGCCGAGGCGGCTGACTGGTCGCCGACGCGAGGGGCGCGGACTGCTGCGCGATTCCCGTCTGCGCCGCGGCCGTGCGCGGTTGTAGCCGCGCCGACCAATTCGAGTGCCGCCGCGATGGCCGCGAGAGTGCGGGGAGGTGCAGGGGATACCTCGGCACGATGGGTCCGATCCCTGACGGGTCGGGAGTCGGCGTCGACCAGAGCTGCCCAATCTACGCGGGGCCGACCGGCCGGGAAGACGCGAGGCGCGAGGATCCGGCGCGCATCTCCGCTCCGCTTGACCCCACTTCTCGCGGCGCGTATCGTCTCCCCCGTCGCGTGACTTCGTTCCCACACGCGCTGCAGATCGATCGTTCGGTGGTGTGGTCACCGCAGTCTCGTGCGGGGGTCACACGCCAGGCCGCATGCCGACGACGGCAGCGGATACGATCTGGACCCTTCGTCGCCGAGGCCCCTCCCTATGCGTTCTCCCCGTCTTACGTCCATGCGCGCGACCGCGATCGCCTCGCTGTGCGCGCTCGCCGCCTGCGGCGACGAACTGCCCGTCGCGCCCATCGCGCTGGCACGAACGCTCGCGCCGACCCTGCCCGCCCTCGCGCGTGCACGGGCTCCGGGCGCATCCGATCACGTGGTGATCGAGTCTCGCGCCGCGAGAGGCGGTGCGCTCGACGCGCAGATCACCGCGCTCGGCGGCCGAATCGAGCGGCGAGTGCCGGAGCTCAACATGGTGGTCGTGAAGGGTCTGACCGCGTCCGGCGTCGCCTCACTGTCGTCGCGATCCGACGTCACGAAGCTCACGCAGGACGTCAATCTGCGCTGGCTGCCGGCGAACACGCTGCGACGCGCCAGCGCACCGGCCAAAGCGAGCAAGAAGCCGCCCCTGCCCGGGATCGATCAGAGCGGCGCGTTCTTCTTCGCCGATTGGCAGTGGAACATGAAGGTCACCAAGGCCAATCAGGCCTGGCTGACGACGCCTGAAGGACGGGGCGCGAAGGTCTACGTGCTCGACACGGGCATCGATCCCACCCACGCCGACCTGCTCGACCGGGTCGATCTCGCCCGCAGCACGTCGTTCGTCGAGTCCGAGATCGGTGACATCAAGGACTACGAAAGTCACGGCACGTTCGTCGCCGCGATCATCACCTCCAACGGCATCGGTGTCGCCTCGGTCGCGCCGGCGGCGCGGATCGTCGCGGTCAAGGTGCTCGACGCAACGGGCTCTGGCTCATTCGCCGACCTCATCACGGGGATCGTCTACGCGGCGAATCAGGGCGCGGACGTGATCAACATGAGCCTCGGCGCGATCGTCGACGCGAGCGATCCGCAGACGCAGCAGCTCCTGTTTCACCTGCAGGCCGCCATCGCGTACGCGCGCCTGAAGGGCGTGACCATCGTCGCGGCATCGGGCAACGACGCGCTCGACCTGCTCGCGCTTCCGCCGCAGATCATCTCCATCCCGGCCGAGATGGCGGGGGTGATCGCGGTCGGCGCGACGGCCCCGGTGAATCAGACGAATTTCGACCTGATCACGTCGTACTCCAACTTCGGATTCAATGGCTTCCCGATCGGCGGCGTTCCACTCGTCGCACCTGGCGGTGACCTCGTGCAGGGCGGTGTGCTTCAGGACCTCATCATCTCCGCGTGCAGCCAGTTCTCTCCGTTCGGCTGCGGACCGCTGGACTACCTGATCGGTGCGGGCACCAGCTTCTCGTCTCCGATGGTGGCGGGCGAGGGTGCGGTGCTCCGCTCCATCGTGGGGAACTCGCTCTTCGGGTCGTTCATGACGAACAACTGCATCCTGCAGGGCGTCGATCAGGTTGGCCCGTCGTCGACGTACGGCCGGGGGCGCATGAACGTGGTGAAGGCCGCGGCGTGCGCGTCGCGCGGCGGCTTCGGCAATCACGCGTTGATCGCGCAGAACTGACCGACGTCGGAGTATTGGGGGTCAGAGTCCGGGGTCAGAGTCGCGACTCTGACCCCGGACTCTGACCCCGACTCTGACCCCAACTCGCGCACCCGAACCGGACCCAAGGAGAGACGGCCCAGCTTTCGCACTGCTCTGCAACGACCTTCACGATGCCTGCCATGATGAGACCGCTCTTTTTCTCGATCGTGATCGCGGCCGCCGCGCTTCAGCTCTCGGCCTGTGACGACGGTACGAAGAATGAATCCCAGACGGCGCGCTCGCGCGACTCCTCGCTCGCGAGCGACCTCCGGATGGCGAACGGAGACTCCGGAGCCCTCGCCGACACGCCGGCCTCCGTGGCGACCGATGCCTCGTCGTCCGCCCGAGTGGTCTCCGACGGCTCCCTCACGGTGTCGGAATCGCCTGGCGCCGTCGCGGGCGCAAGCGGCGCGGCCGTGAAGGTGTCGGCCGAGGACTATGCGGGTCCGTCGTGCGCATCGCCGGCCCCAGCTGACCAGCGCCGCTGTCTCATGGCCTACCTTGCGCGGTCCGACGTCGCACTCGATCGCAACTACCAGGCGCTGATCACGGCGCTCAAGCGCGAGTCGGGCCCGCTTCCGGCCGCTCGCGAACCCGCGACGGTGGTTCGGCTGCGCACCGCGCAGCGGAACTGGCTCGTGTATCGCGACGACGAGTGCCTCCGTCGAAACGCCGGAATCGAAGGTCCGCTCTGGGCGCCGACGCGGGCGAAGTGCCTGTCCGAGTATTCGGAGCGGCGCACGAAAGAGTTGGCGAACGCGCTGTCCAGCCGCGCCGCGGTGAAGCCGGTGACGAAGGCCACGCCGACGAGACGCGCCAAAGTGGCCAAGCGAGTGAAGCACCGGCGGCGATAGCGGGACTGTCGCCGAGGCGGGCGAGTGTCGAACGTTCGGGGCGTGCCCGCGAGTGGGCCGTACCACCCGTCTTCCAATGCGTCGTGCGAATCCTCGTTCTGAACGCCGGCTCGTCCTCTCTCAAGTTCCAGCTGATCGACACGGACGGCGACGCGATCGCTGAATCACGCGACCGGCGCCTCGCGCGCGGACAGATCGAGCGGATTGGTGGCGAGGCGATCGTCACCTTCGCCGCGCCCGGATCGCCGCCGCGCAAGACCACCGCACCGCTCCGCGATCACTCGGCCGCCGTCGAACATGTGATCGAATGGCTCACCAGCAGTGACTCCGGCGTGCCGATCGCACGCGTCGGCGAGATCGAGGCGGTCGGTCACCGCGTCGTGCATGGCGGGGAGCGGTTCACCCACTCCACGCGAGTGGACGATGACGTGCGGCGCGAGCTCGAGGACCTGATCGAGCTCGCGCCGCTGCACAATCCGCACAACCTGCGGGGCATCGCCGCCGCCCGTGCCGCGCTCGGTCCCGGTGTGCCGCAAGTGGCGGTGTTCGACACCGCGTTCCATCACAGCCTGCCCGATGCGGCGTATCTCTACGCCATCCCGTACCAGCTTTACCGACGGCACCGTGTGCGCCGATACGGATTCCACGGTACGTCGCATCGCTACATCGCCTATCGCTACCGGCAGCTCACCGGACGCACGCGCGAGGCCACGAAGATCATCACGCTGCATCTGGGAAATGGCGCGTCGGCGTGTGCAATCGACGGCGGCCAGTCGGTGGATACCTCGATGGGGTTCACTCCGCTCGAGGGACTGGTGATGGGCACCCGCTCGGGGGACATCGATCCGGCGATCCTCGACTTCGTGTCCGTGAAGGAAGGGCTCAGCCTGCACGAAGTGGATTCGATGCTCAACAAGCAGTCCGGACTGCTCGGTGTGTCGGGCCTCACCGCGGACATGCGCGAGCTGCTCGCCGAGGACGCGGAGCACGGCGATCGCCGCGCGCGCGTGGCCGTGGATCTCTTCTGCTATCGCGTGAAGAAATATCTCGGCGCGTATCTGGCGGCGATGAACGGCGCCGACGCGATCGTGTTTGCCGGCGGCATCGGTGAGCACTCGGCCGAGATCCGCGCGCGGATCTGCGCGGGTCTCGACTGGTTCGGGATCGAGCTCGACTCCGGACGCAACGTGGAGCTGGCCGGCGGGGAAGGGCGCATCGACCGCGATGGTTCGCGCGTGGAGCTCTGGGTCATCCCCACGGACGAAGAGCTGCTCATCGCCCGCGACACGTGGCGGGTCGTCACCGGGGCGGACATGCGGTACTGATCTCTGTCCACGACAAGGCCAACAGCGTGTACAGTGCAGAGCCTTCGCAGCGCTGAGGTCCGCGCACGGCGCTGCGACTTTCAGAAGTTGTATCCGCGGAGAGCCATCCGTGAATTGGGATGGGTCGTCTGCCAATCCGAGGATCTGAGGTACGTCGGTTTTCCCGGTGTACGCGCAGCTGTACTGCCTGGTTCAGTACTGAGGCATCACCGCCGATCCGATGGCCGGCGTGAGGATCACCCCCGCCCCCCCCTCGCGGATCGTGAGCCAGTCCGTGCGCACGCGATCCCACTCCTGGATGAGCACCCCATGTGTCTCGAACAGCGCCCCGAATCCGGATCCGGTCGTAGCCGATGATGTCCTCGAGCACGGGAATCGGGACGCTCATCGCGTCGTCGCTCATCACCGTCCGCTGCGCGATGCGCGCGATGAACCGCGCCTCCGAAACGGCGATCGTCAGCCCGTCGCACCGGTGACGTGCAGCATCACGTGGATGTCCGAGCTGCCGTCACACGGCCCATCTCGATGAGATGTTCGCGTCGCACGCGCCGGAACTCCGGAGCGTGCAGGATCAGATAGGTCAGCTCGGCGCCCGATTGAACATGGTTGAGCCGAGAGAGCCCAGCGACGCGCGCGGCGAAGTCGGGAATGCCCAGCACACGATCAACAGTTCACCACGGTCGTTGCTGAAGCATCGCGGAGACGCCGTGGGCATCGACCGCCTGCGAGAAGAGCGGACCCTGGCCGTGGGTGCACCCGATGTCCTGAAGCACCTTCAGGTGGCCGGCCGACGTGATCCCTTCCGCCACGACGTCCAGCCCGAACTCACGCGCGAGGCCGACGACCGACCGCACCAGTCTCAGCGCCTTCTCGTCGCGATCCATCCGGTTGACGAGGGTGTGGTCGATCTTCACACCGTCGAGCGGCAGGCGCTGGAGGTAGCCGATCGGCGAGTTGCCGGTGCCGTAGTCGTCCAGATGCACCCGGGTGCCCAGCGAGCGCAGACCGGTGAGGACGCCGACCGCGCGCGCCATGTCGCGCGCGACCACGCGTTCGTTCACCTCGAGCGCGAGGCTCGCCGGCGGAAGTCCGAAGTCGCTCACCGCACGCCCGACCTCTTCGAGAAAGTCGGTGCTGGTGAACTGCCTGGCCGACAGATTCACCGCGACCGTGAGCACCTCGCCGGCCGGAAGCGCGGCGGTCCAACCCGCGAGCTGGCGGCACGACTCGCGAATGACCCATCGCCCGACGTCATTGATGATGTCGAGCTCCTCGGCCACGACGAGGAAGTCGAAGGGCGAGAGGAGTCCGCGCGTCGGATGTTGCCACCGCAGCAGCGACTCGACGCCGGTGATCTGGCCCGTCTCGAGCGAGATGATCGGCAGATAGTGCAGCAGGAACTCGTCGCCATGCACCGCGCGGCGGAGTTCCTCCTGTAGACGACGGCGCGAGCGCGCTTCGGCGGCGATCGTCCAGTCGAACACCACGGGACGCACGGTGCTCTCGCCGCGAGCGTCGCGCTTGGCGCGCGCCATCGCGAGGTCGGCGCCGCGCAGGACGTGCTCCGCCAGCTCCACCGCGGTCGTGCTCAGGGCGATCCCGACGCTCACGGTGAGCGAGACGACTTCGCCGCCGATCGTCGTCGGCTGCGACAGGCAGGCGCGGAATCGCTCGGCGATCTCCTCGGCGACGTCGGACGCCTCGACCTTCTCGACCAGCACCGCGAACTCGTCGCCGCCGAGCCGAGCGACGGTCGCGTGGGGTCCGGCGCTCTGCTGGAGTCGTCGGCCAAGCGTGGCGAGCAGTTGGTCACCGACATGATGGCCGAAGCGCTCGTTGACCGACCGGAAGTCGTTGACGTCGAGGAAGAAGACGGCGACGAGGTCCTCGGGCGGCACGTCGAGCATGCTGTCGGAGTGATCGACCGAACCCGCGTGACTGCCTGGGCGGTCCAGCGCCTCACGCAGGCGTCGCAGCAGCACCGCGCGGTTCGCGAGCCCGGTCAGCGCATCGTGGCTCGCGTCGAACTGCAGCCGGCGCTCATTGGCCTCGTGCTCGGCGACGGCGCGACGCAGTTCCCAGTCCGACGCTGCGGCCGACGCGAATCCGCGAAGCATCTCCGCGTCGTCGTCGTTCCATTGCGTCGGGGCGGGATCGGCCGCGCAGAAGATGCCGAGGACCTCGCCGCCCGTGGAGCGGATCGGCACGCCGATGAGTGAGCCGATGTCGAGCGTCGCGGCGGCGGTGCGCTGCTCGGGGCTGAGCTCGGACTTGACGTCGCGCATCTCGACCGTGCCGCCGAAGATCCGCTCGACGATGCCGGAGCGCCACAGCGCACCGGCGTCGTGCGACGCCCAGGCGGGCATCTGCGGTCCGGCGGTGAAGATTCGACGATCGTCGCCCGTCAGTAGGATGAACGCGAATGGCGCACGAAGCGCGATCGCGGCGAGGCCTACGATGCGCTCCATCGCCGCGGCAAGCGGACCATAAAACGCCGATGCTCCTGCAGACGCCACCGCGTCGGCGACTTCGCCGACAGCCAGCTGTTCTGCCACGAGAGTTGAGTCCGCTGCCATGTCCTACTGACGGACTACCGCGCCGCGCGTCACCGGGCGGACGGTCGCCATGACAATAGTCGCCGGCGCGGCGCCGTGACAGAGGTCACAATCGCTGAAGATCCTGCCGAAGTACGCGGGGAAACTGGCATCGAGAACAGCGTTGGGGTCAGAGCCCGGGGTCAGAGCCCGGGGTCAGAGCCCGGGGTCAGAGCCCGGGGTCAGAGTCACGACTCTGACCCCATCCAGGCGGACGATTCACATCCGCGCTCTCCTCGCCCAGTACACCCCGAGCCCCACGACCAGCGCCCCGAGCGACACGGCGCACACCCCCGTCCACCGGTACGCATCCCAGGCCAGCACCGCCAGCGCTGACCCGGTCGCGCCGCCCGCGAAGTAGCACACCATGTAGATCGTGTTGAACCGGCCGTGTGCCGCCGCGGGGAGGGCGTAGACGCGCGCCTGGTTCGACACCTGGCCCGCCTGCGTCGCCGCGTCGAGCAGAAGGACGCCGACGGCAATGCCCGTCAACGTATGCCCGAAGAAGAGCAGCACGAGCCAGGCGGCACCGTTGCCGAGCAGCGAGATGCCGACCGTCCGACGTGGACTGCTTCGATCGGCGATCCGGCCGGCGAGCGGCGCGGCCGCCGCACCGGCGAGTCCGATCAGGCCGAAGGCGCCCGCGACGGCACTTCCCGAGTGCAGCGGCGGTTCCTGGAGCCGGAAGGCGAGCGTGGTCCAGAACGCGCTGAACGACGCGAAGTTCAGCGCACCGAGGAGCGCGGCGTCGCGGATGATCGGTTCGGAGCGGAAGAGCGTGCCGAGTGACGCGATGAGCGCGCGGTACGGGATCGACGCCGAGGGTGGCGCGACCGGCAGCGTCACGCGAAGCAGGAGCGCGAGCATCAACATCGCCGCACTCGCGCCGACGTACATCGCGCGCCAGCCCGCCAGATGCGCGACGACTCCCGCGACGGCCCGTCCAGCGAGAATCCCGACGAGCAGCCCTGAGACCACCTGGCCCACGATGCGTCCTCGCATCGCCGGCGGAGACAGCCCCGCGGCGAACGGAAGAATGAGCTGCGGCACGACGTTCGTGACGCCGATCGCGAAGCTCGCGGCGATCACGACCCCCAACGTCGGACCGAGTCCTGTCGCCAGCAGCGCGACGGCGACAAGGCAGAGCAGGGTGGTGATCAGCCGGCGACGCTCCACGATGTCGCCGAGGGGCACGAAGAGCAGCATCCCAAGCGCGTAGCCCGCCTGCGTGAGCGTGGCGATGGATCCCGCCGCGCGCGGCGACGACCCGAACGTGCGCGCGATGTCCGAGAGGAGCGGCTGGTTGTAGTAGAGGTTGGCGACGCTGACGCCGGTGGCGATGGTCAGCAGCCAGATGAGCCGGCGCGACGGTGGATGCGTTGGCGGAGACGGCGTCGACGGATCGGGCACGCGGACGAATCTAATCCTCCCCCATCACCGATTGCGTCCGATGGCGGCGCGCCGCAGACTTGTCGCGCTGTCCTCCTCCAATCCATCGATTCCATGAGCGAGCCCACGACGTCCGGCACGTCAGCCGGGACGCAGTCGGAGTCAACGCAGCCGCCCGCCGCCAAACCCGCCTCCGTCTGGGAAGACTTCATCGACATCTTCTACGCGCCGTCGGAGGTCTACGAGCGGCGCGCACAATCGGGCTTCTTTCTGCCGCTCTTCGTCGTCACGGTGCTCGTCGGCATTCTGTTCGTCGTGAACAGCGGGGTGCTCGCGCCGATCATGGACGCCGAGATGTCGCGGTCGTTCGCCGCGATGCAGAAGAAGGGTGCGACGCTCACCGCGGCGCAGATGGAAGGCGCCCGGAAGATGGCGGAGACCGTCGGCAAGGTCGCCGCCTTCATCTTCATGCCGGTGGGCATCTTCTTCACCGGGCTGTTTCTCTGGATCGTCGGCAAGTTCGTCGAGTCCAAGGCGACCTTCGGTCAGGGGTTGATGGTGGCGGCGTACGCCTTCGTGCCACGCATCGTCGAGGCGGTGCTCGCGTCGGTGCAGGGACTCCTGCTCGATCCCTCGAAGCTGACCGGCCGCTACAAGCTCTCGCTCGGCCTCGGCCGGTTCTTCGACCCCGACACCGCGTCGCCGATGCTGCTCGCACTGATCGGACGCATCGACGTCTTCACTATCTGGGTGACGGTGCTGCTGGCTATCGGCCTCTCGGTCGTCGGCAAGATCACGCGCCGACAGGGAGCGATCGCCGCAGTCATCGTGTGGTTCATCGGCGCGCTACCCAACGTGCTCCAGGCCGCGCGTCAGTAGGGCCATCGCTTCGTTTCGTCCCGCGGGCGGTTAGACTTGGGGCGGCGTTCCACCGCGTCCCCACCAGCTCACCGCCATGCGTCCCCTTGTCCGTCTCGTCGCCGTCGCGATGCTCGTCGCGCTCGCCCATCCGGCGCGCGCGCAGCGCGCACCGTCCACTCACGCGCTCGACACGGTGCGTGTCACGACGCGCACCGATGGCTCGCTCGTCACGTCCACGCGGTCGGTCGAGGTGATCACGCGCGAGGACATCGAGCATCGCGCGTCGCGGTCGCTCTCCGATCTCCTCGGCTTCGCGCTCGGTGTCGACGTGCTACCGCGCTCGCCCGCGCAGGCCGATCTGGGATTGCGCGGTTCGACGTTCAACCAGGTCGTCGTGCTCGTGGACGGGGTCCGGGTGAGCGACGTGCAGAGTGGGCACTATGCGCTGGATCTCGCCGTGCCGACGTCGATGATCGAACGCATCGAGATCCTGCGCGGCACGGGCTCCGCCCTCTATGGCTCCGACGCCATCGGCGGTGTCGTGAACATCGTCACACGCACGGATTCGAGCTTCGGCGAAGTGGGCACGCGCGTCGGCAGCTTCGGCGGCGCGAGCGGCTCGGCGGCCGTCGGTCGCTCGGCGTTCGGGTCTCCCGTGCGCGTCGGCGCCGACGTCGATCGATCGAGCGGTCATCGCAATGGCACCGACTATCGCATCGCCAATGTCCGCGGCTCAGCTGAACGCACGCTCGGTGTGGCGCGGCTTGCCGCCGACGCGGGACTCGGCGTGCGCCAGTTCGGTGCGGCCGATTTCTACTCACCGTATCCGTCGTTTGAAACGACGCGCAGCAGCACCGCCGCACTGCGGCTCGACGCGCCGCTCGGATCGGCCGTGCATCTGTCGGCGTCCGCGCACACGCGGCGCCACTCCGACGTGTTCACGCTCAAGCGCGAAGATCCGGCGTTCTATCAGAACACGCATCTGAGCTGGCAGAGTGGCGTCGACGGAGCGGCCGAGCTGGCGCTCGCACCGATGCTCACCGCCGCGGCAGGTGGTGAGCTGTTCGATGCACGGCTCCGGAGCGCACGGCTGGGCGATCACGACGAGCGACGGCAGGCCGCGTTCGCCGAGGCGACGTTCGGGCGGGCCGGCGGCGCGACGCTGAACGCAGGGCTTCGCGGCGACTGGTCGTCCACCGTCGATGCCGTCGCCTCGCCGTCCGTTGCGGTCGCGATCCCGCTGGGCAACGTGGCGCAGCTCCGCGCATCGAGCGGTCGCGGATACCGCGCCCCGAGCTGGACGGAGCGCTACTATCGCGACCCGGCGAACATCGGCGACTCGACGCTCCTGGCCGAGCGCTTCACCGCGCACGAGATCGGCGTTCGGCTCGCGCCGCTGAGGTGGATGTCGGCCGACGTCGCCGTGTACGAGCGGCGGGCGCGATCGCTCATCGATTGGGCACGACCGGCCGGCTCTACGGCGACGACCCCTTGGCGGACGATGAACTTCGCCAGCGCGACATACCGCGGCGTCGAAGCGGCGCTGCTGCTGCCCTCGGTGCTCGGCGTCGATTGGACGATTCGCGGCTCGGGACTGCGCTTCGATGCGAGCGCCGCGCCGGGCACCACGGGCAAGTACGCGCTGCGTCCGATCACGCGCACACTCGGCGTCTCCGCGTCGATGCGCATCGCCGCCGACGGCGCCCTGACGCTCGATGCGCTGAATGCGCAGCGCACCGGCGAGAAGGACCACCTGGTGCTCAATGCGAAGTTCGAGCAGCCAGTGCGGGGTGTGCGGCTCTCGCTCGAGCTGCTCAACCTGGCGAACACCGACTATCTCGACGGCTCGGGCAAGCCCGTCGCACCGCGCTCTGCGTTCGTGGGAGTGAAGTGGAGCGCGCTCTGACGCGATCGTCGAGCGTCGCTCAGACGCTGTGATCCGACGGCGGCTCGTGCTCGACGAATGGTGGGGCGGGGCACTGTCCCCGGTGCACGACGCGCTGCACGTGCACGCGAACGTCGGCGTCCTCGAAACGAACCACCGTGTGTCCGCACCGATGGCACTGCGGAAACATCGCGAACACGTCGCGCGCGAGCTGCTCGAGCTTCGGGTCGTTCGCCCGGCCCGACAGGGGCATCGCGGTTACTCCTCGCCGATCGGGCTGCCCCCTGCCTGAAGCGCGTGACCAACCACGGCGACGGCGAGCGCCAGCAGCGCATAAGGAAAACAGAATTCTTGCGCAAAGGTCGGATAGCTCTCGAAGAGAAGCAACCCGAGCCCCGCGCTCATCGTCGCGAGCGTGCAGCCCGCGGAGACGAGCGGCGGCAGCGAGGCGGGCCTCGTCCCAGTCACTCGCTCGCGCACGGCGAGCAGCGCACCGGCGCCGAAGAGCAGCCAGCCCAGGACCGCCACCGCTCCGACTGGGCCGAGCGAGATGGTGAGACCGAAGAGAGTGAGGGTGTGCGACCCGTTCAGCAGTTCGAGGGCTGGCATGCCCTCAGGACGAGCGAGCGAGTCCTTCCGGCACGACGCCGTCTTCGTGACCGAGCTGAGCCGCCCAGAGTCGAGCGAGCCTCGAATCGCCGCTGGCGATGAGGTCCGACCATGCGCCGGCGGCGACGACGGCGCCCTCGTCCAGCACGACGACATGATCCGCCTGCCGCGCGCTCGTGAGCCGATGCGTGATGGTCAGCACGGTGACGGCGGGCGTGAGCGCGGCGATCGTGTGGCGGATGGCTCGCTCGCTCTCTGGATCGAGCGCGCTCGTCGCCTCGTCGAGCACGAGCAGCTTGGGACGAACGAGCAGCGCACGCGCGATGGCGAGACGCTGTCGCTCGCCGCCCGACAGCAGTGTGCCGCGGTCCCCGATGATCGTATCCAATCCCTCCGGCAGCCGAGCGAGCAGCTCGGACGCGCCGGCGAGCCCAAGTGCCTCGACGACATCGGCATCAGATGCATCAGGCGCGATCCACCGGACGTTCTCACGCACATTGTCGTGGAAGAGATGCGTCTCCTGCGGCACGTAGCCGATCGCGGCACGCCAGCCATCGCGGTCGCGCGCGGCGAGCGGCACGTCATCGACGCGAAGCTCGCCCTGCTGGGGCGTGAGGAGCAGCAGGAGGACGTCGGCGAGTGTGCTCTTCCCCGCGCCCGAGGGTCCGACCAGCGCGGTGACGCGGCCCGCGGGCACCTCGATGGACACGTCGCGCAATGCGGCAGTCGCGGCGCCGGGATAGGCGTAGGTGACGCTACGGAGCGCCAGTGAGCGAGCGAGCGCCAGCGGCGTCGCGCTGCGTCCACTCGTCGCTTCGGCCGCGTTTTCGAGCTCGGCCAGGAGTCGCTGCACTTCGGTTACGGCGGGAAGCGAGCGTGCGGTGAGCAGAAAGCTCGATTGCACTCCCGTCAGGCGCGGAACCAGACGCGCGCAGAGAAAGAGGAGGAGCAACAGGCTCGCCGGCGCGAGCTGCAGGCGCACCACGCCGACGTAGACCACCACCGCGAGTGCCGCGGCCGCGCCGACCGTGAGCACGGCGGCGGCCGTGCGATAGCGCCGATGTGCCACGATCAGCGCGCGTGCGTAGCGCGTCGCGCGATCGCTGAAGCGCGCCGCCACGCGCTCGGCGATCCCCGCACTCTTCGCCACCTTCAGGGTGGCGACTTCCTCGGTCGCGCCGGCGAACAGCTCGGTGCCCAGCGCCATCAGCGCATCGCCGTCGCGACGCGCGGCACGCTGTTGTCGTCGCGCGGGCAGCAGCAGCGCCAGCGCACCCGCCGCCGCGACCACGGCGAGTCGTGGCGAGACCATCACCGCCGCCGTCGCATAGGTGATCGCAACGAGCAGCTCCAGCACTCCGTTGAGCAGCTGGTTCGTCGTGAGGCTGACGCGATCCAGCTCGGTCGTGAGGACGTGCGCCAACCGTGCGCCGCGCAGCGGCGCCACGATCTCCCATCTGGCGCGGACCAACGCGCGGTACAGTCGCTCACGCAGGTAGCGCGTGACCTCCACCTGCACGCGCAGCGCGGCGACTGATTCCGCGAGCTCCAGCGCGGCGCGCGCGGCGACGATCGCGACGTAGAGGGCTAGCAGCGGTCCGAGCGAATGCGGCAACCGGTCGACGAGTCGCATCCAGACGCCACCGGCCAGCGCTGCACCAGTGGTGACACCGGCGAGCGCCAGCAGAGGGACGAGCAGCAGGATGCCGGCGCCCTCGGTCACCGCGAGAAGCACGATCAGGGCGACGGACGTCACAACCGCGCGCGGCGCGGCGCGCAGGAGCAGAGTCGCGAAGGGACGCAGCGAGCGCTCCCTCACGGCGCGGGACGGGAGATCGCGCGACGAGCGTACATCACGAGGAGACGTGCCGGTCGCACGACGTGATAGAGTGGCGTGAGCGAATCAGGGAGCACGAGCGCCTCCCACTCGCGCTCCGTCGGCAGCAGCGCCGCGCGAAGGAATGAGCGAAGCTTGTCGGCGGGGGAATCGAGCAGCTGCGCATAGCGCCGCTGCACCGAGGAGCCAGAGAGCGGCGGCGCTCCGGCCCAACTCCCGGCCAGCTCCTCCGTCATCACAGCGGCGACACGCTCGGCGTCGCGGTCCTCGGCGATCAGTGCGAGCCACCGTTCACCGAGCGGCGCATCGAGCACCCGATGTGCCACGCCCGCCGCAACGAGCAGCGCTCGCCGGCCGCGCAGGCGCGTCGCGTGATCGACGAGCCCCCGCGGGTCGGCAGCGCGCGCCACGAGCAATCGCGTCACGCCGGCGAGCCATTCGAGGCGCTCGAAGAGGTGACGTGCCGCGTGCATCGCGAGCGTGACCGCGAGGTCGTCGTCGGCCATCATCGCCACGTCCTGTCCAGCCATCCGGCCGCGCGTCGCACGCGAGAGCGCTGCTTCGGGCGTGAGCGCGAAGGGGAACTGCAGCGGAGCGAAGCGCCAATGCAGCTCGATGAACTCCTCGGTCCCCGTGCCGAACGACGCATGTCCGAGCCAGCGGAAGAGCGTCCGCTCCTGTCTCGCCGAATGTCCACCTCGCGGCGGAAGGCCGAGCGAGATCAGGGCCTGTCGCGCCGCCGCGTACGACGCGAGCGGCACGACGACGTCGAGGTCCACGGAGGTGCGGAGCGTCGCGTCACCATAGAGCTGCAGCGCGAGCACGGGCCCCTTGTACGGAAGCGCGGGGACGCCTGCATCGCTGAGCGCGCCGAGCACCCGAGCGAGGAGCCGCTGTTGGCCGAGTGTTCTCGCCGTGCTCGCCGTCACGGCGGACCGCGCGATCTCCTGAAGCGGGTCGGCTGCGCCACCCTTGGCCAGCGTGCTCGCGAGCAGCGCATCCAGCCCCTGCTGGCGCGCGATGTAAAGCGTCGAGGGCCAGTCGTGCACCAGCTCCGCCGCGCGCACGACATCCGATGCGGCAGCGACACCGGCCGCATGCCTCGCGCACGCGATCACGACCTGCCAGGCGGCATCGCCCGCGGTGAACGAGGTCGGACCCCGCACCATGCGCTCCGTCGCGTCAGGCGTACGGATCCACCGACATCAACGGCGCGAACTCGGCCGCTTCCGCTCCACCCACGGGGATGCCGCTCGGCGTCTCCAGCCATGCGTGCGCGCCGAACGCCTCCAATGAGCCAAGCTTCACGCCGATCGTCATGCGCGAGCGCAGACCGCGGCGACCGGTGATGATCATTGCCGCCGTCGCCTGCGCGAGGCACTTCGCCCCGGGCACCAGCCTCGCCGCGCGACGTACCGCGCGCGCCAGCTTGGCATCGGTCTCGGGGGTGCCGTTGTCGGGATACGGCGCGAGTCGACGAACCAACGCGACCGCCAGGCGCTGGATGCGTTTGAAGTTCACGAGGGCGAGTGCGACCCGCACGAGCGCAAGCACGACGAGCGCCTCGGCAAACGCGAGCCGGTCGCCCTTGGGCCACCGGGGCCTACGAAGGATCAGCATCGCCCGCGAGAGGCAGCTCGGTCACCAGGTCACGCGCCGCCAGATCGTCCAGCAGCGCGAGAACGTCGCGCTCGCACCGCTCAGGCGTCACGTCGAACTCGGCGACGAGGGTCGTCACGATGTCGCCGACGACGCGTGGCTCGGCGATCAGGGCCCACACACGCGCACCCACGGCATCGAGCCCGTAGTACACGCCGTCGCGCAAGCCGAGAATGACCGCCTCTTCGCCGAGCGTCGTGAAGACCTGCTCGTCGGAGACGACGACGCGGGAGGCGGATGTGAAGGGCATGGGCGAGGACGACGTGGCGGGCGGCCAGAGGGCGGAGGGAACACCTACCTTAGACACGAGGACCGGCCACACGCAACGGTGGCCGCACAGGCCGCGCTCGCCGAGGTGCCCTCCCAGGAGCATGAGTCGTCTCCATGCGACACCTGCCCGCTTCCCCAGCGCGCCGGTGCACATCCTCCTGGAGTCAATGCCGCTGCCCACGTTCCTGACCGTCGCGAGCCTGTATGTGCAATCCGGCGCGGCGTTGCTCATCGCGTGCGTCTTCTTCGGACTGCACCGGCGCTATTGGCGACCCTTCCTGCGTCACTGGACGTGGAGCTGGCTTGCGCTTGCCGCCTACTCGGCGTGCGCCGCGACGGCTCGCGTCGTCGGGCTCGGACGCGGGATCGACGATCCGATCAACATGGTGCTGGCAGCGTTGTCGGGCATCTCCGGCTACCTCCAGATCCTCTGGCTGCTGCTCGGAACCACGGAGCTGGCGACCGGCTTGCCCTTCGAGCGGCGCACGAGCCGCACGATCATGGTGGGCGTCGCGATCGGCGGCGCGCTGCTCGTGCTCGCCTTCGCCTGGGATCCGGCCAACTACGAGCTCGTCTACCAGCTGCGCATCACGACGCGTCGGGTCGTCGTCGCGATCGCCTCGCTCCTCGCGGCGCGGGCGATCAGCCGGGCACCCAAGATCGCGCGGGCGATCGGACGTCGTTCCGTGATGCTGGCCTTCTTCGGACTGGCGGCGCATCAGGCGCACTTCCTCATCATCTCCACGACACCGGAGATGCGCGCGCTGCACCCGCTCTACATGGCCACGCTCGGCCTCGCCGACGTCGTGATCTATTTCGGGCTCGCGATGGGGCTCGTCATCTGGCTGCTGGAGGAGGAGCGGCAGGCGACGATGGATGCTGCGGCGAAGATCGAGCAGATCGCGTATCACGACTCGCTCACCGGGCTTCCCAATCGCCAGCTCTTCCTCAATCAGATGGGGATGGCGCTGCATCGGGCTCGGCGGACGAAAGGCACCGTCGCCGTGCTCTTCCTCGATCTCGATCGCTTCAAGATCGTGAACGACTCACTCGGTCATGCGGCCGGCGACCTGCTGCTGCAGACCGTCGCCGAACGCATCCGGTCGGCCGTGCGTGGCGAAGATTCGGTGACGCGGCTCGGGGGCGACGAGTTCGCCGTGCTGTGTACCGAGATCGCCTCGCCGGACGACGCGGTGTTCGTCGCCGAACGGATCATCGCCGCCGTCAAGCGGCCGATCCATCTGGAAGGGCAGGAGGTGTTCGTCACGACGAGCCTCGGCATCAGCCTCTTTCCGGCCGACGCGACGGAACCCGAAGCGCTTCTCAAGAACGCCGACGCCGCCATGTACCGCGCCAAATCGCAGGGACGCGATCTGGTCGAGCGCTACGTCCCGGAGCTGGGCGCCGCCGCGCTCGCGCAGCTCGGTCTCGAGAGCCACCTCAAGCGTGCGCTCGCGAACGACCAGCTCATTCTCCACTATCAGCCGATCGTCGACTCGAGCACGGGACGGATCAATGGACTCGAAGCGCTGATTCGCTGGAACCATCCCGAGCGCGGAATGCTCCTGCCGGCGGAGTTCATCGGCCTGGCCGAGACGACGGGCGCGATCGTGCCGATGGGCGAATGGGTGCTCCGCCAGGCGTGCCAGCAAATCCAGACCTGGCGTGCGCGCGGGCAGCCGCAGCTCAGGGCGGCCGTGAACCTCTCGGTGCGTCAGCTTCAGCACGCCGATCTCGTCGCGCGAGTGCAGCAGGTGCTCGCCGAAACGGGCCTGCCTCCCGACCGTCTCGAGATCGAGATCACGGAGAGCATCGCGATGCGCTCGAGCGGCCGCGCGATCGACAATCTTCGGCTGCTCAAGGCGCACGGCGTGCGCGTCTCCATCGACGACCTGGGCACCGGATACTCGTCGCTCAGCGCGCTGCGGCTCTTCCCGATGGACTCGCTCAAGATCGATCGAAGCTTTGTCAACGGCGTGCCGCACAACACGGACGACAGCGCGATCGCCGCCGCCGTGATCGCGCTCGGCCAGACACTCGGCGTCAACGTCATCGCCGAGGGGATCGAGCGGCCGGAGCAGCTCGCGTTCTTCGTCGCGCACCGATGCGCGGAGTGGCAGGGCTATCTGCTCGTCGCGCCAGTGCCCGCGGATGAATGCGAACGACTGCTGTTCGCGGGCACTCCCGTGCTCGGAATGCAGGTGATCCGCGAGGAGATCTCCGTGGGTTGAGTTCGGTATTGCAGCCGAGGGTAGGGTATCGGTGACGTGTCGTATTTTGGCGGTGCGGAATAGAATCCCTTGCTGGAACGTCTGCACCGCACAGGTTTACCATGCTCGAAGTTCGGCAGAGCTCGACGGTGGCCCGCCTGGTCAACGCCGACGCCTGAGCCGTTCTGGCAGCCCCGCCGAGATCCTCCGTTCCAGCCCACCGACGCGATCCCAGATGGCTCTGCCGCCCGCCCGCATACGGATGTCGTCCATCTTCGCCGCGCTCACTGTCTTCGCGGGGTGCGGCGGCAGCGAGGAGCCGCTGGGTCCTGGCGGCGGCGTGTTCCTCGTCGGCCAGGCGAACTCGGTGGAGAGCGGACGCGAGATGCGTGTGCAGCCGGGTGCGACTGACGGAACCTTCATTGCCGTCGTGGCGAACGTCGCGCTCGACAGCAACACGCGCACCAACTACACGCTCCGCGGCGACGGGCTCGGTGCGCCGCCGCCCGGGTCGATCTTCTCACGGAACCCGACGCCCACGGCGGAGGGCCGCCTCGCGTTCGCGGCGCCGCCGCGCGATGCGGCATTCGAGGACCGCGTGCGCGAGCGCGAGCGAGCGGAGCTCGAGCCGCGCTTCGCCGCCGCGCGCCGCTGGAATGCGTCGCGCGTTCCATCGCTCCCGACGTCGCTCAGCGTCGGTGACCTCGTCACGGCGAACGTCAACGCGCTGGAGCCGTGCACCAACCCGATCCGACACGCGCTGCGGGTCGTCGCCGTCGGCAGCAAGTCGCTGGTGCTCGAGGACACGCTCAATCCGCGCAATGGCTTCACCGCCGCCGATTATCAGCGCTACGCCGCGCGCTTCGACACGCTCGTCTACCCGATGGACGTCGCGGCGTTCGGCGAGCCGACCGACATCGACCACAACGGGCGCATCGCGATCGTCTTCACTCGCGCGGTGAACGAGCTCACGCCGCGCAACGCACTGTCATATGTCGGCGGACTCACTTTCTCGCGCGATCTCTTCCCGCAGCTCGCCACGTCGCGCACGCAGGCGTGTCCCTCGAGCAACGAAGGGGAGTTCTTCTATCTGATGGCACCCGATCCGACTGGTCTGGTCAACGGCAACCGCCGCACCACCGGATTCGTCGACACCAACACGACGGCGGTGATCGCGCACGAGTTCGTGCACCTGATCAACGCGTCGCGAAAGCTCTACGTGAACACCGCGGCGCCGAAGTTCGAGGAGAAGTGGCTGGACGAGGGACTCGCGCACGTCGCGGAGGAGCTGTTGTTCTATCGCGAGTCGGGTCTCTCACCGCGCGCCAACATCGACTACAAGGCGCTCGTATCGTCGGCCCGCACCAAGACGGCGTATCTCACCGACATGAGTGGCAACGCGGCGCGCTATCGTGATTTTCTCGCCTCCACCGGCACCGCGTCGCCGTATCTCGGGGGCGACCCGACGGTGACGACGCGCGGCGGCGCGTGGTCGTTGTTGCGATATCTCACCGACCGGACCGCATCGTCGGATGGCGACATCTGGGCGCGACTCGTCAACAACAGCGCGATCGGCACGGCGAACCTGCAGGCGGTGTATGGCCGCGATCTCGCACCCATGCTCCGTGACTGGATGGCGTCGCTCGCGATCGACGACGCCGCCGTGACGAGCTCCGAGCTCCAGCAGAAGAGCTGGAACTGGCGCTTCATCTTCGCCGGCGTGGAGGGGGTCTCGGTCTTCTATCCTCTCGCGGTGACGCCGATGGCGACTTCCACGTCCTATACGGGTACGGTCGTCGCCGGCGGCTCTGCGTACTACAGACTCTCCGTGCCGGCCAACGGCTCGGCATCGCTCTCGCTCGGCGGCCAGTCCGGCGCGGCGGGCTCCAACCTTCAGCTCGTCATCGTGCGGACAAAGTGATGCGCTCCCTGCTTCTCGCGGCTTCGGCTGCCTCTTTTCTTCTCGTCGCTGCCGCGTGCGGCGGTTCCGAAACCTCCGCGCCGACGATCGGTCCTCCGGATAGGGTCGAGGTCGCCAGCTCGCCTCCCACCACCGGCGCCGTGAAGAACACGGTCGGGACACTGGCCGTGAAGGTCTCGGATGCCAGCGGTCAGGCCGTGACGGGCGCTTCGGTCAGCTTCGCCGCAAACGGCGGGGGGGGCATCACGCTCACGCCGACGAGCGCCACGACGGACGCCACCGGTACGGCGCGCACGACCATCGTCCTCGGCACGGTGGCGGGCACCTCGACGGTCACCGCGTCGGTGAGCGGCGTCACAACCCCGGCCAGCATCACGCTCACGACGATTCCCGGCGCGGTGTCCAGGCTCGTCGCGTCTCCCGACAACATCCGCCTCAACGCGATCGGTGATACGGCGCGAATCATCGCCCTCGCGCAGGACGACTACTCGAACCCCATTGCTGGCAGCGCCACCACGTACACGGCGGTCGATCCGACGCTCGTCAGCGTGGACGGCACCGGCTTGGTGCGAGCGCTTCGCGTCGGCGGGACGACATCGGTGATCGCGACGGCGTCGGGTCGGGCGGACACGGTGATCGTCGCCGTGCTCGCCGTCGGTGCGTCGGCCTGCACCGGGGTCAGCACGCCGGTGAATCTCGCGGTCGGTGCGACGTCGGCGGTGACCGGCGCACAGGTCTGCATCGGCGGCGGCGCGGTGAACTCGGAGTTCGCGGTGATCGCCTACAACAGTTCGGTCGACGGGTCGACGCTGCTCAACGCGAGCTTCACGGCGAACGGAGTGAGCGCTGCCCCGGCCAACTCCCTCACGCCGACGAACCGTGCGCTCGCCGTTCGTTCGTCGAATGGCGTGGCGTCGGCTCCCGCGCCGCTCGCCGACATGGCGTTCCACAGCCGCGTGCTGAGCATGTCGCACGCCTTGAATGGCAGAATGTCGTCGGCGCGGGCCACTCGCGATGCGCGCCTCTCGGCGAGCCGAGGCAGCGCGACTGGCGCCTTCTCTCCGTCCGCGTCTCGCACCCTCATCCCGGCCACCGTCGCCGTCGGTGACCTCGTCCTCCTGAACACGAACGGGACGGTGGCGTGCACGGCGCCTCAGAACAAGACGTTCAGGGTCGCCGCCATCGGGAGCAAGTCCATCATTCTCGCCGACACGGCCAATCCGAAGAACGGCTTCAGCGATACCGACTACGGCCGCTTCGCCGCGCGCTTCGACACGCTCGTCTATCCGCTCGACGTCGGCAACTTTGGTGCGCCGAGCGACCTCGACGCCAACGGCAAGGTGGCAGTCCTGTTCACGAGGGAGGTGAACGCGCTCACGCCGGCGAACTCACCGTCGTACGTCGGCGGCTACTTCTTCGCGCGAGATCTCTTCCCGAAGAAGGACGCGACGACCACCGCGAACGACTGCCCAGGCAGCAACGAGGGCGAGATGTTCTACATGCTCGTCCCGGATCCGACCGGCCAGGTCAATGGCAACAAGCACAGTCTCGGGTTCGTCGACTCACTCACCACGAGCGTGCTCGCGCACGAGTTCCAGCATCTGATCAACGCGGGACGGCGTCTGTACTTCAACACCAACGCCTCCGACTTCGAGGATTCCTGGCTCAACGAAGGGCTCTCGCACATCGCCGAAGAGCTGCTCTACTACCGTGAGAGCGGGATGCAGCCGCGCCAGAATCTCGACGACGCGGCGATCCGTGTGAACTCGCGCGCAACCTATCCGCTCTGGAAGGCCGACGCGGCGTCCAACTTCGGGCGGCTGATCGACTATCTCCAGGATCCGGGCGGGTCGTCGATGATGGACAGCGACGACAATCTCGCCACGCGCGGCGCGGCCTGGTCATTCCTGCGCTACGCCGTGGATCGTACCTACCCGAACGACACCGGCGTGTGGTCGCGGTTCTCGAACTCCATCGGCACCGGCGTCGTCACCCTCCGCGTCGGCCTCCAGGTCGACCCGACGAACCTGCTCGCGGACTTCTCGCTCGCCAACTACATCGACGATCTCGGGATCAGCACCGATCCGCGATTCAACCACATGAGCTGGAACTACCGCGACATCTACACGAAGACCTTCATCGGCTTCACCAACTTCCCGCTGCTGACGACACCGGTGGCGGACAACCAGACGGTGAGCATTCAGGTGAAGGGCGCGTCGGCGAGCTACTACCGTCTGTCGGTGGGGGCGGGCAAGGAAGCACTGCTGAAGTTCGCGTCGGGCGGCGGTGCGCCGAACAGCGCATTCAAGTTCACGGTGGTGCGAACCAAGTAGCGTGCACGTCGACCGGCGCGATTCGCGCGCCGGTCGGTCTGTCTCGAGAAGCGGGTGACGGCCATCTGGCCGCCACCCGCTTTTGTCACGGTGTCGCACATGAACTCGGCGGGTGCGCAATGGGCTCGCTTGACCGCACCTCCTCCGGGCGTCGCGAATCGTGCGCACGAAATGTCCATTATTGGCCTAGCGCCGACGCTGTCCCGGAGAGAGCCTAGAGAAGCGCGCCGATGGTGGCGGTGCTCCCGTACGATCCGCCCGAGCGGACTTCATCATCTCGAAGAGGCACGACATGATCATTCCGTCCTGGTTCGACGCCGCGCGTCGCGCGGCCCTCCTCGCACTCCTCGCGCCAGTCATGCTCGGCGCGCAATCCGGACGCGGCACGATCGCTGGCCGCGTCACCGCGGCCGGGGAAGGCGTGCCTGGCGTCTCCGTCACCGTCACCGGCACTGGACTCGGCACACTGACGCGAGGCGACGGGACCTATCGGATCAATCTCGGGGCCGGCCGCTACGAGGTGCGTACGCGCCTGATCGGCTACACATCCGGCCGTGACTCCGCGTCGGTGCCGAGCGATGGGACGGCGACGGTCAACTTTTCCATCCAGCGTGCCCCCGCGACGCTCGAGGCCGTGGCGACGCTGGGAACGCGTGGCCAGGCGCGCTCCGTGATCGACGCGCCAGTGCCGATCGACGTGCTCTCCGCCGCGGACATCAAGGCGACCGGCCGCACCGAGACCGCGCAGATGATCCAGGCGATCGCGCCGAGCTTCAACTTTCCACGCACCTCCATCGGCGACGGAACCGATCACG
>JBDTOD010000037.1:0-33529 GCA_039933415.1 bacterium
GGCCGAGCCGTGGGACGCCGTGCTCGAGCTGGAGCCGCATCCGCGCCGCATTCTCGAGGGCGATGCGCTCGACGAGGCGTTGCTGATGGCGGCGGACTTCAT
Source organism: bacterium (assembly GCA_039933415.1). Classification (GTDB taxonomy): domain Bacteria; phylum Gemmatimonadota; class Gemmatimonadetes; order Gemmatimonadales; family Gemmatimonadaceae; genus AG11. The sequence goes on from JBDTOD010000037.1 coordinate 103, forward strand.
CGATCTCAAGTCGCCGTACATGGGCGGCCACAGCCGGCGCTGCGCCCAGCTCGGCGCCGAGGCGGCGTCAGTGCTCGGGCTTCCGGGCGACGCCATCACGACGATCCGTCGAGCGGCGCTGGTACACGACTTCGGCACCACCGCGGTGCCGAACTCGATCTGGGACAAGCCTGGCACGCTCACCAAGGCGGAGTTCGATCGCGTCGAGCTGCACCCGATGCTGACCGAGCAGATGCTGCGCCGATCGCCGGCGCTCGCGTCGCTCAACGCCGTCGCATGCGCACACCATGAGAAGAACGATGGATCCGGCTATCACAAGCGCGTGCGCGCCGACGTGGCCGATCCCGCCGCGGCAGTGCTCGCCGCAGCCGAGATCTACGTGGGCATGACCACCGAGCGAGCCGACCGCCCTTCTCACTCCGCCGACGATACCATCGCCGAGCTCGAGCGGCTCGCGACCAGTGGACTGCTCGACGCGCGCGCCATTCGAGCCGTGCTGGTGGCCGCCGGACACGGCGAGCCCGCGGCTCCCGCGCGACGTCGCACCGCGCATCCGGGCGGACTGTCGCGTCGTGAAGTGGATGTGCTGCAGCTCGCCGCGCGAGGGCTGACCACGCGTCAGATCGCCGAGCGCCTCTACATCTCGGCGAAGACGGCCGATCATCACATCCAGCACGTCTACGTCAAGATCGGCGTCTCCACGCGCGCGGCGGCCGCGCTGTGGGCGATCCAGAACTCGGTGGTGTCGTGAGCGCTCACGCGAGTGGCGTCAGCCATGGCGCGTTCACCGTCAAGCTCGGCCGCGCGCGAAGCTGAGACGACCTTCAGCACTGGAGAGAGTCGTCATTGGGGTTGGAATCGGAGGCCTGTAGTGTGGGAGTTCCCGGCGCCGCGCCATCGCGCGTCGCCACTCGTCGCCACCTCCAGCCACCCCTCCAATGGCAGCCAGACGCGGTAGCAAGCGCGCGGCAACGTCCCGCTCGCGCAACGGCCCGCCAGTCGACGAGCCAGTCCCCATCGACTCGCTCCCACTCGGACCCACCGGCCGATCGCTCGTGGTCCTTCGGCCCGGTCCGCAGAGCGAACGCGTCGACACCTTGAAGAATCTCGCGGGCATCCGCGTTGCGGCGTCGAGCGACTTCGAGAATGCGGCCGTCACCGAGGCGGACATCGCTGGCGCCGACGGCATCCTGCTCGAGCACATCGACGTCATGATCGTCAACGGCGATCCCGGTCAGATCGCGGCGATCAGATCATCGGTCGCGGATCTCGAGAGCCCGATCCTTTCGATCGAGCCGGAGGAGTACGTCATCCCGTTCGACTTCCTGACCCAGGGCGGCCGGGAGTACCTGCGCGGATACGGCGACGCAGTGCAGTCGCTGATGGAGCGGCTGATGACGGGCGCACCGCCGATGGATCAGGCGGATGTGGAAGCGGTGTTCAGCGACACCGCGGCGTTCACGTGGGGCCTCCAGGCGACGAAGGTCGACGGGTCCGCGTGCACGGGGGCGGGAATCCGTGTCTGCGTGCTCGACACCGGCTTCGATCTCCTGCATCCCGACTTCGTCGGCCGCTCGGTGGTGACGCAGTCGTTCGTGCCCGGCGTCCCGACGGTGCAGGATGGACATGGGCATGGCACGCACTGCATCGGCACGTCGTGCGGGCCGAAGACGCCCGCTGGCGGTGTGCGCCGCTATGGCATTGCGCACATGGCGACGATCATGGTCGGCAAGGTGCTGAGCGACGCCGGCTCGGGACAGGATGGGTGGATCCTCGCCGGAATCAACTGGGCCGTGCAGAACAAGGCGGCCATCATCTCGATGTCGCTCGGCAGCCCGGTGGCCGTCGGTGGAACGTTCAAGGCGGCGTACGAGTCGGCGGCGCAGGCGGCGCTCAACGCGAACTGCCTCATCGTCGCCGCGGCAGGCAATTCAGCCAACCAGCCCGTCGGCTCGCCGGCGAACTGTCCGTCGATCATGGCGGTTGCGGCCGTGGACTCGAGCCTGCAGCACGCGCCGTTCTCGAGCATCGGCATCAATCCGAGCGGCGGCGAGGTCAACATCGCCGCGCCGGGCGTGAATGTCTTCTCGTCGGTGAAGATGCCGTCGCGCTACACGATGATGAGCGGCACGAGCATGGCCACACCGCACGTCGCCGGCATCGCCGCGCTGCAGGCGCAGAGCTCGGGGCTGCGCGGTCAGGCGCTGTGGAACCGGCTCACGTCCACGACGCAGAACATCGGACAGACGCCGCAGCTCATCGGGTCAGGACTCGCGCAGGCTCCGCTGTGCAGGCTCATTCACCCTCCGTTCCCGTGGCCGGTGCAGCCGATCAAGCACCCGCCCATTCATCCGCCCATTCACTTTCCACCGCTGCCCATTCCCCCGATACCGACACCGCCACCGCCGCCGTTCCGGCGCAGTCCACAGCGTTGACGCTTGCCCATGCACCCTGCCTCCATCATGATTCGATGGAGGCAGGTTCCCGGCCGGAGGACGCGTGGCATGACGAAGAAGAAGGCAGACGAGAAGGTGCGCGTGCTGATCACGTCATCGGACGGCAATCTCTCCGCGGCGATCACCGCGCTCGAGAAGCACGGCCTCAAGGTGCACTCCGTGATGGACGCCATCGGAGTCGCCACCGGGGAAGCCGACGAGAGCAAGCTCGATGCGATGCGCAAGACGCCGGGCGTGACGGTCGAGCGCGAGGACACCGTACAGCTGCCTCCACCGGATTCGGCGATCCAGTAGCGCATACGCGCTACGCGAGCATTCTCGCGTAGCGCGCGGTGGCGACGCTAGTTGAACTGCGCGCCGGCCGTACCGCAGCCGACCGCCTGAATCCAGAAGCTCTGCACGCCTTCGACGTCGGGATCGAGATCGGTCTGCGACACGAAGATGGGCGCGGTGAACGACGCGTGATCTCCATCGCCCGCGCGAAAGAACTTCGCGAGGAGCGCGACACGATCGCGACCGGTGACGACCTGCTTGAGCGGCTCGGTCGCTCTGCACTTGAAATTCGTCGACGCGAGCAGCTGGGTCGCCTTCCACCGGACACCCTCGCCTGCCTTGCAGCCGTTCAACGGTCCCTGCTTGACGTCGCTCCTGCAGCGAAACTCGCCGCTCGCAACCACCTGCGTCGCGCTCGGCACGACGTTGCTCGCACTGGCGACGACGTAGCTGCCGCCGCCGCCCAGAGAGACGACTTCGCGCTTCGCGCTGCGCTCGGGATGACAGGTGTGTCATCCCGAGCGAGCGTAGCGAGTCGAGGGATCTGCACTTCCTCACAGCCCGACGTCTAGCTCCACGCTCTTCACCTGCGCCGAGCTCCCGCCGACCATGAGATCGAACACACCCGGCTCGACGACCCACTTGTTCGCCGGCCCATAGTAGCCGAGGGTCTTCGAGTCGATCGTGAAGCTGACCGTGCGCGTCTGGCCGGGCTGAAGCGTGATACGCTGGAAGCCGCGCAGCTCCATCACCGGCCGCGTCACGTGGCTCACCTTGTCACGCACGTAGAGCTGCACCACTTCGTCGCCCGCTCGGGCGCCGCTGTTCGTCACGTCGACGGTGAGCGTGGTGCTGCCATTTGCGCGAATGCGGGATGCGGCAGTGCGCGGTGCGCCGTACGTGAACGTGGTGTACGACAATCCGTGCCCGAACGGCCAGAGCGGTGTCGTTTCGCCGGCCAGATACCCGCGCCGCGACGACGGCTTGCGGTTGTAGAAGATCGGGAGCTGACCGACGTCGCGCGCCACCGACACCGGCAGCTTGCCGCTCGGGTTCACGTCGCCGAACAACACTTCGGCGATCGCCGTCCCCGTCTCCTGGCCGAGGTACCAGCCTTCGACGATTGCCGGCACGCTCGACGCGAGGTTGGGAATGGAGAGCGGGCGGCCATTGATGAGCAGAAGCACGACCGGCTTCCCCGTCGCCTGCACGGCGCGCACGAGCTGCTCCTGCTGGCCGAAGAGGCCGAGCGACGAACGGTCGCCGAGATGGTTGTCCGAGTACGCTTCGCGCGACGTCATCTCGTTGTCGCCCACCACGACGATCGCGACGTCGCTCGTGCGTGCGAGCGCGACGGCCTCCTCGATGCGACGCACGTTCCCCGCGGAATCGGCGAGCGCCACACGATCGGAGCTCCACCGCTGCATGGAGCGCTCACCACTCAGATGTGGCTGCGGCTCTTTCGTGAACGTGCTGTCCTCGGTGAGACGCACGCCTTCGGCGTAGTCCACCGTCGCGCCGCTGGCCCGCTTGCGAATCCCCTCGAGGATTGTGACGGTGAAGCGCGGCCGTCCCGCGTAGCCGCCGAGCAGGAGCTCCGCGGCGTGCGGCCCGATCACGGCGATGTGCTTCAGCGCGCTGGCGTTGAGTGGCAGCGCACCGCCGTCGTTCTTGAGCAGCACGATCGATTGGCGCGCCGCCTCGAGCGCGAGCGGCCGATGCGCCGCCGCGCCGGAGATGCTGTCGGCGCGCGCGGCGTCGACGTACGGATTCTCGAACAGGCCGACGGCGAACTTTGCGCGCAGCAATCGACGCACGGCGGCGTCGATGGAGCGTTGCTGCACTCGGCCCGCCTTCACCTCGCCCACGAGCTTCGTGTACGACGCGAGATCCGGGAGGTCCACATCTACCGTGGCGGTGAGCGCGAGCCGCGCCGCCTCGGCGGTATCCGCCGCCACGTGATGGCGGTTCACGAGATCGGCGATCGCGAACCAGTCGGAGACGATCGTGCCGTCGAAGCCCCACTCGCCGCGCAGCACGTCGCGCAGCATCCACGCGTTGGCGTGCGACGGAACACCGTCCACCTCGTTGTACGACGGCATCAGGCTGCCGACGTGCGCTTCCTTCACCCCCGCCTCGAACGGCGGGAAGAAGTAATTGCGCAGCGTGTTCTCGCCGAGCGACGCGGGGCCGGTGTTGGTGCCCGACTCGGGCTGGCCATGGCCGGTCATGTGCTTGAGCGTCGCGATCGTGCGATCCGCCGGCATCGACGGCGTTGCACCCGTCAGACGTCCGGTGCCCTGAAAGCCGCGGATGGCGGCGACGCCCATGCGCGACGCGAGGTACGGATCCTCGCCATACGTCTCCTCGATGCGGCCCCAGCGCGGCTCACGCGCCACGTCCACCACCGGCGCGAGCACCTGCTGCGCGCCCCGCGAGCGAACCTCGCTCGCGACGGTGGCGAACACGCGCTCGGCGAGCTCGGGATTGAACGAGCTCGCCAGGGCGATGGCCTGCGGGAAGCTCGTCGCCTCACCGCCCTGGAGACCGTGCAGAGCCTCCTCATGAAAGAGCACCGGGATGCCGAGCCGCGTGCTGTCGCGTACCCAGCGCTGGATCGCGTTGGTGAACTCCGCTTCGGCGCGCGCGCCGTGTCCGTCGCTCGGTCGCTCGATGCGGCCGATGCCGACGCGGAACCAGCGCGGCGCGCGAGTCGGCGAGAAGCGGCCGTCCGCGGCGGTGATCGTCGACTTTCCCGATTGCCAGAAGCTCAGCATCTGCGCGACCTTCTCCTCGAGCGTCATCCGCGCGAGCAGGTCGTCGACTCGCCGTTCGACCGGAAGCCTCGCGTTGCGATAGGGCGCGCTGGCCGAGGGCGTGGCTCCCTGGGCGGCCGCGGAACCCGTCAGGGCGAGCATGCCGGCGAGCACGGGCGCGAGCGTTGAGCGCAGAGCGAACATCTATCGTTCCGGTGTGAGAGATACGATCACTTTACAAATTGCCGGGCGGAAATCTACGATGTGGTACCGGGGTGAGCGCCAGACGTCGGACTGGGCATTGGGGTCAGAGCCCGGGGTCAGAGCCCGGGGTCAGAGCCCGGGCTCTGACCCCCTACGGCGTGGCCAACAGGTGATCGTCGGCGAGCCTTGCCATGATCGGCAGCTCGGCGACGAGCTCGTACGAACGGAGCCGAGCGGCGTGATCGAAGATCTGAGACGTCACCATCAGCTCATCGGCGTCCGTCGCGTTCACGAATGCCTCGAGCCCACCCTGCACCATCTCCGGCGTGCCGACGGCCGAGCAGGACAGCGCGTCGGCGATCATCTGGCGGTCGAGCGGCGTGAGCCGCTCCTCGTAGTCCTCGACCGGCGGCGGCAGCGGGCCAGGCCGGCCGCTGCGCAGATTCACGAATGCCTGCTCGAGCGACGTGAACAGCCGGTGCGCCTCGTCAGCCGTGTCGGCGGCGAAGACGTTCACGCCAAGCATCACGTACGGCCGCGTGAGCTGCGCCGACGGACGGAACTCGGCGCGGTAGACGTCGAGCGCCTGCGCGAGCATCCGTGGCGCGAAGTGCGACGCGAATGCGAAGGGCAGCCCGAGCGTCGCGGCAAGCTGCGCGCCGAACAGGCTGGAGCCGAGAATCCAGACCGGCACGTCGAGCCCTGCGCCGGGCACGGCGCGCACCGTCTGTCCCGGCGCCACGGGCTGGAAGTATTGCAGCAGCTCGACGACGTCCTGCGGGAACGTCTCGGCCGCGGTGGGCGCACGCCGGAGCGCGCGCATCACGGCCTGGTCCGAGCCAGGCGCGCGGCCGAGCCCGAGGTCGATCCGGCCAGGGTAGAGCGACGCGAGCGTGCCGAACTGCTCCGCGATGACGAGTGGAGAATGGTTCGGCAGCATGATGCCGCCGGCGCCGACGCGAATCGTCGACGTTCCGCCGGCGACGTGGCCGATCAGCACCGCCGTCGCGGCGCTCGCCACGCCGGCCATGCCGTGATGCTCGGCCATCCAGTACCGACGATAGCCCCAGCGCTCGGCGTGACGCGCGAGATCGAGCGTGTTGCGGAATGACCGGGCGGCGGTGGAGTCCTCCACCACCGGCGACAGATCGAGCACGGAAAGAGGGATCACGACGTCTCCACCAGATAGCGCAGCCAGAGGTCGGTCATGCTACGACGGGTCCTCACCGAGCGCGGAGTAGTAGTCGATCACGCCTTGCCGCATTCCTTGGCGCGTGTACACGTCCGGCGCGCGCGAGTCGATCACGCGCGCGATCACGTCGGCGACTTCGCCCACAGGCTGCGCCGTCGGCAGTGCACGCGAGTCGACACCGCCGTACACCGCATTGTTGCCGAACTCCGTCGCCACCACGCCCGGCGAGACGAGCGACACCTGGATGCCGGGGTGCTGCTCGCGCAGCTCGTCGCGGAGATTTGCCGTGATCGCGTTGAGAAAGTGCTTCGAGGCGCCGTACGCCGAGCGCGGCGGGAACATCGGCGTCCTGCCGAGCCCGGACGAGACGTTGATGATGTGCCCTGCCCCGCGCTCGATGAAGTGTGGCAGGATCTCCTGCATTCCGTAGAGCGCGCTGCGCACGTTCACGCGGATCATCTCGTCGAGATCGCCGTCGCTGAGCTGGGAAACGAGCCGAGTGATCCCTCGGCCAACGTTGTTCACCCAGACGTCCACGTGCCCGAACCGCTCGATCGCGTCGTGCACGACCTTCTTCACCGCATCGCGGCTCGTCACGTCGGCCACCAGCGCCACTGCATTCGGGCCACAGCGCGCGGCGACGGCGTGCAGCTCGTCCTCCCGTCTCGCCACGAGCACGACGCGATCGCCGGCCGCGGCCAGCCGCTCGCCGAGCGCGGCGCCGATGCCCGCGCTGGCGCCGGTGATCACGATGTTACGGTCGCTCATCGAGTCGTTCCCTCATTGGAGTTGCTACGACGCCCGAGCGTCGGCACTATTGGCGTCGATCACCACTCCCGTAGATCCCTATGAATCCATCACGCGCCTACATCGTTCTGCCAATCGCCGCGTTGCTCGCCGCTTGTGGACGCTCGGCTCCGATCGCCGCGCCAGCGGTGTCCGTCGCTCCCGCGGCGCCGGCGTCCGCCGCCGCGCCGCGCCCGACGCCTCCCACGCGCGACCCGCGCACGCCGGGCTACGTCGCCGCGACGGAACTCCCCGATGGTGCGGTGCCAACGGCCGACGCCGACGGCAACTTCATCATCGGTCCGACCCACTCGCCGGCATCGCAGATGACGGTGAAGGACGGCGTTCCGCATGGTACGGTCTACAATTTCACGATGAGCTCGGCGGACAGTCGGATCTATCCCGGCGTGAAGCGCGACTCCGGCACCTTCGGCCGGCCCGACGCGAGCGACCCGTCCAACCTCATCGTCACGACGAGTCATCCCGCGCCCTACACTCGGCGAATCGCGGTCTACGTCCCGACGCAGTACGTGGCGGGCACCGTGGCGCCATTCATCGTCGGCGCGGACGGACCGGATCAACTGCTGTTCACCGCGCTCGACAATCTGATCGCCGAGAAGCGCGTGCCGGCGATGATCGCGATCTCGGTGGGCAACGGCAGTGGTGATGCGCAGGGAAGCCAGCGCGGGCTCGAGTACGACACGATGTCGGGGCGCTACGCCGAGTTCATCGAGACCGAAGTGCTGCCGCTGGTCGAGAAGCAGTACGGCGTGCGTCTCACGAAAGACCCCGACTTGCGCGCGACGATGGGCTGCAGCTCCGGTGGCTCGGCCGCGCTGATCATGGCGTGGTATCACCCCGAGCTCTATCATCGCGTGCTGACGTACTCGGGCACGTACGTCAATCAGCAGTGGCCGCACCGCACCGAGACGCCGGGCGGCGCGTGGGAGTTGCACCGGACGCTGATTCCGAGCGCTCCAGCCAAGCCGATCCGTCTCTGGATGCAGGTGGGTGATCGCGATCTGTTCAACCCGAACCTCATGCGCGACGGCATGCACGACTGGGTCGTGGCGAACGAGCACATGGCGGCGGCGCTCGCCGCGAAGGGCTACCGCTATCAGTTCGTATTCACGCGCAACGCGGGGCACTGCGATCGGAGCACGAAGCAGCAGACGCTGCCCGCGGCGCTGGAGTGGCTGTGGAAGGATCGGTAAGTTGCGCAAAACGGGGTCAGAGCCCGGGCTCTGACCCCGTCGCGGCGAGCCTACCCCTTCTTGGCGTCCGGAGCCGGCGCGGCAGTGAACGAGCCCGCGGCGTCGAACGGCTTCACGTTGATCGTCCCCTTCAGCTCACCCGGTGTCCCCACCGCGCCGGTGAAGATGATCGTGATCTCCTGCCCCTGATAGTCGCCCCCGTGCTGGAAGGTCACCGTGCCTGCCTTGAGCTCACCGGTGATCGTCGCGGGAACGCCAGTGTCACCGACGCAGCTTCCGGTCAGTGCGGTGCCGGCCTGCTTGAAAGTGCAGAGCTCCGACCAGTTGGTGCCTGCGACTTCGTTCGTGAACTTCCATGTTCCGGCGAGCGAATCGGCGGGAGAGGCAGCGTGCAGGGCGGAGAGGAGCGTCAGCGTGAGCAGCATCGTGGTGGGTTCTCGCGATGGGGTTCGCGCGCTCGCCGAGCGAGTCGCGGGCAACGTGCATTCGGGGTCACCGGACGGCGGCCCGAACGCGTCGAGCAGTCACTACACGCCAGCGGAGCGGAGGTTCACTTCCTGGCGGTGGAGTAGAACTCGTCCTGGAACAGATACCGCGCGCGCGGCTCGGGCTCGGCCTTCGACTCGACGTCGATCCGCATGCGCTGCGCGTTGCCGCTCGCGTCCACCGCGCCCGCCGGCCAGTTGGGCAGGCCGGCGCCATTTGGATTGCCCGTCTTGATGAAGTTCTCGAAGTACGCCTGCATCGTCGTCGACACCTTGTAGTCGTCCGGACCCCACGCGAACACCTTGTTCAGCGGCAGGTTACCCATCGCGTACTCGATCTCGGCCGAGTGCACCGCGCCGCGTACACGAGGCGGAGGCGGGGTGTTGTCGCCGCGGGTGACGCCGCCCGCAAGGTTTGCGGTCACGCCCGCTTCGACGGGCGCCGGACGCGGCCGCGCGTACAGGTAGCGATACACCGGCTTCCCGCCGGTCTTCGCGTGCACGTCGAGCCACTTCCACGTGCCGAACGCGATGAACCGGTCGCTCGCCAGATCTGTGAGCGACTGCAGCGCCTCGTCGGCCGTGCTCGCTGGGAATACCTTCGCCGCCTCGCTCGCGCGGCCGCCGAAGAGGCGCGTGAACGCGGCGGCCGCGTTCTCCGGCGTCGGCGTCTCCTGGACGATCGAGCGCGCGTTGTTCTCCTCGGAGTTCCAACCGGCGAGCAGCGGCACGTGCGCCTGCTTGCCGGCGACGAAGATCGCCGCGGGGCTCTCGGGGAAGAACCAGCCGTCCACGTTCACGCCGAAGCGCGGCATGCCCGGACGACCCGACGCCTCCAGAAGCTCGGTCGCCGACATCGCTCGCAGCGCCGCCAGCGACGTCGCCTCCACGCTCGTCGCGAACTTCACCCCGTTCTGCTCCGACTCGGCGCGCGACATCGTCGGCGTCGTCGTGGGAAACAGAGCACCACTCTCGCCGATTGCACCGGCGATCAGGTCTTTCGAGATGGGCGAGGCCATCTGCGCGCTCACGGCGAATGAGCCGGCCGACTCGCCGGCGATCGTCACGCGGCGCGGATCGCCACCGAACGCGGCGATGTTGGCCTTCACCCAGCGCAGCGCTGCGGCCTGATCCATCAACGTGTAGTTGCCCGATGCGTGATTCGGCGACTCGGCGGTCAGCTCGGGGTGCGCGAAGAAGCCGAAGATGCCGAGTCGATAGCTCAACGTGACGACGACGATGCCGCGCTTCGCCATGCTCTCGCCGTCGTAGCGCGGCTCGGAGCCGTCGCCGGCGATGAAGCCGCCGCCATAGTAGTAAACGAGCACTGGAAGACCGGCGCCCTGCCGTGCATTCGGGGGCGCCCACACGTTCAGGTAGAGACAGTCTTCGCTGATGCCGGCGTTGCGAAACATCATGTCACCGAACACGCGCGCCTGCATGCACTGGTTGGCGAAGCGATCCGCCTGACGGACGCCCGACCAATTGCTCGCGGGCTGCGGTGGCTTCCATCGCAGCTCCCGCACCGGCGGCGCGGCAAAGGGAAGACCGCGAAACGCCTTCACGCCACTCGCGAGCGTGATGCCGGCGACCGCGCCGTTGACTGTCTGCGCGCGCGGAGCGCCCTGCGCGACGACCGTGGCGAGCGGGCTCAGAAGGGCCAGCGCGATCGAGAGATATTTCCGCATCGGTTGTCTCTGTCCTGTGGATTGATTCGTTCGTGTGTGCAATAAAGGTCTCGTATCGACCGGCGGGCAGCTAGAGCGCGTCCGCACCGGATCAATAGCTCAGCCCGAAGCCGAACGAATACAGCGGATGCGCCACGTCGTGCGCCATGTCTGACTTCTGCGCCTCCACCGCGTCCTCCGATGCCGGCAGATCGAACGGAAGCTTCCCCATCGGCTTTGCGCGACCGGCGAGCACGTCGAGCAGCGCGTCGTCGCTGACACCGAAGTTGGCGACGATCGCGCGCGCCTTCCCCTTGAGCGGCGTGAGGATCGCCGGCCGGTCGAGATACACCGTGACGATCGTCGGCACGAGCGCGCTCACGCGGCGGAACTCGTCGAACGCCTTGTCGCCTTCACGAAACGCGAGACTCCCCTCGTGCTGCATCGCGCCGAACACGTACGCGGGATGCAGCGTCTCGTACGGCGCGACGAGCCGCATCACCGCCACGTCGGCCTGCGCGGGATCGGCTGCGACCGTCCATCCCGCGCGACGCACCGCCGCCAAATCGACTCCCGCGACGTAGACGCGCAGCACGCCGCTCCTGCCGGTGGCCTTGAGCGGCAACACACGCCCTTCGTTCTCGAGCAGCACCAGCGACTTCCGCTGTGCGTCGAGGCCGGCGGTGCGCATCGCCTCCGTGCCGACGCGCCGCGCCGCCTCGTTCGCGTCGACGTACGGATTCTCGAACAGCCCGAGCCCGATCTTGAGCGCCATGACCCGCCGCACCGACTCGTCGAGCCGCGCCTCGGTGAGCTCGCCGGCCTTCACCGCGTCGACGAGCATCGTCGCGTCCTCGGTGCCGCCGAACTGATCGACACCGGCGCGCACCGCCTTCACGAAACGCTCGCGCTTCGGCATCGCCTCGACGCCCCACGGCATGCCGACGTCGGCGAACGATGGGCGCTCGCCGGCCGGCGCACCCTTGATGCACTTCTCGTTGCAGTCGTTGGTGACCGCCCAGTCCGTGAGGATGATGCCGCGGAAGCCGTACTCCCCACGCAGCATGTCGGTGAGCAACTGCTTGTTGAATCCGGCGCCGACCTGCTCGATCGGCTTTCCCTTCCACGTCGCGCCTTCGAGTATCGAATACGTCGGCATCACGCCGGCGACGTTCGCCGCGAATGCGCCGAGAAAGGGGCGCACGTGGTACTCGAGGTTCGGACCGGAGAAGCTCGCCTTGTTGCCGTACGAATTGTGGCTGTCGAGCCCCTGCTTGGCGGCACCGTAGCCGACCCAATGCTTCACGATCGTCAGCACGCCCGCGCTGTCGGCGCCATTCGCGCCATGCTGGAAGCCTTCCACGTACGCGCGCACCATCCTACCCGCGAGCGCGGCGTCCTCGCCAAAGGTGCCGTTGATGCGCGCCCATCTCGGCTCGGTCGAGAGATCGGCCTGCGGCGAGAGCGCCATCTGGATGCCGACCGCCCGATACTCCTGCCGGGCGATGTCGCCGAAGCGGCGCATCACTCCCGCGTCACCGATGGCGGCCAAGCCGAGCGCTTCGGGCCACTGCGAGAACTGGCCGGCGGTGACGCTGGCGCCGAGCACGTACTGGAAGTGATGGCGGGGATCGGTGCTGATCGTCACCGGCACCCCGAGCCGCGTGTGCTCCGCGATCTCCTGCAGCGCGTCGTTCTGCGTGGCCAGCGACGCGGGATCGCCGCCGAGCCTCGTGATCATGCTGTTGACGTTCACCGCGACGATCAGCGCGCGGTTGGCCGCGGTGTCGTACGCCGTTCCCACACCCGCCGTCCCCATCGGACCACCGGTTCGCGCGGTGCCGTGCATCATCGCGCCGGCCTTCTCTTCCAGCGTCATGCGGGCGACAAGGTCGCGCGCGCGCGCCGCCGGCGTCAGGCGCCAATCCTCGTATGGATCGACCTGGCCGTTGCGGTTCAGATCGCGGAAGCGCAGCCCGCCGCGTTCGATGATCGGCGCAGAGCGCGTGCCGAGCGCAGGCTGCGCGCGAGTCGCACGCTGGGCGGGCGCTGCCGCGATCGGCGCGAGCACGGCTACGGCGACGAACGCACCACAACGCGAAGTGAACAGTGAAGGCATCGTCGGCTCGGAATGGGTGGCCTGATCTCTCGCCGGTTGTGCACTGTGCCCCACGCGGTCAGCGCAGGCTACCGGCGTCCCGCTCTTCCTTCGAGCCGCGGCAGCGTCCTGTTGCCGAAGCTCACGTTGTGCTCCCCGTCGAGCAGCAGTCGCTCACCGTCGAAGCGGAAGGTCATCGTGGAATAGAACGGCGTCTCCGGCGCCACGAGCTTCACCGTGAACACACTGTCCGTCGTCCACGCGCCGCTCGCCGCGACCGCCGGATGTGGCAGGACGCTGAGCATGCGGTCGATGCCATTCGTGAAGCCGCCTGCGCTCTTCGCCCAACTCCCGAGCCCCAACGGCGTGCGCGTCTCCCCCTCGGCCGTCCGCACCAGCAGGGCCGGCGCACGTCCCGAGAGGTCGAGCGACACGGCCGAGACGCCGCGGTCGTTGGCTCCCAGCTCGTACCATCGCCTGGATACCCGCGAGGCGAGCGGTCCGTTGGTCTTCCCCGCTGGCATCCGCACCGCGAGCGATGCCAGCTTCGTTTGCAGCGCGGCGCGCGACGTCGGATTCTCGGCGAGCGCGTCAGCCGACATCGCCGGCAGGAGCTTGTCCCACACGAGATTCATCACCGCCTGCATGTCGCGCACGCCGCTCGTGATCGCGACGACGGCGTCGTACTGCGGGAGGATCAGCATGTACTGCCCGAACGCCCCGTCGCCGCGGAAGCCGTGGCGCGACTGCCAGAACTGGTAGCCGTAGCCCTGATCCCAATCGCTCGTCGGCGCTGATCCGTTCGACGTCTGCCGCGCCGTCGCGTCGGCGACCCACGCCGCGGGCACGAGCTGCTTCCCGTTCCACACGCCCTTTTGCAGATACAGCTGCCCCAGCTTGGCGATGTCCTCGGTCCGCACGCTCAGCCCGTACGCACCGGCGTCGATCCCTTCGGGGCTCGTCACCCAGGTCGGATTCTCGATGCCGAGCGGCTCGAAGAGCCGAGGACGGAGATAGTCGAGCACGGTCTGTCCCGTGACCTTCTGCACGATCGCCGAGAGCATGTACGTCGCCGGGCTGTTGTAGAGAAAGTGCGTGCCCGGCTTGAACGGGACGGGATGCGCGAGGAAGCGCTTCACCCACGACGCGCTGCGCATCGACGAGTCCACCGGTCCGAACAGTGCGGCCTCGGTCTGGTTCCCCGCGCTCATGCGCAGCAGATCGCGCACACGCATGGCGCGCAGGTTGGCCGACGGTTCGGCCGGCGCCTCGTTGGGGAAGAACTTCAACACCTCATCGTCCACGCTGAGCTTCCCCTCGGCAATCGCGAGCCCCACGGCGGTGGAGGTGAAGCTCTTGCTCAGGGAGTACAGGATGTGCGGCGTACGTGCCTCGTACGGCGCCCACCATCCCTCGGCGACGACGGTGCCGTGGCGCACGACCATCACGCTGTTCATCGCGTCGATGTTCGAGTCGGCCGCCTGGACGAAGGCGAGGATCGCCGACGACGAGATCCCCTGACGCTCCGGAGTGGAGCGCGGGAGACTCGTGGTCTGTGCGTCGAGCGAGGTCGCCGCGGCGAGGGCGAGCGCGAGTACGAACGGGCGGACGTGCATTGCGGACACCGTTGGCCGTTGAGGGGGGAAATGCCGTCGCAACGTTACGCCGCCGCTCACGGCCGCGCAGCCGACGTCCGCGCGCGAACCGACTTCAGCACGTCGCTCCGCTCGGCATCGGCGACGATGCGCGCCGCGTCCTCAGCCAGGAGCAGCCGGTCGCGCACGAGCCGCTGCGCCGACGTCCGCACGCCGCGCACGTAGGCGTCGTGAGAGCCGTAGCGCTCCTCGAGCGACAGTCGCGGATCGCCGCTCGCGAGCCGCTCGGCACGCGTTTCGGCGAAGGGGATGAAGCCGCCCGAGAATCCGCACGGCAATCCCTCGGCGAAGCCACTCGCCGTGCGATTCCATCCGGTGTACGTGCCGAGCGGATTGGCGACGAGCGGCGACCTGATCCCGGCAAGCTCGTTCCCGTCCGCGTCGATCTGCGGCACGAGCGACGGCAGGACGCGTCGCACGCGCGGCGGCACCAGGTCGAGCGCGCCGCGCATGTCGTTCGGCTCGAACGAGGGGCCGAAGTCGTAGTCGAGAAATGGCACGAGCATGCCCGCGGGCGACGGTGAGCCCGGGATGCGCGGAAATTTTCTGGCGACGTTCTCGGGCGACGTGAGCGTCGCATCGGCGATCCGCGGATACCGGCTCGGCGGCGGAGTCGTGCCGCGCGTGATCCACGCCGTGAGCGCCGAGAGCAGCGCGCGCTCGTGCTCCGCTTCGGGCGCGGGATTGTCCGGCAGTGCGCACACCGCTCGGCTCTTCGGTGGCGAGCGTGTGAACGCGCCGTTCCCGCCGCCGTGCGTGGTGGACGGGATGTAGTAGCGCCGCACGTTGGCGGGCAGTGGGATGTCGCGCTGTGCCGCGGTGCCCACGAAGCCCGGCGACGCGCGCAGCCCCCAGAACTCGGCCGATCCCAGCGTCTCGAAGATCTTTGGACAGGTGCTCGTCGCGCGGCAGCGGTCGAGCATCCCCGCGGGTGCACGGTGGCGCACCGTATCGGCGTAGCGCTCCCACCAGATCACGGCATCGCTGCCCGGATCGTAGAGGCCCGCCGCGCCGCCCGGCCGCGCGAAGCGGAGGTTCACCGGATTCTGGCGTGCTGCGATATGCGGATTGGCGCCGTCCCAGACGATGCGGCCGCGGGTGCCCGAGTCGTCTTCGTTGAAGCCGTAGTGGATGAACGTCCGCTGTGTATTCCCCGACTGCGATTGACCCGTGGCGATCACGGCGCGGATCGTTCCAGCCAGGGGATTGGGCGTCCCCACGGCATCGCGCGCCTCGTAGCGGAAGAAGGACCCGACGTCGCGGATCGCCGCGAAGCCGAGCAGCAGGATGAGTGGATCGCGCGCGGTGTAGACGAGCTGGTAGAGCTTCGCCGGATCGGCGCTCTGGCGGAGACAGATCTTCGTCGAGTCGCGCGCACCGGGGAACGGCGTGCGCGTGCAGTCGCCCCATGCCCACGCATCGCTCGGCACCGGCGTCACGCCGCGAATCTCGCCGGCGGCACTCTCGCCGTCGTGGGTCTCGAGACGTGCATTGCGAGAGTCGAGTGACACCGGCAGGTACGCACCGAGCGCGACGGCGTTCACCGAGTAGTAACCCGCACGATCGAGGGCGAGTGTGTTCGTGCCGGCGGGCAGATCGCTCCAGCGGACGACGACGGGTCCGGTGATCGGCGACCCGTCGGCATTGCGCGCCACCGGCACGCGCACCGTCTCGAACACGTTGCGTCCCGCCGGGCCGGCGACGGGCGCGACGTCGCCCTGCCACCCGCTCCACAGGATCGTGTAGCCCTCGCGCATGAGCAGCCCATCGCCGGCACCTTCCAGGTCGCAGCTCGTGCCCGGCGCGAGATCGCTGCATGCGCGGTCGAACGTCGGCAGCAGGAACTTGTTGCCGCGGTTGACCATGTCGTGCAGCAGCACACCGTTCCCCTTCGACGCGTCGAGTGGACGCAGGATGGTGAACGTCGCGACGTACTCTACCATGCCGCGCGCGTTGCGCGGCGCGAGCAGGATGTCGTTGATCAGCGCGTTGCGCCGGTCCGCCGGATCGACCTCGCCGAACGCCCGTCCGACGATCTTCTCGTATTGACCCACGGCGCCAAAGCGTCGTCCGCCGAATGCCGTCTCGTGTGAGACGATCTCGATCCGCACCACGTGTGCGATCGCTTCGTGCGCAGTCGCGGCGAGCAGCGCGGCGACGGAGACCGCCATGCCACAGACTCGCCGGATCAGCTGCCACCGTACGTCAGCCATCGGTCTCCTCATCGGGAATGTCCATGCTCAGCAGCGCCGCCGGCGAACGACGCCGCAACAGGAACGACGAGGAGCGTGAGCATGGGCGGAACGATCTCGCACGCGCGCCGATCACGCAAATGGACTGGGCTGAGGGCCGCTCCGCGAGAGTGTCGGGCTGGCGAGTCTTGCCCTCTTTCTCCACGTTCGACGCAGGTAGTGATGGGAAGTCGAGCACGTCCACCCATTCAGGAGCTCATCATGTCGAGAGGATCGATTCACCGTCTGCCGGTGCTGCTCGCGCTGGCCGCCTGCACCGCCGAGACACCCGCGAGTCCCGTCCGAGCTCCGGAGGCCGCCAGCGCGATCGTCGCCTCCTCGGGAACGGTGATCATGTCGGGGCTGGACGCGCCGCGCGGTCTCGCCTGGGGCCCCGACGGCAATCTGTACGTCGTGGAAGCCGGCACCGCGGTCGCGCCTGGACCGTGCGTGGCTCTCGCGCGCGGCACCAACTGCTATAGCGGCACCGGCGCGATCACACGTCTTCAGCGCGGTCGGCAGGAGCGCGTCAAGAGCGGATTGCCCTCCGGCTACAATCCCGCAACGCTCGACATCGGTGGTCCGAGCGACATCTCCTTCGTCGCTCGCGGCGATGCGTACGTGACGCTCGGATGGGGTGGCCCGCCGGCGTTGCGCGCGGGCATGGGCCCACGGGGCAACGAGTTCGGCACTCTCATCGTCTTCTCCCCATCCGGACAGCAGCGCACGATCGCCGACGTCTCGGCGTTCGAAGCGTCGTTCAACCCCGGCGGCGGACCGATCGATTCCAACCCCTACGGCGTCCTCGCCGAGGGCGAAGAGCGCTTCGTCACCGACGCCGGAGGCAACTCGCTCCTGCGCGTCGCGCCGAATGGCAGCGTCTCGCTCGTCGCGACGTTTCCCTCCATCCCCGTTCCTCCCGGCCCGCCGTTCAATCCGCCGTTCGCGCAGTCGGAGGCGGTGCCGACGGCGGTGACGCGCGGACCGGACGGCGCGCTCTACGTCAGCACGCTCACCGGCGCACCCTTCCTGCCGGGCGCGGCGTCGGTGTACCGCGTGGTGACCGGGCAGCAGCCGACCGTGTACGCCGCGGGTCTCACCCAGGTGATCGACATCG
Source organism: bacterium (assembly GCA_039933415.1). Taxonomy (GTDB): domain Bacteria; phylum Gemmatimonadota; class Gemmatimonadetes; order Gemmatimonadales; family Gemmatimonadaceae; genus AG11. The sequence goes on from JBDTOD010000037.1 coordinate 18,237, forward strand.
CGTGGGGTGCGGACGGCAGTCTCTACGCGCTGCAATACGCGAGTGCGCCGTTCTTCAGTGGCCCCGGCAGTGTGGTGCGCATCGCGCCGAGCGGTGCGCGCTCCGTCGTCGTGTCCGGACTCTCGCACCCGACCGCGCTGCTCGTCGGCACCGACGATGCGATCTACGTCTCCAACAACGGCGACCTGCCGTCGGTTGGCGAGGTGCTCCGCTTCACGCAGTGACGGCGGCAGTCTTCCGCGCGGTGCGCGTCAGCGTCGACTGCTCGCGCTGGTGCGCTCCGCGCTGGAGACCGCTCGACGTGCGGCGTCGGTGAGCCCCAGGCGCGGCCACCGGCGTCATCCGTTCCACTACGGCGTCGGCAGCTGGTAGATCTCCACGCGGTTGAGTGCGACGATCGGCACCGCGACGCGGTTGCGCTTCGTATCCACGGCAATGTCCGCCGGCGGTCCACCCACGTGAATGAACGCGCGGCCGGTGCCGTTCACGAACAGGTGAAGGCTCGTGTCGGCCTGGCTCGACGCGAGCACTCGGCCCGGCGACAGCACCTCGATGCCGTCGAACTTCGAGCTCGGATCGGTCATCGCGTCGACTAGCGTCGTCGTGCCCGGCGTCCACGCGTGGATCGTGTGACCGCCGCCGAATGGCAGGATGAGAAATCGGCCGTTTGATGCGTCCCACGTGATCCCGTTCGGTCCGCCGAGCGCGCTGTCGCTCACGACGAGCGTCGGCCCGCCGCGCACGCGATAGAGCTTGTTCTTCCCCGTGTCGGTCACGTAGATCGCGCCCGTCGCATCGGCGGCGACGTCGTTGAGAAAGCCGCGCTCGAGCGACGAGAAGTCCACCGTCGCCAGCGTCGCACCCGTGCGGCGGTCGAAGCCGCGAACCGCATCGAAGTCGGCGACCCAGAGCGTGTCGCCGACGATGTACATGCCGCGCGGCGAGTGCAGCGTCACGCCGCTGGCTCCGCCTGCGATGAAGCGGAGGTTCTCGATCACACCGTCGGGGCTCATGCGACTGATGTATCCGTCGTTGTCCGCCTTTCCCGGATTCCGGTCGCTGCCCCAGTTGCCCACGAAGTAGATGTCCTGCGCCGGATCGTAGCGCACCGCTTCGGGTCCGACGAAGCCTTCGCGCATCGTGATGAGCGCTCCGGCCGCGTGAACGGGCGTTCCCTTGGAGCCGCCGCCTCCGGCGCAGCCGCTGAGCAGCGCGACGCAGGCCGACCCGACCGTCGCGGCCCGAGTTGCGAATCGGCGCATCCCGCGCTTCGCATCCCGCACTTCGCACCCCGCAATCCGTGTCATACGTTCACCCAGCTCTGGTTGGAGTTGCTCGCGAGCACTGCCTCGACGATGCGCACTTCGGCGTCGCCATCCTCGAAGGTCGGGAAGTCCGGCTCGTCGATCCCGGGCTTTTTCCCGGCGGCGATGTAGCGGTAGATGTTCCGGAAGAGATTCCGTGGACCATCGGGATAGCCTTCCGGATGCCCGCCCGGATAGTGCGCGTAGCCTCGCGCGTTCGCGTCCATCAGCGACGGGTCCTTCATCAGGACCTCGTTCGGCTTGTCGCGGTGGCCGATCCAGAGATGGTTCGGGTTTTCCTGGTCCCACGACAGCGCGCCCTTGCTGCCATCTATCTCGAGCCACTGCCGGTTCTTCCGCCCCGCGCTCACCTGCGAGACGACCATCGATCCGCGCAGGCCGCCCTCGAGCTCGATGAGGACGAAGCCGCCGTCCTCGGTGTCGATCGGCACGATGTCGAAGTCCTGCGGAGCGCCGATCTCCTTTCCCTTGTAGGTCTCCGCTTGCTGCTTCGGCTTCTTGCGCGTCTCGTGCGCGCGGAAGAGGTGCGCGAACACGCGGACGATCTTGCGTCCCGTGATGTGCTGGATCAGGTCGAACCAGTGGGAGCCGATGTCGGCGATCGCGCGCGACGCGCCGCTCACGCTGGACTCGAGACGCCAGTTGTAGTCGGTGTCGTGCAGCAGCCAGTCCTGCAGATAGTGGCCGTGTACGAGGAACAGGTCGCCCAGCTCGCCGCGCTTCACCATGCCGCGCGCCTGCTGGACGAGCGGATAGCCGCGGTAGTTGAAGTTGATCGCCGTGACCACACCCTTCTCGCGCGCCAACGTCACGAGCTCACCCGACTCGGCCGACGTCATCGTGAGCGGCTTCTCCGACAGCACGTGCTTGCCGCCCTCGATGAACGCCTTGTTGACCTCGAAGTGCAGGTTGTTGGGAGTGCAGTTGTGCACGGCGTGCACGTCGTCGCGGCCAAGGAGCGCGCGCCAATCGTCGAAGACGTTCGCGATGCCGAACTGATCGGCGAGCTCCTTCGCGCGCGGGTAGTCGATCGAGGCGACGGCGACGACCTGGACGCCCGGCACGCGGCGAAGGGCATCGACATGGGCAGCGCCCATGAAGCCGGAGCCGATGACGGCGACGTTGACTGGAGACATTGTGCTCGACAGTGGAGAGGGAGAGCTCGGCGCACGGCGCGCGCGCGGCGCGAAGGGAACGTAAGCGACGCCAGGCCGGTCGCCCAGTCTGGTGACCGTGGCGCACGATGGGCTTGCGCGTCAGGCAAGGGGTCGCCACGTTGGCGCGCGTTCAAGGTTCAAGGGGTTCAAGGGGGCAGACCCCTTGAAGCCGTTCGACGCGTCAAGCATTTCGAGGGGTCAGACCCCTCGAATCACAGCTCACGCCTGCATCGTGACGGACATTTCTCCGATTTCGAACGATCGCAGCACGCCGGTCACCGCCGGCGACCCATCAGTTTCCACATCCGGACGAATCAGTGGCACGGTGGTTCGTGGGCGCGACGGGTCGTTCCGCGCGAGTGCCGAAGTGTGGTCGATCGAGCGCCGACTGCCAATTTTCATCTCGCTCCTGCTCGCCTGCGCCGTCGGCGGCATCAGTCTCGCCGCGTACCGCGAGGTTCGCGCGACGGCGATCAGCCGCGCGACGGATCGCCTGGAGCGCGTTGGGCACGAGCTGGCGTTGTCGTCGGCGCGAACCACCGTCGCGCGCACCGATGTGCTGAACGCCGCCGCACGCGACGGCGAGATCATCCGCGCGCTGACCAGCGCGGTGGCCCCCGCCGTCGTCCAGGCGCGGCTCACTGCCGCGCGCGAGCCCGGCGACTCCACCCTGATCGGCTGGCAAGTTGCTGCGATCGGCCGCGAGTCGCGCTATTCCAGCGGCGCGGGCTGGTCCTCCACGGATTCCGCCATGCTCGCGACGACGCTCGCCGCGATGGCCCGCTCCGGGGTCGACGAGCGATCCGTCCTGTACGCGGTGGGTGATCGTGTGCACACCTGGGCGGCCGTCCCGATCCTCGTCGCCGGACGACCGGTCGGCGCCGTCGCCGAGCTGCGGCGCGTCGGTGATGCGAGCGGCGCAGACGCGACCATCCGCGGGTTGGTCGACGACGAGGCGCGTTTGTTGTTCACCAGCCAAGGCTCGAACGTATGGGTCACGACACGCGGCCATCCCATCGCCGCGCCATTCATCCTCCCCGCCGTCGAGAGCCGCGCGGCCAGCGTGACGATGGCCGGCGTCGGCCAGTATGCCGCGCAGTTCGCCATTCCGAAGACGCCGTGGGTGATCGTGCTCCATCAGTCGGAAGCGTCCGTGCTGCGCCGGCCGGTGGAATTTCTCTGGCGGATTCTCCTTGCGGGGTCGGTCATGCTGGCCGTCGCGACGCTCGTCGCCTGGCTGCTGAGCCGCCACGTCACGCGGCCGCTCCGTGACATCACCGACGCGGCCGCGGCACTCGCGCACGGCGATTACGCTCGACGCGTCAGCGTGAGCGGAGGTGGACGCGAAGTGGCGAGCCTTTCGGCGACCTTCAACGCGATGGCCGCCGGCATCGGCGACGCTCACGCCACGCTCGCCGATCGGAACGCCAAGTTGCAGCGCGCCAACGCGGCCAAGGCGCAGTTCCTCGCGATGATGAGTCACGAGCTGCGCACGCCACTCAACGCGATCGGCGGCTTCACCGAGCTGATGGAGCTCGGCTTGCGCGGTCCCGTGACGGCGGAGCAGGTCGTGGATCTCGGACGCATCCGGCGGAACAAGGATCTCCTGCTCTCGATCATCACCGACATCCTCGAGTTCACGCGTGCCGACGCCGGCGTGCTCAACGTGAAGCTCGCGCCCATCGCGATCGCGCCGCTGCTCACGGACGTCGTCGACGCGATGGGTCGCCAGATGGAAGCGAAGGGCGTCCGGCTCGTGCGCGGCGCGGTGCCGGCCGACGCGATCGCGCGTGGTGACCGCGAGAAAGTGCAGCAGGTGATGCTCAACCTGGTCTCCAACGCGATGAAGTTCACGGATTCCGGCGGTGAAGTCGCGGTCGAGACGTCCGTTGCTGACGATACGGTCCGCATTGATGTCCGCGACACCGGCGCCGGCATCCGCGAATCGGAGCTCGAGGCGATCTTCGAGCCGTTCGTGCAGGTGGATGCGTCGCTCACCCGTCGGGCCGGGGGCACCGGGCTCGGACTGGCGATCTCGCGTCAGCTCGCGGGCGCGATGGGCGGGACGGTCACCGTGCGCAGTACGGTCGGCGTCGGCTCGACGTTCAGCCTGATCCTTCCGCACACCGATCGACCAACCGTCGAGGCGGCCGTCACGCTCGGTCCACCGCTCGCCGCCGGCCAGACGTTCTGAGCGCGTGCGCGACCCGCCGCGCCTCCGCGTGAGATCCGGTTGTGGTTGCCGTCTCAGTAGATCGTGCCGTTTCCGCGTCATCCGGTAGTGCATCCGCGTTCGCGTCGTGCTTCCGTCGCGGTCGCACCAGCCGTTCAGTCGATCGGCTTGAGGTTCGCCACGATCCGCTCACGCTGCGCCTCGAGGAATGGCGCGAGAACGATCTTCTCCCCGAGCGTGGACGGATCTTCGTCCACCGAGAATCCTGGTCCGTCTGACGCGATCTCGAACAGGATGCCGTTCGGCTCGCGGAAGTACAGACTGCGGAACCAGTAGCGATCGACCTTGCCACTGTTCGAGATGCCGAGCGTGTTCAGGCGCTCGGCCCATGCATCGTAGTCCGCGTCGGCCGAACGGAACGCGACGTGGTGCACGCCCCCCGCACCGGCGCGCGCCGCTTGCAGCGACCGTTGTTCGGCCACATGCAGCTCCGCGGCCGGACCTCCGGGGCCCATCTCGTAGACGTGCACCACGTCACTCGGCGATTCGGGATGTGGATACTCGCGCACGGGGCGCATCCCGAGCGAGCGGAGCACGGAGTCGGTTGGCGCGAGCTGCGGCACGCTCAGCACGATCGGTCCGAGCCCTCGCACCTGATGCTCGGCGGGCACCGGGCTTCCGTCCCATGGAAAGGACTCCCCCGCCCTCCCGTCGTCGACGAGTGAGAGGCGTTGGCCCTCCGGATCCTCGAAGTCGAGCGTGAGACGTCCGTCGCGCTCGTCGACGGTGCCGGAGCGCACTCCGTGCTCGCTCAGATGCTGCGCCCAGTACTCGAGCGCGGTGGCGCCGGCGACGCGAAGCGACGTGCGCGCGATCGAGCGTGAGCCCCGCGACTCGGCCGGCACCGGCCAGTCGAAGAAGGTGAGATCGGTGCCGGGTGTTCCCTTGGCATCCGCGTAGAACAGATGGTATGCACTCACGTCGTCCTGATTGACGGAGCGCTTCACGAGGCGCATCCCCAGGGTCTTGGTATAGAAGAAGTGGTTGTCGCGAATCTTCGCTGACACCGCTGTCAGATGATGGATCCCACCCAGCTCGAGCGTCATGTGTGTTTCTCCGTCACTGTGGCGCGACCCTCACCCGTCGTCGATCGGGGCGTTCGAGTCGCGCGCCGCTCCTATATCTTAGCACTAAGATAGTTTCCCGTCAACGGGGTCAGAGCCCGGGGTCAGAGCCCGGGGTCAGAGCCCGGGGTCAGAGCCCGGGGTCTGACCCCGTTGCCGAAAAGGCCACCCCGCCCCGATTCACACCCGCCCTCCCACCGACGATCTTTCATTCATGATTTCAGCGAGGAGCGTTCCATGAGCGAGATGGACAGAGCGACGGACTCGGCCGTCGCGGGGGCACGACAGACGGACGTAGCAGTGCTCGCAGGCGGCTGCTTCTGGGGCGTCGAGGAAATCCTCCGCACCGTGGCGGGCGTGATCGAGACGGACGTCGGCTACACCGGCGGGTGGCTCGAGAACCCCACCTACCACGACACGCACGACAGCAAATCGGGCCACGCCGAAGCGATCCGCGTCACCTTCGATCCCGCGGTGCTGAGCTATGAGGACCTGCTCGAGAATTGGTTCTTCAAGCTCCACGATCCCACGACGCTCAATCGCCAGGGGAACGACACCGGGACCCAGTACCGCTCCGCCATCTTCCCCCAATCGCCCGAGCAGCAGGCGACAGCCGAGCGCGTGATCGCACGCGTGAGCGCATCGGGAAAGTGGCGACGCCCGATCACGACGAGCGTCGAACCGGCGTCCACGTGGTACAGCGCCGAGACGTACCATCAGGATTACCTACGCAAGAATCCGGGCGGCTACACCTGTCACTTCATGCGCGAATAGCGCGGGATGCGAGATGCGGGTCAGGACGTCGAATTCGCACTCCGCTCCCCGCATCCTCCATCCCGCACGCGTGGTCCCGATCATGCCATATGCCGTTCGGTGACCCTGCGTATCGAAGACTACGCGCTCATCGGCGACTGCGAGACGGGAGCGCTCATCGGGCGCGACGGCTCGATCGACTGGCTGTGCTGGCCGCGCTTCGATTCCGGCGCCTGCTTCGCCGCGCTACTCGGCGGACCTGAGCACGGACGGTGGCGCATCGCACCGACGCACGATGTCGAGCGCACCGAGCGCCGATACCGCGGCGACAGCATGATCCTCGAGACGACCTTCGTCACCGCGACCGGGACCGTGACGATCGTCGACTTCATGCCGCCGGTAGGAACGCAGGCGGAGCTCGTCCGCATGGTCGTCGGCGTGCGCGGCGAGGTGACGATGAAGGTCGAGTTGATCCTCCGCTTCGAGTACGGATCGCTCGTCCCCTGGGTCACGAAGCGCGACGACAACACACTGCGCGCCATCGCCGGCCCGGACATGGTCCTGTTGCACACCGACGTGCCGCTGCATGGCGAGAATCTCACCAGCGTCGCGGAGTTCACCGTCCGCGAAGGGGAGACCAAGTCGTTCACGCTGAGTTGGCGCCCGTCGCACAAGCCGCCACCGGATCCGGTCGACACGCGCGCGGCGTTGAAGGAGACGGAGGAGTTCTGGCGCGAGTGGTCGTCCAGATGCCGCTATGAGGGCGAGTTCCGCGAGCCGGTGATGCGCTCGCTGCTCACGCTCAAGGCGCTCACCTACGGGCCGACCGGCGGCATCGTCGCCGCGCCGACGACGTCGCTCCCCGAGGAGATCGGCGGCACGCGCAACTGGGACTATCGAGTCTGCTGGCTGCGTGACGCCACGCTCACCCTCGTCGCACTGATGGACGCGGGCTACTACGACGAAGCGCGCGACTGGCGCGATTGGCTGCTGCGAGCCGCCGCCGGCAGTCCCGATCAGGTGCAGATCATGTACGGGCTCGCCGGCGAGCGTCGGCTGCCCGAGTGGGAGGTGCCGTGGCTACCCGGCTACGAGGGCTCTCTCCCTGTGCGCATCGGCAACGCGGCGCACGACCAGCTCCAGCTCGACGTCTGGGGCGAGGTGATGGACGCGCTGCATCAGGCTCGCCGAGGCGGAATGCCGGAGAGCGAGGACGCGTGGCAGCTCGAGCGCGCACTCGTCTCGCATCTCGAGCGTGTGTGCGTCATGCCCGATCACGGCATCTGGGAGGTGCGCGGTCCGCCGCAGCACTTCACACACTCGAAGGTGATGGCATGGGTCGCGCTCGACCGCGCCATCCGTAGCGCCGAACTGTGTCGCCTCGAGGGGCCGATTGCGCGGTGGAGTGCGCTGCGGGATACGCTGCACGCCGAAATCTGCGAGCGCGCCTTCGATCGGACGATGGGATCGTTCGTGCAGGCGTACGACTCGGCACAGGTAGACGCGAGCCTGCTGCTCCTTCCACTCGTCGGCTTCCTCCCCGCCACGGACGAACGCGTGCGCGGCACGGTGCGCGCGATCGAGAAGCGACTGTTCGTCGATGGGTTCGTCTATCGGTACGACAGCGCGCTCACCAACGATGGACTTCCGCCAGGCGAAGGCGCATTCCTCGCCTGCACGTTCTGGCTCGCCGACAACTACCTGCTTCAGCACCGACAGGCCGACGCACGAAGGCTGTTCGAGCGTCTGCTCACCATCCGCAACGACGTCGGGCTGCTCGCCGAGGAGTACCACTCGGGACTCGGCCGGCAGGTGGGCAACTTTCCGCAGGCCTTCTCGCACGTCGCGCTGCTCAGCACCGCGTTCAACATGCAGCGCAGCGAGCGGCGCGCTCAGCCCCGCCGATCGGGGGCGGGCGAGGCGTACGGCTCGGGTACTCCTGAATCGTCGTCCGCGCCAGCGCGATAGCGGTCGGCGGAAACGACGAGGGGGCGGCCATCGCCGCCCCCTCGCCGTGCTGTCGTCCGCGCGCTACGCCACGCGGCGCGTCTGCACACCCGCCGCCGCGGGTAGCTGTTCGGCCACTCGCACGCCAGCGACGCGGCGGTCGAGCAGGGCGTCGAGCGAGAATGCACCCGCACCCGTGATCACGAGCGTGACGGCCGCGGCGAGGAGCGAGAGCGGGAACTCGACGCCACCGGGCGCGAAGAATCCAGCCTTGAGATGTACCGTCAGGATCGCGACGACCATCGTCGCGCCGACGCCGATCGCCGAGAGGCGGGTCAGCAGACCAAGCACGAGCGCGATGCCGCCGAAGAACTCGACGAACGCGACGAACGGTCCGAGCAGACCCGGCATCGGGATGCCCATCTGGCCGAACGCGCCGGTGACGCCGGCGAAACCGTACACGAAGAGCTTCTGGCCGCCGTGCATGATGAATGTGGCGCCGAGCACGATGCGGAGCAGTGCGAGACCAGCATCGGTCTGGCGGCGAGTTGGAGAGCTGAAGAACGACATGGTCGTATGCCTCGGAAGATTTAAAGTTGGGTGTCGAACTACTCGGTGTGACAACACTCTTTATGGCGAACGGTCATCGAGAGGATGAAGCAGTCTTTCAGCCGGCCTGCCGGGCCAGCGTCAGTAGATCGCTGAGCGAGCGGAGTTGATGCTCCGTCAGATGCCCGAGCCTGCTCTTGTGCACCTTCGTCACCGGCGCGTCGAGCTCGTCGACAAGCTTTCGTCCCTGCTTCGTGATCCGCGTCAGCACCATGCGCCGGTCGCCCCCCTCGCGCGATCGCGTCACCAGGCCGGCCTCCTCCATCCGATCGAGCAGGCGTGTCATATCCGGCATGCGCGTCAGCATCCGATCGCGCACCTCATTCCGGCACAGTCCGTCGGGCTCGGCCCCGCGCAGGATGCGCAGCACGTTGTACTGCGTGGGGGAGATGCCGTGTGGCTTGAGCACCAGATCGAGCGCGTCCGTCAGGGTCGCCGAGGTCCGGATGACGTTGAGCACGGCTTCCTCGTGGGTGCTCCTGAATGGCCGTTTCTGGCGCAGGTCGTCGCGAAGGGTGGCAGGCATGCAAGGAAAATAGGTGTTATGACACTGAGTGTCAAGACCCAGTCATGCTCACGCTCGACGCATGGTACGCATCGGCCGGTCGGGGATGCGCGGGGCCGAACGTCAGGCCATTTCCGGCGGTGATAGCGTCGAAGGCGACTGAGGATCATCCACGGTCAGATCCTCCGTCGTCTCGGCAGCCGCCTTCCGCACGGCATCCGCCAGCTGCGCGTTGCGGATCTCTTCGTCACGGTGATCACCCTTCGCGGACGGCTCGAGTCCCGTCTCCTTGTCCATCTCGTGGTCCGTCATGAGCACTCCTCGACGGACTTCGCCGTCGTCACATGCTTCGTACGTGGTGCCGCGAGTCCGCCAGCGCGTCCAGCGCGATCGTCCCTCGAGGCGGTGCGATCACCCCTCCCTCGGGGTCTGTCTTTGCCTCCCGCAAGCTACGCGCAAGGAAGGCGACAACCAGACTCGTCAGAGCGACGATCGCCAGTCCGCCGCGCATGGTGAGTGCGCTCGCCACCGCGCCGATCAGTGGAGGGCCGGCAAGAAGTCCCGAGTATCCGCACATCGACACGAGAGCGATGGCCGCCCCCGGAACCACGCCAGGCGTGCGCGACGCGGCCGCGAGGACGATCGGGAAGATGCTCGACAGACCCGCGCCGATCAGGCCGAAGCCGAGTACGACGGCCCACGGCTGCGGCACGACGATCGCCAGCGTTGCGCCAAGCGACGCGAGTGCGCCACCGAGACGCGCGAGGCGCACGGGACGGAGGCGCGTCGTGAGCGCATCGCCCACGGCGCGGCCGCTCGCCATTGTCAGCGAGAATGCCGCGAATCCCGCCGCGGCGAGCCCAGGGCCCGCGCCGACGACATCACGCAGATACACCGCGCTCCAGTTGACCATCGCGCCCTCGCCGAACAGCACGCAGAACGCGACGAAGCCGAGCGCGGCGAGATGTCGGGTGAGGCGCGTAGTCGGCGACTGCTCCGGCGCGGCATCGGCCGAGGCGGGCAGCAGTCCGACGCCGAGCACGAGCGACGCCAATGCGATCGCGACCGCGACCATCGCGAGATGCGGCTTCACCTCGATCCCAACCGCGGCGACCCGTCCGCCGAGCGCCGCGCCAGCGAGTCCACCGAAGCTGTAGAGGGCGTGGACGCGCGACATGATCGGCTGGCGATAGTGCTGTTGCACCGTTGCGGCCTGCGCGTTCATCGCGACGTCGAGCATCCCGTTGGTGAGGCCAAGCACCATGAGCGACGCCAGCAGGGCGGCGAAGCTGCCGGCGAGCGCCGGCAACACGAGCGCGAGCGCGAAGGCCACCGCCGCGACGCGCGTGACGGGCCGGCTGCCATGTCGCGCGACGAGCCGGCCGGCGACCGGCATCGCGAGGATCGCCCCCGCCGAGACACCGAGCAGCGCGATACCAAGCTGACCCGGCGTGAGGCCGAGCCGCTCCTGCACGGCCGGGATGCGCACCGCCCAGTTCGCGGTGCCCGCGCCGGTGAGGAAGAAGATCGCCGACACGGCCCATCGTGCCGTGCGCGCCGTTCGGCTCGGAGCGTCTCCGCCCCGAGCCGAACGGCGTACCGCCTGAACCTCGACAGCCGTCATGCTACGCGGTCACGCTGATCATGGGCATCTCATCGGTATTGGTGTTCACGGTAATGGTGAGCCAGTCGGTGCGCACGCGGTCCCACTCCACGAGGTTCATGCCGGCGAGGCCGGCGATCTTCTCGTCGAAGCCGGCGATGCCGAGCATCTCGCTCAGCACGAGGCCGCGACCGAGCGGCGACCATGGATCGCGCGCCGCCAGTCGCGGAGAAGTCGAGTACGCGAGTCGGGATCCGAAGTTCGCCATATATACCTCCAAGCCCGTTGCCAGAGGGTATCGCGCGGACGACTCGCCATCGGCGGGTCCAGGGTCAGACCCTTTTGAACGGGTGGCTACTGCTGACGGGGTGGCATCTTCGTCGCCATTGCCGCCTGGAACTCGCGCGTCTGCATCGCCGCGAACGTTTCGGTCGGGAGGGTCGCCTTGCGCCGCATCGAGTCGATCAGGACGTCCGCGTCGTCATCCGTTCGGCCGATCGCCGTCAGCGCGTAGTGCGCGAGGCTGAGCGCCACCTCGCGCTCAGCGTACACGGCGCGGCCGGCAATGCCCGGAGCGCGAAGCACTTCCTCGAAGAAGGCCTGCTCCGTGGCGCTGTGCGTGCGAACCGCCACGACGATGCGCGGGTTGAGCGAGCGCGCCACCTCGACGACGCGGCGCGCACGGATCGGTTCGGGCGCGGTGACGATGATCAGCCGCGCACCGGCGACGCCGGCACGATTGAGCACGTCGGGCCGCGTCGCATCGCCCGACACGGAGTGCTCGCCGCGAAGCCGGAGTCCGACGACGACGCGGGGCTGCTCCTCGACGACGATGTGGGTCACGCCGGCGCGATCGAGCGCTTCGGTCACCGTCGATCCCACCCGGCCGTAGCCGACGAGGATGACGTGTCCGGCGAGCGTGCCGAAGTCGAACGGGTCCGTCGCCGGTTCCGGCATCGCCCGCTGCTCCGAGCGTGTCAGCCGCCGGTGCAGCCACTTCGTGAGCGGCTGGTTCAGCGTGATCGACAGCATCGACGCGGCGACAACGAGCGCCTGCGTCTCGCTCCCGAGCAGGCCGAGCGAGACGCCGAGTCCCATCAGGATGAAAGAGAACTCCCCGATCTGGGCAACGCTCGTGCCCGCCGTGAGCGCCGCGCGCGCCGACTGCCCGAGCAGGCGGAGCACGGTGAACGCCACGGCGAACCGGCCGAGGACGACGACACCGAGCACCGCGAGTACCTGAACGGGGTGATCGATGAGCACGCGCGGGTCGAACAGCATGCCGACGGACACGAAGAACAGCACGGCGAACGCGTCCTGAAGCGGCAGCGCATCGGCGGCCGCGCGGTGGCTGAGCTCCGATTCGCTCACGACCGCTCCAGCGACGAATGCGCCGAGCGCGAACGACATGCCGAAGAGCTGCGACGCGATCGTGCCGACACCGAGCGCGATGGACAGCACGGTGAGTGTGAATAGCTCGCGCGAGCCGAGCCGCGCGACGTGCTCGAGCATCCACGGTACGACGCGGCGCCCGACAGCGAACATGAGCACCATGAACGCCGTCACCTTGGCGATCGCCACCGCGATGGAGCCGACCACGGCGAGTGCGCTCGCTCCGCTCGGCGACGGCCCGGTGCCGCCAAGGAGGGGCGCGAGCGCCGGAAGGAGCACGAGCACGACGATCATCGCCATGTCTTCGACGACGAGCCACCCGACCGTGAGCCGCCCCTCGGGCGAGTCGAGCCGGTCGCGCGACTCGAGCGCCTTGAGCGCGACGACCGTGCTCGCGACGGAGAGTGAGAGGCCGAAGACGATCGCGCCGCCCACGTGCAGGCCGAAGACGTGACCGAGCGTTGTGCCCACGACTGTCGCGACCGCGATGAGCAGGAGGGCGGCCGGCACGACCGTCGTTCGCACCGCCATCAGGTCGCGCAGCGAGAAGTGCAGCCCGACGCCGAACATCAGGAGCACCACGCCAAGCTCCGCGGCCTCCGACGCAACTGTCCCGTGCGCGACGAGACCGGGCGTGAATGGTCCAACGGCGATTCCGGCGAGCAGATAGCCGACGATCGGTGGCAGGCCGAGACGCGCCGCGACGAACCCGAGCGTCAACGCGGTCCCGAATCCGATCGCGATCGTGGTGATGAGGGCGGTCCCTGTCGGCATCGTCATGGCTCGCCCACTCTGGTGGTCAGCCCAGCGGCGGAAGCATCGGACCCTTCCCCGCTTCCGTCGCGACGAGTGCGGCGGCGATCTCCGCGAGGTCATCGGGCGTGAGGGTCAGCGTGGGGGCATCCACCCAGCCATCCACCTGCTCCGGCGAGCGAGCGCCGACGATCGCGCCGCTGATACCGGGCCACGCGAGTGTCCACGCGATGGCCACGTCGGAGACGGTTGCGCCGTGTCGCGCGGCGATCGGGCGAAGTGCATCGCGCAGCGCGAGGTTGCGCTCGAGCCGGGGGCTCAGGAACTCCGCCGCTCCGCGACGCCAGTCGTCGAGCGCGAGCGACACCATGCGCGTCATGCTGAATTGATCGGTGAGTATTCCCGACTGCATTGGGCTGTACACGATGACGCCGGTCCCGTGCGACGCGCACCATGGAAGCTCCCGCTCGGCGGCGGCGCGGCGGACCAGCGAGAACGGCGGCTGGAGCGAGTCGACGTGGCGGACGGCCTCGCACCGCTCGAGCAGCTCGATGGAGAAGTTCGACACGCCGATCGCGCGAACCTTTCCTTCATCGACGAGTCGCGCCATCGCGGCCCACGAATCTTCCACCGGCGTTCCGGTCTCGTCCGGCCAGTGGAATTGATAGAGGTCGATGCGCTCGACGCCGAGCCGGCGCAGCGACGCCTCGCACTCGGCGCGAATGGCGTCGGGCTTCAGCACACGTTTGGGCGTGGCCTGGCGATCTTTCTCGTCCCACGCGAGCCCGCACTTGGTGAAGACGAGCGGGCGCTCACTCGGCGGTACGTCGCGAAGCAGACGGCCGACGACCTCTTCCGAGTGTCCGAGGCCGTAGACCGCGGCGGTGTCGATCCAGTTGACGCCGCGCTCGAGCGCATGCCGCATCGCGGCCACCGATGCGTCGTCGTCCTGCGGACCCCAGCCGAACGCCCATCCGCCACCGCCCGCGGCCCACGAGCCGAAGCCGACGGTGGTAATCTCGAGGCCGCTGGTGCCGAGCGCGCGCGTGGGAAGCGACATGTGAGCAGTCTCCTGAAGGGCGCGCCGCGCTCAGGGCGCGGGCGTGAGAGGTGAGGACGTCATCAGATGCGCCGCGCCGGTCGACACGACTGGCGCCTCGTCGGCGGAACGCCAGGGCAGGTCGGGCCACCAGCGTTCCGGCGTCCCAGCCATCGATGGTTCGGCGAGCTCGCCGGGACGCGGTGCGATGATACGCACCTCTTCCGCTCGAGCGGCGGCGAGCACGCGCGATCGGCTCCGTCCAGCCGTGCAGCGAGAGATCGAAGAGGCCCCAGTGGGCGTGATCGTGCGACAGCCGATCCGCCGAAGAAGAACTTCCACATGCCGACGAGGAGGGGCACGCCGACGCGCGGGACGCGATTGCGGAAGGCGCCGTCGCGCCACTGCGGCGAGCGTTCGACGCGCGCGAGGCGCGCGCCGGCGATCCGACCGCCAACGCCGGCAAAGAGTGAGGTCACGCCGAAGAACTAGTCGGACGTCACGATGGGCGCTACGCCTTCGGTTCACTGCCACCGCAGTACGCGGGTAGCACGAGTACGGAATATCGGGATTGGCATATTGTTCCCCAGAATGCCTGGAGGGCGGTCCGTGAATACCAGCCCTGACCGTCGCAGCGCCCGGGGTCCTTGACTCGAGAGGGTCATGCTTCATTTCAAGAGGGTCAGCATCGTTGAAATCCGCTCATGGGTCGGCGCGTTTTTCAACGAGCTGTTCGCCGTGGGCGCGGTATCGGGGACGGCGCTGTCGTTCGGGCTCGGCCTGCTCTGTCTCGTTACGCCGCTGCTGCTCGGCGTGATCGTCGGCGCGATCGTATCGGGCGACGTCGGGGACGCGGCCGCGCGGCTCATGAGCGCTCCGAGCGCGGCGACGCCGAGCTTCGCGAGCGTGTACG
>JBDTOD010000038.1:0-33420 GCA_039933415.1 bacterium
CGCGGCGTCGCGCGGCAGGAAGAAGCGCGCATTGACGCGGAAGCCCGCACCGGTCCGCGTGACCGTGCCGTCGATGATCTCGTCGCCGCGCACCAGCTTGGCCAGCTCGCGGATGTCGTTGGGGCTCAGCGCCGAATCAGGACGGTATCCCGACGAGACGAGCGTGTTGTCGATGTCCTTCTTGGACACCGGCATGAGCGAGCGGATGTTGAAATCGCTCGTGACGCGCTTGCGGATCTCTTCGGCGAGCGTCACACCACCCGCCGCGTCGCCGCGGAAGGCGGTGACGAGCACGCGCTTGGTATCCGGGCCAGGGCCTTGCCGCTGCACTTGAGCTCCCACGACCGACGGAGCGACCGAGACGGCGATCGCCGCGGCGAGTCCGGCGGCCGAGAGCGCAAAGCGATGCGAAACCTTCACAGTCGTAACCTCCAAAGCGTTGACCAAGGGTACACCGACGTGCCGTGCAGGGTCCGCTGAACCTCGCCCGGGGCATCGAGCTCACTGCATGGGCGAAGAGGGACTCGAACCCCCGACATCCTGCGTGTAAGGCAGGCGCTCTACCAACTGAGCTATTCGCCCAGCGAAACGGTCGCACGAGCGAAGCCCGCGCCGGCCGCGCTCGCCAGGTTTTCGATCAATTTTTTGCGAGACGGCAACGCCCGACCGCTATTTCAGGATTGCGATGGGCACCAGGACACAATAGCCAGCTACGAGCAAGATCGGTGCGACTGTGGTTCCGCCGCGCGCCAGATCGGCATACCCGAGCAAGATCGCCGCGATCGCCAACCCCCACCAGATCCAACTGTTCGGCTGGGCCGCCGTATCCGTTTGTGCCATGACGCAAGAGTGTACGCACCCCCCGACGGGGTGTCAAGCAACGGCCACGTCGATGCTTAGGCATCGCCGTGCTCGTCCGTTGCGGCACGCTCCGGCGGGGCATTTGTTGGAGGAGCCGCGGCGTCACTCGGCGCGTTCGATACGATTCCCAACGACAGCAGCATCGCGTGCACGCTTTCGCGCTCCGCTTGCTCCGCCGCCGCATCCGCCGCCACGAGCGCGCGAAGCTTTCGTCTGTCGCGCACGCGTCGCGACACGATGAACGGAAGCAGGATCAACGAGAACAGGAAGAAGACGAGCGACAGATCCGCCACGAGCGCCAGTGCGCCATATCGCCGACGCGTACGCTGGCGAAACTGTCGCTCGAAGCCGTCGAGCGTCATGCCATAGGCCTGCCGCATGGCCGAATCCATGTTGCGGCCGCTCTCCCAATATCGGAAGAAGAGCGTGAGCCCGCGATCCGGATCGAACGACGCGAGCTCGGCGACGGCGCGGAAACTGAGCGCGTACGCCGACTGCGCCTGCGATGCGCCGCCAGCGAAGCTGGCCTCGAGCTCGTCGAGCGTCGGAGCTCCGCGCACCGCCAGCGCGACGTTCGCCGCGAGCACGTCTTCACGCCGCCACTCGCGCGCGGCGAGGCTGGCGTAGCCCTCGTCGAACCAGCGCGGCGGTCGGTCGCCGAGCCGCTCGTGGAGGGCGAGATGCGCCAGCTCGTGACGCAGCGTCTCCACGGGATCCCCCGCATCTGACGAGGCGCTCCGCCCCTGCATGAGGATGCGGCGCGACGCGGGGAACGCGAGCGCGACTCCCCACTCCGGCGCGCCATCGCCGGCCCAGGCGCGAAAGTGGCGCGCGTCGGGAGCGATGGCGATGAGGACGTGCTGGACTGGGCGCGGAAGCCACGGAAAGCTGTCGGTCCGCGCCGCGGATTCCAGGAGCGTGCGTGCGAGCCGGTCGTCCTGCGGGAAGTACACCGCTGTGAAACGGCCGACGTCGAGGCGACGTGGAGCGTCGTCCTGCGCGGCGGCGGGCGACACGCGCAATGGAAGAAGCGCGGCGCCCAGCGCGAGCACCACGCTCGCGCGACGCAGCCACCAACCGATGGCTACGGCTCTCCGCCCTGCTCCACCGTGTCGAGCACCTCGGCGCACTTCTTCCCCCACGGATTGAACTTGTTCGCCGCGAAGCCGTCGCGCCACGTCTGGAGCGCTTCCTCTCGCTGGCCATTGAACCAGAAGGCGCGACCGAGCTCGTAGTACGCCTCGATCAGGTTCGGTCCGAGCACCAGCGACTTCTGGAAGAAGGTCTGCGCGTCCTCGAACATGTCACGCTCGAGATACACGAGACCGAGGTAGAAGTGCGCGTAGAGGGTCGCCTTCCGGTCGTTGTCCAGGCGGATCGCCTTGGACAGGTGCTCGATTGCCTCGCCGAATATCCCCTTCTTCAGGCAGATGTAGCCGACGTTGATGCGGGCGAGCGTATTGCCCGGCTCGCGCATCAGCACCTTCTGGAATTGCATCAGGGCGTCGTCGTACTTCTCCTGAAGCATCTGCGCCCAGCCGAGCAGCGATTCTGCCTGCGGGTCGTTGGGCGCGAGCTGGAGCGCCTTGCCGAGCGATTCCTCCGCGCCGGGATAGTCGCCGAGCGAGATCCGGCTCCACCCCTTTTCGATGAACGTCGACGCGCCGATGTGATCGGCCACGACGGGGCGCTCGGCATTGAACGTCGGCGCCGCGGTGCCTTGCAGGCGCTTCCACTTCTCGACGAGCGTCTTCGCTTCGTCCTTCAGCAGTGCGAGCGCCGCGAGATCCTGTTCGAGTCCCTTCCCCAGCGCGATCAGCTCGCCGCGCAGCGCGTCCCGTTCCTGCGCGGCGTCGGGTGCTTCCAACCGCGCCGCGAGCGCTGTCACGCGCTCGCGATACGCGGCCGCCAGCTCAGCCATTCGCCAACACCTCGCCGTTGGCGCGATCGAGCGCGATGCGCTCCGTTGACGACAGCAGCTTCTCGACATCGAGCAGGATCACGAGCTTGTCGCCCATCCGCACGATGCCCTTGAGATACTCGCCCGCCAGTCCGCGGAACATCCGTGGCGGCTCGGCCACCGCGCCTGGATCGAACGCCGTCACCGCGGTGACGGCGTCGACCACCACGCCGATCCACTCTCCTCCGCCGTGCAGGATGAGGATGCGCGTCTCGTTGCGCGCCTCGACGGCCGGCAGCTCGAACCGGATGCGAAGGTTGACGATGGGGACCACGCGTTGCTGGTAGTCGATCACCCCTTCGATGTAGTCCGGCATGTCGGGCACCGCGGTTGGCGCGGTGTAGCGCAGCACCCGCTCGACGGCGAAGATGTCGGCCGCGAACAGATCGTCGCCGAGCCGGAAGGTGACGAGCTTGTCGGCCTCGTTGTTCATGCGAGCTCCAGTACGGGTATGGCCTGACAGGCGAAGACGAGTGCATCGGCGTCGACGAGCGCGACGATCGTGGCGCCGTTGCGTGCGACGCCGAGCACCACCGCGTCGGCGACCTCGCTGCCGGGTGCGTCGCGCAGCGAGGCGAGGTCGAGCGTCATCACGTCGTCGACGTCGTCGATGGCGAGCGCAAATCGTCCGCGGTCGGATCGGAAGATCAGCGCGGCGCCCTTGCCTTGCACGGGGACGCCGAGTGCGTCGTCGGGAGTGAATACCGGTGTGAGCGAGTCACGCACCGTGATCACGCCGAGCATGGCGGGCGGCATCTCGGGCACGTGATGCACGTCGGGCAGGTCGATCGCTTCCTCCACGCACACGAGCTCCACGGCGAAGCGTTCGCCGCCGATGCGGAACATGAGCAGCTCCACGGTGCCGACGCGCCCGCGAGCGCGCTCGCGCAGCGGACGACGCGGACCGCGCTGCTCGAAAGCGTCGTCGTCCAGCTCCGCGTCGTCGGGCGACGTCATGCGCGCGTAGACGAACGGCTTCTTCTGCTCGTGCTCGACCTCGGTCGCGGGTTCCACCGTGACAGTCGTCGCCGCGGCTTCCGCCGTCGCCAGTCCGCGCGCGTGCGCCGCCGCTGCCCGAGCTTCCACATGCGCGAGCGTTTCGGTCGCCTTCGCCGCTTCCGCGGCGCGTGCCTGTTGAAGGGCGCGGGCCAGCTCGACCGGCGCCGAGTCGCGCCGCGCCCTCGCTCGGGCGGGCGGCGTCGCGGAGACGTCCGGCACCGGCGCCGCTGTCGTCGGTGCAGGTGCGGCGTCTGGACGCGTCGTGACCGACGCGCTCGACATCGGCGTGAACTTCGTGAGCGGCGCCGGTTCAGGCGTCGCCAGGTCGCTGTAGCGAATCTTCTTCTTCATTCCTGATCGTCCGCGACGTCGCGTATGAGCTCGGCGTCGATCTGCTGAAGGGAACGCATCGCGCCGACGAACAGCGCCTGGGTGGCGAGCGTGTTCAGACGACGTGGGACGCCCGCGCTGCGCTCCGCCAGAGTATCGACCGCGTCGCGCGAAAAGATGCGCGACACGTCGCCTCCAGCGATCCGCAACCGATGCTCGACATAGCCAGGCACGTCGTCCGTCTCCATTGGCTCCACGTGAAAGCGCAGGCTCACCCGCTGATCGATCTGCGGCCGGGTGCGCACCCGGTCGCGCAGCTCCGGCTGGCCCAGCAGGACGACGTGCAGATGCTTGTCCTGGCGGTCCTCGAAATTGGTGAGCAGGCGGATCTCCTCCAGCAGCGAAGGGCTGGCGAGCTGCGCCTCATCCACGACGAGCACGGGGCGCCGTGCGTTACGGTGCATCTCACCCAACCGGGCGCCGATGGCCTCGATCAGCGCCAATTTTCCCCGGGGAGGGCGCTCCAGGCCGATCCCGACGGCCAACCGGGCCAGCATCTGGGCCGGCGTCACCTTCGGATAGGCGAGCGCGATCACGTCCGTGGGCGAGCCCGCCAGCTGCGCGGCCAGCGTCTGGGCCAGCATGGTCTTGCCGCAGCCGATCTCGCCGGTGATGAGCGAGAGCCCGCCGCGAAGCTGCGTGGCGTCGTAGAGCAGCCGCGCGAGCGCCTCGGCGAAGGCCGGCGAGCGGTAGACGAAGTCGGGGTCTGGCGTATTGGCGAACGCGCGGCGCGTGAGCGCCCAATGTCGCTCGATCATGCGCGCCCGCGCCGCTGTTCCGAGAGCGCCGCGACGATCGTGGGCGCGACCTCGCTCAACCCGACGACGTGCTCCGCGCCGGCGCGCTGGAGCGCGGCCTGCGGCATTCCGTAGATCGTCGACGTCGCGCGATCCTGCACGATCCCCAGCCCACCTGCCGCGCGCATCGCCTTCAGCCCGTCGGCGCCGTCCTTCCCCATGCCGGTGAGGACGACGCCGATGCTCGCGCGGCCGAACTGCTCGGCGATCGACAGGAAGAGACGGTCGGCCGAGGGTCGTACCCCGTGCATCGCCAGGGTGTCGTCGAGCGCGATGCGCCACGCATTCGGTCCGTCGGCGACGACGCGCATGTGCAGCCCGCCTGGCGCGAGATAGACACGATTGGCGACGACCGTGTCGCCGTCTTCCGCCTCGGTCACCCGCAGCTCGCTCATGCCGTCGAGCCGATTCGCGAGACTTCGCGTGAATCCGGGCGGCATGTGCTGGACGACGAGCACGGCGGCGTCGAGATCACCGGGAAGGCCGGGGATGACTTCGGCGAGGGCGCGCGGACCGCCAGTGCTCGAGGCGATCCCCACCGCCGTGGTCGCACGCGAGCGCGAACGAACGGCGCGCGGCTCGGTGAGGAAGCGCGGCCGCGCCAGCAGTTGCACGCCGCCGAGATTCACCTGGATCGCGGCGCGGAGCGCGGCGATCAGCGTGGTCGCGACGCTGCCGAGATCGAGGCTGATCGGCCCCGATGGCTTCCGCACGAAATCCACCGCGCCGAGCTCGAGGCAGCGCAGCGTGAGGTCGACGCCACCCTGCGTGGCAGCCGCACTCAGCATCACGACCGGACGCGGCAGCTCGCTCATGATGTAGCCGAGCGTCTGCACGCCATCGAGCTCCGGCATCTCCACGTCGAGCGTGACGATGTCCGGCTCGAGCGCGTGGATCTGCCGAAGCGCGTCGTGTCCATTGCGTGCGGTGCCGACGACGCGGAATTCCCCCGAGCCGTCAATGATCTCGCCGATCAGCCGCCGCATGAAGGCGCTGTCGTCGACGACCAGCACCGTCGTCACCGAGTCAGATGACACGATCTCCCTTCTTCAGCGACCGCACCTCGACGCGGCCGTCGGAGAGATGGAAATAGACGCTGCGTCCGTAGTCGAGCCCCGTGTCCTCGGCAATGAGCGGGATGCCGGCGGCCGCGAGGGCCTCCTTCGTAGCGGCGATGTTGCGCTCGCCGACATTGATACCCGTGCCGGAGATGAGCTGGCCGAACATGCTCGCACCGCCGACGATCTTGGCGCTGATCCTCGCCGTCTGGAGCGCGCCGAGCGTGCGCATCTCGGCGAGCATGACCGGCACGATCGACTCGGGGAACTTCGCCGGGTTCGACGTCTCTCGCGACATCGCCATGCTGGGCAACAGAATGTGCGCGAGCCCACCGACCTTGGTGTCGCGATCGTACAGCGCGATCGCGACGCACGAGCCGAGGCCGATCGTGGCGATGACGTCGCTCCCGCGGCGCACCGCATAGTCGGCAACCTTCACGCGAACGTCCGCGACGTGACTGCTCACAGCGGCCGGAAGATGCGCTCGCGGCCGTCGACGGCGGCGAAGCGGGTTCGTGCGGCACCGAGCAGCGTCTCGACTTTTCCGAGCACCAGAAATCCGTTCGGCGCGAGCGCGTTGCGGAATTTCTCGAACAGGCGCTCCTGCGTTTCCCGATCGAAGTAGATCAGCACGTTTCGGCAACAGATGAGATGGTGCGACCCCGGGGGGGCCTCCTCGGCGAGGAGGTCGCGCCGCTCGAAGCGCACCATTCGGCGCACCTCGGGGATGATCGTGAACGGCGCGGCCGGCGCGAAGTAGCGTGTGCGAAGGCTCGAGGGCGTCTCGGAGAAATCGCCCTCCTCGAACTCGCCGCGCTCCGCCGCGGCGAGCGACCGCGTGTCGATGTCGCTCCCGAGCACGCGCACGCGTGATGCTGCTTTCGCCGCGGCGCCCAACGCTTCGGCGTGATGATGAAAGAGCGAGGCGAGCGAGTACGGTTCCTCACCGGACGAGCATCCGGCGCTCCACACGTTGAGTGGCGTGTCCGGCAGTGCCCAGAGCGCCGGCACGATGGTCGTCTGGAGCACGGTGTACGTGTCCCAGTTCCGGAAGAGCTTCGTGACGTTGATCGTCAGCGCGTCGAGCAGCTTGTCGTACTCGGCCTGATCGGCGTCGAGCACGTGGGCGTAGTCGGCGTACGTGTGCACGCCGCGCGCGCGCATGCGCACGGCGATCCGGCGGCGCAGACACTTGTCCTTGTAGCTCGCGCATCCGAAGCCGCGATCCTTCGCGATCTTCGTCGTCAGCGCGAGGAACGCGGTATCGGAGATCTCGGGCGCGGTCACAGGACCTGCCGGACGGCGTCGAGGTTCGTGCGAACGATGGCGTTCGCGGGATCGAGCGCGAGCGCCTGCTCCCAGCAGCGGACCGCCTCCTCGCGCTCCTGCCGCTTGAAGCGGATGTTGCCGAGCTTGAGGTACACGTCGTCGCCGAGCTGCGGGTTGATCTTCACGGCACGTTGAAAACTCTCCAGCGCGTCGTCGTACCGTGCGGCGCGATAGTGGCAGTCGCCGAGATTCTTGTGGAGTTGGGCCACACCCGGCTCCTCGAGCACGCCGCGCTCGGCAGCCTGCAAGGCTTCGGGGTAGTAGCCTCGGCGTTCCTGCACCGCCGCCAGGTTGTTGTGCAGCGCGGCCGCGTGTGGGTGCGACGCCGTCCCTTCCTGCAGGAGCGTCACGGCGCGATCGAGCTCGCCGAGCAGTGCGGCGGTGAGCGCCGAGTAGTGGAACCACGGCGCCGTCGGCGGCTTGGGGCCGAACAACGGACGCGCGGCCTGAAGCGTCTCATCGGCCGCCGCCACATCGCCGGAACGAAGCGCGATCACGCCGACCGACGTCTGGATGCGCGCATCCTTGGCGCCCCCGCGACGCACCGCCTCTTCGAGCGCGACCTGCGCTTCGTCGTATCGGCCGAGCCGCTCCAGCGCGTACGCGAGGTTGTGCAGCGCCGACGCGCGGGCGCCCGGAAGCGCGACACAGTCCGTGAACGCCGTCACTGCCTCGCTCCACTTGCCCTGTCGCATCAGCGCCAGCCCGATGTAGAAGCGCGCCGGCGCGTCGGATTCACGAAGGTCCGCGACGCGACGAAACTCGCGCATCGCCTCGTCGAGCATACCGGTCTTGTAGAACGCCACGCCGAGATTGCGGTGCTCGTCCACGCGCGATTCGCTGACCACCGGCTCTGCGGCCTTCGTCTTTCCGACGCGATGCGCGAAGCCCGCGCTGATCAGCCCGTAGAGCGCCTTGCCGCAGTCGAACTCTCCGAGCCCGGAGACGTCGATCAGCGCCGCGACGTCGTGCCGCCCGTCGAGCAGCTCGAGCACGATCTCCTGCTCGCGCGTCAGCGTGCCCTCGTGCTCGGCCAGCTTTTTCTGATCGATGGCGAAGACGAGGTCGAAGCTCGGAATCTTCTTCTCGATCAGCGACCATTCGTCGACGCGGCGCGCGCCCTCGAGCAGCAGCGACTCGGGGTTGATCGATACGAGGAAGTCCTGCTCTTCGGGCGCGACGTCCGCCTCGAAGTTGAACGTCCCCAGCGTCCAGGTGAAGAGGAAGTACACCGCCTCTTCGATCTGCAGCCGGATCTGGTCGTGGAGCTCGGCGCGCGTGATTGCGCCGTGCGCGACGAGGAGCTCACCGAGCCGCTTCTCGCGGTGCGCGTCCTGCGCAGCGATCGCGGCATCGAGCTGCGCCTGCGTGATGGAGCCTGCCTTCACGAGGATGTCGCCGATCCGGTCGCGCCGGTTGACGATCGACGCGTAGCAGATGCGACCCTTGTCGAAGTAGATGTAGCCGAAGTTGTTGCGATGGGTGACGGCGAGACAGCCCGTCTTCTTGCCCATGGCAAGCAGCTGCAGCACGTCCGGGAGGCTGGCCTCCTTGAGGCTTCCCTTGATCGCCATCAGCGGATCTCCTCGACGAGCCGCCCGACGACGTCGGGCCACTCCCACACGATCTTCTCGTCGTCCAGGAAGAACACGTCGGCGGCCTGACGCACCGTCGAGGGAGGGGCAATCGTCGTCACTCCCGCCGGCTCCAGCTCGCGCCGAGCGAGGTCGAGCGACACGGGCGATGCGCTCGCATCGGCGGCGGCCTTGAGCCGGTGCACGACGCCGATCAGCTCGCGCACACTCGAGAGCGGCCGTTCGGCGAGATACGCGAGCAGGTCCGCATCTGGCGCGACGCCACTCTCGGCGAGGAAGCGCGCGAACAACTTCTCGCGCAATCCGTGGTCGGGCACCTCCAGCTCGGCGACGAGCCCACCCTCGAACCGCGAGCGGAGCCGCTCCTCCAATCCGTCGATCGCCTTGGGCGGGAGATCGCTCGCGAACACGAGCTGTTTCCCCGCCGAATGGAAATCGTTGAAGACGTGGAACAGTTCTTCCTGCGTGCGCTCCTTGCCGGCAACGAACTGCACATCGTCGATCAGCAGCACATCGGCCGCGCGATAGCGCGCGCGGAACCGCTCGATCTGCCCGTCCTGGAGCGCGGCGATCAGCTCGTCGATGAAGAGCTGCGCGCCCACGCACGCCACGCGTCCGGCGCGACCGTTCCGCGCGGCGAGCTCGTTGCCGATCGCGTTGAGCAGATGCGTCTTCCCCACCCCACTCGGACCGGAGAGAAAGAGCGGGTTGTAGCGGTGGCCCGGCTCAGCGGTGACCGCGTCGGCGGCGCGCACGGCCATCTGGTTGGACGCGCTCTCCTGGAACGTGGCCCGTGCGAACGCGGCCTGCGGGCCATGCGGTGGCACCTCACCGGTGAGCGCGCGCTCGACGAATGCCACCGCTTCGCGCACCCGCTGCGGATCGCGAAACAGTTCGTCGCCACCGAGCGAGGCGTCCACGCTCGCCACCTTCGTCGCGAGTTGCCGCAGCTGCTCGACCGCGTGGCCGTAGCCGCGCAGCAGCGCTTCGTAGTTGGGCGGCGCGCTCGGCTCGGCCATCAATCGCTCGAGTGCCGCCGTGCGATAGCCTTCGCCGCTCCAATACGCGATCGCCTCGCCGACGCGCACCTTCCACGGCTCGATCTGCGCCGCCACCGCCGTCGCCATGCTGGTGACGAAACTGAAGAACTCGTCGGCAGGCGCGGCCGCCGCCTGAACCGGCGTCGACTGCTCCATGCCGAGCACCTGTCGCACCATGCCGGGCGTGAGCGTGCCGTCGAGCGACTGCTGCGCGCTGAGCTTGTGCATCGCCCCCTGTAGCTCGCGCACGCTCGTCACCTCGAGCCGCGCCAGCTCCTCGATCACGCCCGGCGCGAACGAGACCTTCCGCTCCTCCGCCTTGCCGCGCAGGATCGCCACGCGCGTCTCGAAGTCGGGCACGCCGATGTCGACGATCAGGCCGCCACTCAATTTGCTGATCAGGCGCTCGTCGACGTCGGCGATCTCGGACGGCGGCCGATCGCTCGTCATGACGATCTGCCGTCCGCTTCCCGCCAGCGCGTTCAGGAGTCGCAGCAGCTCGCTCTGCGTCTCGCGTCGCCCGGTGAGGAACTGCATGTCGTCGATGAGCAGCACGTCCACGCGGCCGTAGCGCTGCTTGAACCGCTCCATCTCACCGACCGCGACGGCGGCGTGGATCTGCTCGATGAAATCCTCGAGCGAGAGATACTCGACGTTCAGCTCGGGTGCGCGCTCGACGGCCTCGTTGCCGATCGCTCCGATCAGGTGCGTCTTGCCGAGGCCGGGCCCGCTGTAGACGAAGAGCGGGTTGTACACCGCGCCCGGCGACTCCGCGACCGCGCGCGCGGCCGCGACCGCGAGTCGGTTGGCCGAGCCGACGACGTAGTTGTCGAACCGGGTGCGTGAGTCGGGTTGCATTCCCTACTTGCTGCCGACGCCGGCCGGCGTCGAGCCGGCTGCACTCAGGCGCCGCAACACGAGCTCCGAGATGCCGCGCAGCGTCTCGAACACGCCCGGACCATGCAGCGCGTCGGCGGCGAACTCCGGCACGTTGCGGAAGTTGATCGCGTCCGACAGCGCGGCCACGGGAAGGATCAGGTCACGCGGCAGATCCTGCTTGTTGTACTGCACGACCAGCGGCATCTGCCGCGGATCGATGCCCTGCTCCGACAGGTTCGCGTGCAGATCCTGGAAGCTCTCGATGTTCTCCTCGAGCTGGCGCACCTGGCTGTCCGCGACGAACACGACGCCGTCGGCACCCTGGAGCACGAGCCTGCGCGTCGTCTGGTAGTACACCTGACCCGGCACCGTGTAGAGCTGGAACTTCGTCGTGAAGCCGGAGATGTTCCCCAGATCGAGCGGAAGAAAATCGAAGAAGAGCGTGCGGTCGGTCTGCGTCGCGAGCGAGACCATCTTGCCCTTCCGATCATCCGGAACCTGCCCGTAGATGTAATGCAGATTCGACGTCTTCCCCGAGCGACCTGGCCCGTAGTAGACGATCTTGCAGGTGATCTCGCGCGTAGCGTAGTTGACGAGCGACACGGAGCAGGCGGGAGGGCGCGGGTGAGCCTAAACGCGGCCGAACAGAACGGCGAGGTTGTGATTCAGGTCGCGCTCGAAGTGCTCGGTCAGGGCGGGACCGGGGGCGGGCGCCTCGGGAGGCGCCGCGGCGGCCAGACCTGTCACGAGCTCATCGAAATAGAGGCGCACCAACCCCAGGGAGCTCTCCGGACCGAACACGGTCAGGAAGACGTACGCTCCACGTGGCGACTGTGCCTCCGCTAGAAATATCTGACGAGTACGTCCTACATGGTGCAACCCTCGAAAGGGCTTTCCATCGAGTTGACGACCGAGCTCGGCCGACGATGCGTGAATGCCCGCGGCGAGCGCACAGGCCGACATCACGTCCACCGCTCTCGCGAACCCGTGCTGCGCCAACACCTGACCGCTGGGATGGAGCAGCAACGCGAGCTCGGCGCCCGCATCGTCGACAAACCGCTTGAGCGGCCCCTCGATCCACGCCTCCACCACGGTCATCTGCATCATCACGACCCTCCCCATCCTTCGCCGCCCACCGCGAGCAGCTCACCAACGGCGCGCAACAGCTCCACGCGCACCAGCCCGACGTTCACCGCCGGCTCAGCGACGACGACGAGCACCAGATCACCACCGCCAACCGCGCACAGTCGGCCGTTGGGTGCCTCCAGCTGCATGAACGACACAGCGCCCATTCCCGCCGCCTTCGCCGACAGACGCGCCTTCCGGTAGAGCGACGCGGCCAGCGCCGCCACCCGGTCGCCCGACTGACCGATCTGAAGGTTCGACTCCACGACGATCCCGTCCCGCTCGCTCACCACGAGCGCCGCGGTCACCCCGCGCTGACGCGTGAGACTATCCAGTATCGACGCGAACGGCCGCGCGCTCATATACGGCCTCCCATCCAGCGCCGCGCCCGATCGGTGCACCGATCCAGCAGCCGTCGCACCAGACCGAGGGGCGTCGTGCGGGACGTCGCGAGCACCAGCAAGGCGTCGCTCGGCGCCGGGGCCATCGCCACCACCGCCACCTCGGTCTCGAACACGATCGACGTCCATTCGCCGAGCGCGAGGTGACGCGTTGCGCGGCGCGCGGCGTCGGTCACGCCGCTCAGCTCAGCGCCCACCTCCTGTCCCACGTCGCGTCCGTCCCACGCGACGTAGGCGCCGGCAAGCACGAGCCCGTCGCGGTCGAGCAGCAGCGCGGCCTGCTCCGCCTCGACGAGCACGTCGGAAAAGAGAAAGCGCGGATCGTGCGCCGTGCCGGCGGGAAGGCGCGACGGATCGCGTGGAATGCTCGCCGCTTCCTGGCGCGCCGCGCGCACGTGCTGCAGCGCGGCGGCGAGCTGCTCGTCGTGATCACCCTGCTCGGCCGCGCCGGCGAGAAACTTCTCCGCCTCCGTGAAGCGTCCCTGCTGGAAGCACACGAAGCCCATCCCCTTGAGCGCGCCCAGGTGAGCAGGTGACAACCGCAACACCATGTCCCACTCGTCGAAAGCGCGCTCCAGGTCGCCGCGATCGACGGCGATGCGCGCGAGCAGGTCGTGACCGTCGACGAAGTGCGGATGCCGCTCGAGTCCACGAAGCGTGACCTTGAGCGCGAGATCGAGCTGACCCTGCCGGCGCAGCGTCTCGCCGAGCGGCACGAACACACGGCTGGCCGGATCGCGGGCCAGCTCGTCGCTCAGACGGCGGACGTCGTCAGCCATCGGCGTGCGTCTCGAGCAGATGCATCATCCGGTTGAGTGTCTCGAGCGCCGCGCGTGCACGGGATGTCTCGGCCGCATTGGGCGCGAGCCGGAGAAAATGCTCCCAGCTCGCGTGCGCGCTCGCGAAGTCACCCACTCGCACGGCGGCAAAGCCGAGGTCGAGATGCACGACTGGCGTGAGTGGATCGGATTGGACGGTGCGGCGCAGCTCATCGACTGCATCATGATAGCGGGCGAGCCGGTTCAGCGCGCGGGCCGCGAGCAGATGTCCTTCGGTCGACGTCGGATCGGCGGCGAGGGCCACCCGCGCATTCGAGAGCGCCTCTTCGGGTCGCCCACCGGCGATCGCCGAGCGAGCGCGCACGAGCGCGGGCTCGGCATCCTGCGCCGCGTCGGCCGAAGGTGAGGCGTGCTCGCCGTGATAGAGCTCCACCACGCCGGTCGACACGAGTCCATACGCGATCTTCGCGATCTCGAACTCGCTCCGGCCGAGCGCGGCAGCGATTGCGCGCAGGTCGCGTGCCGTATCGATCATCATCAGCACCTCCCACTCGTGCGGGAGGAGATCGAGCACCGACGCGCGGTCATCTTCCACCGGGGCCAGCATCGGCACCACGCTCAAGCTCGGCACCTTGTCGGCGATCCGTGACCACTCGTCGATGCGGCGCGCGCCCTCCATCAGCAGCGACTCGGTCGAGATGCGGATGCGCGCGTCGAGGGGCACGTCGGAGACGACGCGCTCCTCGAACGAGAAGAATCCCTCGTGCCACGAAAGCAGCTCGAACACGACGCTCTCGATCGCCAGCCGCAGCTGTCGCTCGAGCTCGCGTTGCGTGATCACCCCGACGCGCACCAGCCGGTCGCCGAGCCCCTCGCCTGGCTCGCTTGCGACCGAGGCCGCGAGCACGAGATCGGCGTCGCTCACCTTCCCCGCCTGGCGGAGAATCCGTTCGATCGACGTGGGATGACTGCGCACACTGGCGTGGATCACGCGCCCGCCATCGAAGAGCACGACGCCTTCATCGTCGCGCAGATCCGACGTCACGCGCAGCGCGCCCGTCTTCCGGCTCAGATCGAGCAGCTGGAAGACGTCGTGGATGCCGAGCTCGCGGAGTGGCCCTTCGATCGCCATCGTCAGCCCCCCGCGGTGGCCGAGAAGATCGCGTCGAGATCCATCGCCGTGCGCGCTTCGCGGCGTGCTCTGCGAGCGAACTCACCCGCGGGATCGAGGTCGATCACGCGCCGCCACCGGTCGATGGCGTCGCGGAAGCGCTTCTGATCGGTCAGCAGGATGCCGTCGTAGTACAGCGCGCCGACGTGCGATGGATCGAAGCGCAGCACTCGGCGGATGGCGGTTCGCGCATCCTGCTTGCGCCCAATGGACAGCAGGGTCTCACCGAGCGAGAGCAGTGCGTCGAAGTGATAGGGATCGCGCTCGAGCAGCGAGATGAGGAGGTCGAGCGCCTCGTCGATGCGCCCCGCAGCGCGGCGCAGAGAGCTCAGCTCGAGCGTCGCTTCCGCATACGTCGGTACGGCGTCGAGGGCATCGAGCAGCTCCTGCTCGGCATCGCGCAACAGTCCCTTGGCGCGCAGGAGACGAGCGAGCTGATAGCGCACGACGGCGAAGTCCTGGTCGAGCTCGAGCGCATGCCGGTACGCGACGATCGCGCCGTCGTAGTCGCCGAGCGACGCGGCGATCTCGCCCGACTTCTGATGCACCTCGGCGCGCAGCGGCGCCAACCGGCGCGCCTGCTCGAGCGCCGACAGGGCGCCGGCGGGATCACCCGTGTCGGCCCGCACGGCGGCGACGAGCATGAGCAGATCGATCTGCGGCGGTCCCGACGCGAGCAGCGCCTCCGCCAGCGGCCGCGCTTCGGCGCCGCGGCCCATCGAGAGCAGCGCCGACGCTTCGCCGATCGCCGGACGCAATGTGGTCGGCGCTTCACTCTTCGCTTCGCGGTAGCGCTCCAGCGCCTCGCCGTACACGCCCTGCCGCGCATAGATGTCGCCGAGCAGCGTGTATCCATCCACGCGCGGCGCGCCACGCAGCAGCGCGCGACTCACCTCGGCCGCAGCCCGCTCGTACAGCCCCATCGCGAGGTAGTCCGCGGCCATCATGTAGGCGTCGGACCCTTCGTCGCCCGTGCCGTTGTCCGACGCGGAGGCGGCAGGCGCCAGCGTCGTGAACAGCGAGTCGAGCACGCCCGCATCGAACGAGAAATCCTCGACGTTCGCCTCCGTGCGGTGCACGGCACCGAGCTCCGGCTGGATGGAAAGATCTGGATCCTCGTACTCGAGGTCGATCGCGAGCTCGAACTTCTGCGCCACGTAGTACGGGTCGAGCTCCAGCGCGCGCTTGGTCTCGCGCAACGCGCCTTCGAAGTCGCCGAGGTTGGAGAGCGTGAAACTCAGATTGTAGTGCGCCTCGGCGTACTCCGGGCGAGCCTGCACGGCGCGCGCGAAGGCGTTCCGCGCGTCCTCGAACTTGCGCAGCTCGGCGAGCACCAGACCCACGCCATTCCACGCCGCGGGATCTTCCGGCGCAGTCTGCAACACAGTGCGATACGCCTCGAGCGCGAGCTGAAAGCGCTTACCCTTGCTCAACAGGAGCGCGAGGTTGAGCCGCGCCTTCGTGAACGTCGGCTGTGCGTCGAGCGCGACGCGAAACGCGGCGATCGCCTCGTCCGTGTCGCCGCGATGGTAGATCGCGACGCCGAGGTTGTTGTGCGCGATCGCGTAGCCCAGCTCCGATCGCACGGCGCGCCGGTACGACTCCTCCGCCTCGACGAACTTGCCGTCCTGGTGCAGCGCGACACCGCGCTCGTTCCAGAGCTTCGGGCTCTCGGGCTGATGGGCGAGCAGCTCGTCGTACAGCTCGACCGCCGCCTTGGCCTCACGGCGCAGCAGGTGCACTTCCGCCATGGCCTGGAGCACGAGCGGCCGGTCCTCGGCGCGGTCCAGTGCCTTCGCGTACTCGCGCAGCGCCTCGCCGTAGTAGCCCTTCTGTCTGAACGCCAGGCCAAGGTTGAAGTGCGCGAGCTGCCCCTCGGCGTGCACCTCCATCTGCGCCATGCGCCCATCGGCGCGCGCCGCGGCGCGTTCGTCGGCGCGCTGGCTGCGGTTCTGGTCGATCGCGAGATTCGCCTGCGCGCGCGACAGCGTCGGGTTGAGCTGGATCGCGCGGCGCGTCACCTCGCGCGCCTCCTCGTGCCGGCCCATGTCGCCGAGCACGAACCCCATCAGGTAGTACGCGTCCGGATTGTGCGGATTGAGCTCCACGGCGCGGCGGAGCGCGGACAGCGCGCCCTCGTTCACGCCGCGGTTGTAGAGCACCTCGCCGATGTAGAAGTTCACCACGGAGCTCGCCGGATCGAGCGAGAGTCCGCGCTCCAGATAGCCGAGCGCCTTGTCGAGGTCTCCGTTGGTGCGCTCCGCGAGTCCGAGCTGCACCAGCGCGCCGATGTCGGCGGGATAGTAGCGCAGCAGCTCGGTGAACTCCGCCACCGCGTCCGCCGTCTGGCCGAGCAGCGCGTGCGTGCGGCCGAGCTCCCAACGCGCGTCGCGCTCGTCGGGCCTGACGCGCAGCCGCTCGATCAGCTCGGCGACGCGCTTGTCGTAGTAGCCGGTGTTGAAGTACGCGATCTCCAGGTTGCGCTGCGCGACCTGCATCTTCTGGTCGAGCTCCAGCGCGCGCATGAACGCACTGACCGCCTCTTCGTACAGTCCCTTGTTGTAGTACAGGACTCCCAGATTGTTGTGCGCCCCCGCGTCCGACGGATCGATCCGCCGGGCGAACGACCGCAGGACGTCGCGATCGCGCTCGGAAGTCAGGCTGGGAGACATGGTCCGTGCTGGCGTTCGCCCTACGCGACGCGAACGGCGCGCAGGATCGCTTGCAGCGAGGCGGGATCGGGGAGCAGGAGGAAGAATCCGCGTAGCTTCTCGTTCACGTCGGTCATGAAGAACTCACTCTCGACGCAGAACACGTAGTCACGATCCGTTCCGAACTGGAGATACGCGGTCGTGAGCACGGCCGTGCTCATGTCGATCGCGAGGCTCGGCGGCGACGGAAGCAGCATCATCCCCATGAAGTCGCTCAGCGCATTCATGTAGGCGCTGCTGAGGATGTTGCCCGCCTCCTTGATGGCCGACTGCTCCATCTCGCCGAGCTCGGGACTCGATCCGATCGGGCGGCGGAGCATGAGCTCCGCAAGGCGCACGGCCGTCGGCTTCGGGAAGACGAGCAACGTGCGACCCGTGAGGTCGCCCATCATGTGCATGAGCACTGCCGCCACCGGCTCCTCCGGCTCGGAGATCTGCGGCGGCACCTCCTCGAGGCGCGAGACGTTGATCGTCGGCACGCTGATCATGATGGTGCTGTTGATCATCTGCGACAGCGCGGTAGCCGCATGGCCCGCCCCGATGTTCGCGACTTCGCGCAGTGCGTCGAGCTGCAGCGCCTTCAGCGAGCGAATGTCTTCCATATCGAATTCAGTTAAAGGAGGCTGCTCACGTCCATGATCAGCGCCGGAGCTCCGTCGCCGAGAATCGTTGCGCCGCCGAACAGCGAGCGGGCATCCTGCACGCCGTCGAACTGCTTGACGACGATCTCCTGCTGGCCGATCAGCGCGTCGACCACCAGCGCCGCTCGCCGCTCCGCCATCTCGACGACGACCACCTGCTCGAGGCCACGCTTCGCCTCGCCGTCGTATCCCAACAAATGCCTCAGCCGAATGAGCGGAAGGACCTCGTCGCGCATCATCAGCACCTCGCGCCCCTTCACCGTGTGCAGGATGTCGGGGTGCAGCTCGACCGTCTCGCTCACGTGCGTCATCGGGATCGCGTACGTCTCGTCGCCGATCATCGCCAGCAGCGACCGGACGATCGCCAGCGTGAGCGGCAGCCGGAGCGTGACCGTGGTGCCTTTGCCCGGAACGGTGCGCAGATCGACCGACCCGCCCAGCGAGCGAACCCGGTTGTACACGGCATCGATCCCGACGCCCCGGCCCGACAGGTCGGTGACCTTGTCGGCCGTCGAGAAGCCCGCCTGTGAGATGATCCGGAACAGCTCCTCGTCCGACAGCTCCGTCTTGGTGGACTCGACCAGGCCGGCCTCGCGTGCGCGCGCCAGCACCTTCTCGCGGTCCACGCCCCGGCCGTCGTCCGTCACGCGGATCGCCACCGCCGAACGGTCACGGAGTGCGCTGAGCGTCAGGCGCCCCGCCTCCGGCTTGCCGGCCGCGCGACGCGCTTCGGGCGATTCGATCCCGTGATCGACCGCGTTGCGCAGCAGATGCACGATCGGATCGCCGACCTCGTCGAGCATCGAGCGGTCGAGCTCGACCTCCTTCCCCTCGATCGTGAAATCCACTGGCTTGCCAACGGATCGTGCGGCATCACGAACGAGCCGCGGGAAGCGATCGAACACCTGCCATACCGGCACCATGCGGCTGGTCATGATCTCGTCCTGCAGATCGGCGACGAGGCGCGACGTCTGCGCGACCGTCTCGGCAAGCGCGGGATCGTCGATCGGACCGGCGAGCTGCACCAGTCGTCCGCGCGTGATCACCAACTCGCCGATCAGGTTCATCAGGTTGTCGAGCCGACGCAGGTCGATACGTACGCTGCGCTGCTGGCGTACCGCGCCGGCATCCGGCGCCGCCTGGCTAGTGGCTGCCTCCGCGACGATCTCCGCTTTCTCGGCCGGTGGCGCCACGGCATCCTCTCCGGCGCGCACCTCGTCCACGTCGCCCGCGCGC
The DNA here is from genome assembly GCA_039933415.1 of bacterium. Taxonomy (GTDB): domain Bacteria; phylum Gemmatimonadota; class Gemmatimonadetes; order Gemmatimonadales; family Gemmatimonadaceae; genus AG11. The sequence goes on from JBDTOD010000038.1 coordinate 18,973, forward strand.
CTGAGTGCGGCAACGACGTCGTCCTCGCTCAGCTCCGTCGTGAGGCGAATGGCGAAGTCGTGGTCGAAGTCGTCGATCTGCATCGCGTCGAGCGAGGGCGAGACCGCACCGACTTCGCCCAACTTTCGCGCGGCCTGCACGGCGAGAAAGGCGCGAACACCCTTGAGCGGCGTGCCCGCGATGATCCGCACTCGCACCAGCATCCCGGGTCCTTCGGGAACGGCGGCCGTCCAGCTCTCTGCCGTCGGCAATGGTACAGCCGCCCTTCCCATCGCCGGCGTACCCGGATCGTTCCCCGCCTCGCTCTGGAGCTGCGCGACCATCGGTGCCACGTCCACCGCGTCCACGCCGCTCACCGCCGACTCGATCGCCCGCTCGAGGAGATCGGCCGAGCGGAACAGCATGTCCATGAGCCGTGCGTCCACCGTGCGGTCACCGCGCCGAACGCGATCGAGCAGCGTCTCCAGCTCGTGCGACAACGCGGCCACGGCCGTGTAGCCCATCGTCGCGCTCATCCCCTTGATCGTGTGCACGCCGCGGAAGATCGCGCCCACGGGCTGATCGCCCCCCACTCCGCGCTCGAGCTCGAGCAGCGAATGGTTGATCGCGGAGACGTGCTCGCGGCTCTCCGTGAGGAAGAGCTCGGCGTACTGGGCGCTATCCACGCGCGTCAGTCGGCTGGGAGAAGGAAGGGGGCCGCGACGGGCGGCCACGAGGCGGGACCTCGGCGCGCTCGCGTGCGCCGAGGGGAGTTCGAATGGTGGTGCGAGACGACGCCTGCGGCGTCACCCCAGAACGCGCTGCACGGCTTCGAGCACTCGGCTGGGCTGGAACGGCTTCACCACGAAGTCCTTCGCGCCCGCCTGAATCGCTTCGACGACGAGGGCCTGCTGCCCCATCGCGCTGCACATCAGCACCTTGGCGTTCGGATCGAACTTCGTGATCTCGCGAACCGCGTCGATCCCGCCCATGTCGGGCATCACGATGTCCATCGTGACGAGATCGGGACGCAGCTGCTTGTACTTCTCCACCGCCTGCACGCCCGTCTCCGCCTCGCCGACGATCTCGAATCCCGCCTGTTGCAGGATGTCGCCGACCATCGTGCGCATGAAGATCGCGTCGTCGCAGATGAGAACCGTATGACTCACTCGATTGCCCCCTTAGAGCAGGACCTGCGTGACCAACGTGTGAATGTCGACGAGAACGACGACGTCGCTCTCCGAGTGCCCGAGGCCGCGGATCAGCGCGTCGCGTGCGCCGCCGTGGGCCTCCACGTGCTCTTCCGTGATCGCCTGCACATCCATCACTTCGTCTACCGCCACGCCGACCACGCGCGTTCCGTGTGTGGCGAGGATGATCGACCCGTCCCGAATCGGCGGCCGCTCGAGGTCGAGGCGCGCGCCGAGGTCCAGCACCGTCACGATCGTGCCGCGAAGGTTGATCAGCCCTTGAACGAAGGACGGCGCGCCAGGCAGACGCGTGGCACGCCGATAGGGGATGATCTCCCGCACTGCGTCGATGTCGCAGCCGTACATCTTCCCCGCCACGCGGAAGAGAAGCGTCCGCGCCGCGGCAGTCGATTCAGCGATCGTCTCGGAAGAAGCCAAAGTACTCCAGCGGGTCAGTGTCGGCAAACGAACTGTCAGCGCCTGCGGCGCTCACGAGCGCATGCACGAGATCGAACGGCAACGACGAACGAAGCTCCATCGGTTCCCCCGTAGCCGGGTGACGGAAGCGGAGCCATGCAGCGTGCAGAAAATGTCGCTTCGGCGGCAGCGGAACCAACCGACGTCCACCACCGCCACCATAAGTGTCGTCTCCAACCACCGGATGTCCCAGCGACGAGAGATGCACCCGGATCTGATGCGTGCGCCCGGTATGCAGGTGCGCGCGCAGGAGGTCCACGGCGTCGAAGCGAGCGAGCCGCACGAAGTCCGTCCGTGCCACCCGTCCCGTACTGACGATCGCCATACGCTTTCGGTCTCGCGGGTCCCGCGCGATGGGTCGGTCCACGCTCACCTCGTCCTCGGCGAGGTGGCCCCAACAGAGCGCCGCATACCGACGCACGATCTCCCGCCGCCCCATCGCCGCGCCAAGGACTCGATGCGCCCGGTCGGTCTTCGCCACGAGGAGCAGACCCGACGTTTCCTTGTCCAGCCGGTGAACGATCCCCTCGCGTTCGTCTCCGCCCAGCTCCGACAGCGGACCTCCACGCCCCTTGAGTGCGTTCACCAGGGTACCGCTCCAGTTCCCTGGCGCCGGGTGCACCACCATGCCGGCTGGTTTGTCCACGACGAGCACGTCGTCATCCTCGAAGACGACGTCGAGCGGGATGTCCTCGGCGACCACGCTGCGCGCCGGCGGCGGCGGGAGCTCGACCACGACGTGCTCACCCGTGACCGGTCGGTAGCTCGCCCGCTCGGACCGTCCATCGACGCGCACGTGTCCGTTGGCGATGAGTGTGGCCGATTGCGTGCGCGAGAGATCCAGCGCCGCGGCGATGAACAGGTCGAGTCGTGGTGCTTCCGCCGGCACGTCGAGCTCGTGGCGCGCACCGGCCGAGCCGGCGCCCGCGCCGGTCACGCGTCGGGCCCCGGAACTCCCGGCGGGGCGTCGCGTGTCGCGTCGGATGGCGCGCTGGCGGCTGCGTCGCGCGCCATTCGCTCTTCGCGCTCCTCGCGCGACAGCGACCAGGCGAGCACCAGCGCCCCGACCGTCACGGCCGAGTCGGCGACGTTGAACGTCCAGAAGCGCCAGTCGCGCAGTCCGATGTCGATGAAGTCCACCACCCCCTGCGGCGAGCGGATGCGATCGAGCAGATTGCCCGCGGCCCCGCCCCACGCCAGACCGAGCGCGAGGATCCGCACGCTGTCACCGGCGCGCTTGGCCGGCCCCGACAACCGGTAGAGCCGCCAGAGCACGCCCAACGCGACGAGCGCGAACGCGCCGAAGATGTACCGGGAGTACTGCCCGAGCGACATGCTGAACGCCGCGCCGGGATTGTACGCCAGCGTGAAGCGCACGAAGTCGCCGATGATCCGGTGCGGGATGTACCTCGGCGCGAGATAGCGCTCGGCGAGCAGCTTCGTCACGAGGTCGGCGGCGATCACCGTCGCCGCCGTGCCCCAGAAGAGCCGAGCGCTGCCGCGCCCCGCCGGTGGCATCTCGCTCAGACGATCTCGCCCGGCTTTCCACCGGACGCCGACGCAGGGAGCGCGGTCGTTGACACCGACGCGGACGCGGCCATCGCCGCGCGGTCTTCCTGCCACAGGACCCAGGCGAGCAGCACCGCTCCGACGCTCACCGCCATGTCGGCGACGTTGAACGTCGGCCACCGCGAGTCGCCGATCCCGATGTCGATGAAGTCCACCACGCCGAAGAACGAGCGCGCGCGATCGATCAGGTTCCCCACCGCGCCGGCGCACACGAGCCCGAGCGCGACCGTGCGCCACGTGTCGCGCGGAGTGGTCGAGCGATAGAGACGCGCGAGGATGAACAGCGCGATGATCGTCAGCGCGGCGAAGATCCAACGCGATTGCGGCCCGAGGTTGAGCCCGAACGCAGCGCCGGGATTGTACACCAGCGTGAGCCGCACGGTATTGCCGATCACCTCGTGCGGAATGCCACGAGGCATCAGCGACCGCTCGGCGATCGCCTTCGTGACCACGTCCACCACCGTGGTCACGACGATGATCGGCCAGAAGATCGAGGCCTTACTTCGACTTTGCATCTTCCTCGCGCTGCTTGCACTGGATGCAGTAGCGCGCGTGCGGCAGCGCGTCGAGCCGCTCGAACGCGATGTCGTTGCCACAGTTGTGACACTTGCCGAACGTCTCGGGCGCGCGATACAGGCGACGGAGCGCCTCATCGATGTGCCAGAGGAACCGCCCTTCCTGGCTGGCGAAGAGGAACGCCTTCTCGCGTTCCATGGCGTCGGTGCCCTGATCGGCCATGTGGAACGAGTAGCTGCTCAGATCGCCGTCGTTATCCTGGGACGATTCGCCGTAGTGGCCAAGCTCCTTCACCGCGCGACGACGCTCTTCCATCAGCCGCTTCTCGAAGTGTTGCAGCTGCTTCTTGGGCATCGGCTTCGACTTCTTGGCCGCGTTGTCTGACGTGGGCATCGCTACTCGTCCTTGGTTAGGGCGAGGTCCGCGTGGATCCCATCGAGATCCACCCGCTGCCTCGCCAGCATGTTGTCGCCTTCCCCTCCACCGATGGCCACGTCGGTCGCGAGCACCTCGCTCGCGATCCAATCGCGATGCGTCGTGGCCGCCGCGAGCACGTCGGAGTCGCCCCCGATCACGAGCCGGATGCGGTCGCTCACGGCGAGGCCGGCCTCCTTGCGCATACGCTGTACCCGGCTGATCACCTCGCGTGCCATCCCTTCCTCACGCAGCGCCGGCGTGATCGCGGGGTCGATCGCCACGAAATAGCCGTGCGCTTCCTGCACCACCAACGCGCCCGAAGCGCGCCGCACAATGGTCAGATCGTCGGCCGTGATCGAGTGCGTGTCGCCATCCACCGTCACGACGAGCTCCTCGCCCTGCTCGAACCGGCGCAGGTGCTCGCTCGTGAATCGCGCGACCGCCTCCGCGGCGAGCGGCGTCTGCTTGCCGAACTTCTTGCCCAGCGCGCGGAAGTTGGGCTTTGCCTCGAGCGTCACGAGCGCATCGGCGCTCGTCGCAATGTCCACGCGCTTCACGTTGAGCTCCGCGGCGAGAATCTGCAGCAGCGGTGCCATCGCCTCGGCGTTCACCGCCGGCGCCACGCACACCATTCGCGACAGGGGCTGCCGCACGTTGATCCCTGCCTCCTCGCGCGCCGCGCGGCCCAGCGTCGCCAGCGTGCGCACGCTCTCCATCACGCCCTCGAGCGCGACGTCGGACGTGGGCGCGCCCTCGCGCACGTACGACGCGAGATGCACCGATTCGCCCGTGAGCTCGCGATGCAGCCAGTCCGTGACGAATGGCGCGAACGGCGCGAGCAACCGGCATACGACGACGAGCACCTCGTGCAGCGTCGCGAAGGCGGCGCGATTGTCCGCCGTGTCCACGTCGTAGAAGCGTTTCCGCGATTGACGGACGTACCAATTCGCCACGTCCTCGTCGACGAACGCCATGATCGCGCGCACCGCAACGGTCGCGTCGTAGTCGAGCAGCGCCTGGTCGGCGATCCGTTCGACCGTGGCGAGTCGCGACAGGATCCAGCGGTCGATCAGGGGACGATCAGCCGGTGCCGGATCCGCGTCGGACGGCGACCAGCCGAAGTTCGCGTACTGCGCGAACATCCCGCTGTAGATGTTCTTGAGCGTGAGCAGGAAGCGGCCGGCGCCCTGGCGGATGTGCTCCTCGTCGAACGACCGCGGTTCCCAGACCTTGCTGCTGCTCACGAGGAAGAGTCGCACCGCATCCACGCCGCGGCGGCTGAACACCGCCCACGGATCGACGACGTTGCCGCGACTCTTCGACATTTTCCGCCCTTCCGCGTCGAGCACGAGATCGTTCACGACCACGGAGCGGTACGGCGACGCCGTGCCGCCGTCATTGTTCGGAAGCGCGTCGCCAAGCCCCGTCGCGATCGCGAGCAGCGAATAGAACCAGCCACGCGTCTGGTCGAGGCCCTCGGCGATGAAGTCGCCAGGGAAGCGCGACGCGAGCGCCTCGCGATGCTCGAACGGATAGTGCCACTGCGCGAACGGCATCGATCCCGAATCGAACCAGGCGTCGATCACTTCCGACGTGCGGCGCATCGTCCCGCCGCAGCCCGCGATGCGGCACGGCCACTCGTACTGATCGACGTGCGGCTTGTGCGGATCGAAGTCGGGCGCGAGCGGGCGACCGGTACGCTCGGCGAGCTCCGCGAAACTGCCCACCGCGTCGAGATGCTCGTCGCTCTGGTCGCAGATCCACAACGGAAGCGGCGTGCCCCAGTATCGGTCGCGCGAGATCGCCCAGTCGATGTTGTTCTCCAGCCACTCGCCGAATCGGCCGGTCCCCACCACGCCCGGATGCCAGCCGACCTTCGCGTTGCGCGCAAGCATCTCGTCCTTGTACGACGAGGTGCGCACGAACCACGACGTCCGCGCGTAGTAGAGCAGCGGCGTGCCGCAGCGCCAGCAATGCGGGTACGAGTGCGTGAGCGTGCCCGCCTTCCACAGCACGTCACGCCGCTTCAGCTCCTCGATCAGCTCGGGATCGGCCGCCTTGACGAACTGTCCACCCACGAGCGGCAGGTCGGCGGGAAATGCACCGCGCGCGTCCACGGGTTGCAAAAACGCGAGATTGTGCCGGCGCCCCGCGGCGTAGTCGTCCGCGCCGAACGCCGGCGCCATGTGCACCACGCCGGAACCATCGTCCGCGCTCACGAAACGCTCGCCCACGATGATCTCGTGCTGCGTCCCCTCGGGAAACGGCAGCCAGTCGATCGGGCGGCGATAGCGTCCGCCCACGAGCTCCGCGCCGCTGAGCATGCCCACCTGCGTCCATCGCGTTGCGTAATCGTCGCCGAGCACGACGCGCGCGCGTCCTTCCGCCATGATGATCGTGCGCGTGTCGGGGCTCCCCGTCTTCCGGAGCTCCACGTACGGCAGCTCGGGATTGACCGCGAGCGCCGCGTTCGACACGAGCGTCCACGGTGTCGTCGTCCAGACCAGGATGCGTCGCGCCGTACGACCGGGCAGGTCGTCGGCATCGGGCACCACCTCGCCGCCGATCGAACCGAGATCGAGCGCCACGTATACGCTCGGATCGTCCACGTCCTCGTAGCCCTGCGCCACCTCGTGACTCGAGAGCGCCGTGCCGCACCGCGGGCAGTATGGCAAAATCTTGTGGCCGCGATAGAGCAGCGACTTCTGGAACAACGTCGCCAGCGCCCACCACACGCTTTCCACGTACTCCGGCGAGTACGTGACGTAAGGATCGTCGTAGTCCAGCCAGTAGCCGATCCGTTCGCTCAGCCGCTCCCAGTCCGCGCGATACGTGAACACGCTCTCTCGGCAGAGCCGGTTGAACTCCGCGACGCCGAGTTTCTCGATGTCCTGCTTGCCGCTGATGCCAAGGCGCTTCTCCACCTCGATCTCCACCGGCAGACCGTGCGTGTCCCAGCCGGCCTTCCGGTGCACGAGATATCCCTTCATCGCCCGATGGCGACAGAAGAGATCCTTGATGGTGCGTGCGAACACGTGGTGGATGCCCGGCTTGCCATTCGCCGTCGGCGGACCCTCGAAGAACACGAACGGCTCCGCGCCAGCGCGCGCGGCGAGCGTGCGCGCGAAGAGGCCTTCCTCGCGCCAGCGCGCGAGCAGTGCCTGCTCCAACTCATCGGCGGGCTGCTCCGCCGGTATGAGGGCAAATCGCTGCGTCACGTCGCTCACCGTCACAGGCGCTCCAGCACGCCGCGCACGAGCGCGGTCAACTGCGGCTCCGCACGCCCGGCCGTCGCGAGGATCGTCGCAAGCTCCGCCGGCAGGAGAGTCTCCGGAATGCACTGGTCCGTGATGATCGACACGCCGAGCACACGAAGCCCCGCGTGCACTGCGACGATCACTTCGGGCACCGTGCTCATGCCCACCACATCGGCACCGAGCGCGCGCAGCATGCGATATTCGGCGCGCGTCTCCAGGTTCGGTCCAGCCACGGCGACATACACACCCTCGCGCAGCTCGATCCCGCGCGCACGAGCCACCTCGCGCGCGATCGCGCGAAGCTCGGCGTCGTACGGCGCCGACATGTCGGGAAAGCGCGCGCCGAGCCGGTCGTCGTTCTCGCCGATGAGTGGGTTGTCGCCGAGCAGGTTGATGTGATCAGCGATCAGCATCAGGTCGCCTGGCGCCCAGTCCTCGCGCATCCCCCCGCATGCATTCGACACGAGCAGCGTGCGTGCGCCGAGCGCGTGCAGCACGCGGACGGGAAACGTCACCTGCTGCAGCGTATAGCCTTCGTACCGATGGAAGCGCCCCTGCATGGCCACCACCGTCTTGCCACCGAGCGTGCCGCAGAGCAGACGTCCCGAATGGCTCTCCACGGTCGACAATGGAAAGCCGGGGATGTCCGCGTACTCGATCGACGACGCGACGTCGATCTCCTTCGCCAGCGCGCCGAGACCGGTGCCCAGCACGATCGCCGCATCTGGCGTCACCCCGAATCGCGTGCGCACGACGTCCGCCGCCGCCTCGATGGCCTCGAGGCGGTGAGCGCTTGGCATCGTTGCCGCCGCCTGCACGACCGACGACGTCATCCCTGCGCCGAGCTGTTCACGGGCGATGCGCTGCGACCATTCTCGTCCGACGGATGGATCCCCGCCGGCGTCGCCGGAACGTCGGGCGAGGGCGCCCGCTCGGCCGCCATGATCTCGGCGAGATGCCGCTCCGCCATCACGCGCAGCTGCGCCAGGTGGTTCCGACGTGCGCGCTCGAGCTCCGCGAGATGCGCTTCGATCTTACGAATCTCCAGTCGGCTGCTCTCCATGGAGCGGTCCGCCTCGGACCGTGCTTCGCGGATGATTAGCTGCGCCTCGCGCTCGGACTGCTCACGGATCTCGCCGCGAAGCTGCTGCGCGCTCACGAGCGCGTCGTTCAACGCCTTGTCGCGCTCGCGGAATGCGCGAAGCTGCTCGTGAAAGCCCTTCGCCTTTGCCTCGAGCTCCTGGGTCTGGCGCGTCAGCCGCTCCAGCTCTTCGGCCACCTGCTCGCGAAACTGCTCCACCCGCTCGGGGTCGTACCCCCGCAGGCTCTTGCCGAAGTCGTAGCGCCGCACGTCCAGCGGCGTCAGATGAAAGGTCTCGTCCATTAGGCGGGTCTCGCTCCAAACAGCACCGTACCGAGGCGCACCAGAGTGGCGCCCTCCTCGACCGCGACTTCGTAGTCGCCCGACATTCCCATCGACAGCTCAGTTGCGGGATGACCAGCGGCGCGCAGCATCTCGCCACACCGCCGCGCTCCCGCGAACACGGACCGCAGGGTCCGTTCGTCCGCGTCGGCCGGCGCCATCGTCATGACGCCCCGCACGACGAGCCCACTCGATCCGTGTAACCGTTCTGCCTCGCGCTCGAACGTCGCCGGCTCGTAGCCGCCCTTGCTCTCCTCTCCCGACACATTGATCTGCGCCAGCACGTTCAGCGGCGCTCCGCGAGACTCGCCGTACTGCGCGAGCGCGTCGGCCAGCCGCTCGCTGTCCATCGAGTGCACCAGCTGAAAACCGTCCAGCTGCCTCACCTTGTTCCGTTGCAGGTGCCCGATCAGATGCCACCGCAGCGAAGCGATCACCAGCGGCATCTTTGCCAGCGCCTCCTGCACCCGGTTCTCCCCCACGTCATGCAGTCCGGCCCGCCATGCCGCCTCGGCGGCCTCCGGTCCGTAGGTCTTCGTCACCGCGATGATCGTCACCGGCTGCCCGTGGCCTCCCCGCGTCCGCGCGCGCTCGATCGACGATCGCACGCTGGCGAGACGGTCCGGCAGGTCCTGAAAAGGCATAACACGCGAATTTACCGAAGGTTGCACCTCACTTCAAGCGAGTCGCGCCGCGCCCCTGCCACCCCCGGCGTCGCCAACCGAGGGCACTGCAGCAAGCTCAACATCGCCCAGGCGACGTCGTCGCCCGGCGGCGTGGACTCGTGACGCGCGGCTGGAGCGCGCTCCAGCCATCGCATGGCCGCCGCTGTGTCGATCGTTGTAGTGGACGCTTCGCCGGTTCCCACTGATCGTGCGACGTACACCGGCCCACGCATCACCCAATCCGCGCCGAGCATCGCACGTTCACGCGCTGGGATCGCCGGCGAGGCGACCACCGGGCGGCCGGCGGTCCGAGCGGCGGCGGCGATCAGCGCCGCGACCTGCTCTGTTCGTGTCGTTGCGCCCTGGACGGGGCGTTTCGGATCCCACTGCAATCCGGTGCGTCGGGCGATCTCGGCCGGATACCATGCGGCGGGCAGCAACGGGATCGTCACCGGCTGCACGTCTCGGCGCACGCCTTCCACCGCCTGGAGATACCACACCGGGTAGGTGTCATTGTCTCCGTCGAGGAAGATCACCGCGCGTGGAGGCGCGCTCTCCAGCAGGGCTTGCGCGACCTCCCGCGCGGCCGATCCTTCCGGCCCATGCGCTCGGTCCGCGCTTGGCCAGTTTCCGGCGAGCGGCAGCAGCACCGCGGCGAGCCCCGCGGCCGGCGCCCAACCGCGAGATCTCGCGAGCGACACCGCGCCGTACCCTGCCATCACTCCCCACGCCCAGAAGCCGAGCACGAAGAAGTAGTCCCGTTCACGCGCCTCGTGGATCGTGCCGTCCGGCACGAACCCCCAGCCGAGCGACGCGCCCATCCTGAGATTGAGGTACGCCGCGACACCAGCCGTTCCGCAGACGAAGAGCACGGCGACCGACTCGGCCAGCGCGGGCGCGTCACGTCTCAGCGCGCGATGACCAGCCCACGCGAGCGCCAGCCAGACCAGGGCCGCGATCACGCGAGCGGGCGACGTCATCAGGCCGTCTCCCCACGACATCGCCGCCTGCCAGTCCACGTACTGCACCAGGTTCGCGGCCTGCCACCACACTGCGGTCTGTCGCGGGAGCATCGAGGCCACGGCGTACTGCCGGCGTCCGATCACGTCGGCCAGCGCGGCGAGCGAGCTCGGATTGCCCTGATTGATCGTGGGGTCGTGACGCGCGCGCACGAGCAGGATCGCGAGCGCACTGGCGCCCAGCGCGACGAGGACCACGGCGGACAGCGCGGTTGGCGCGTCGAGCTTTCGCTCCCACAACGTTCGCGCGAGCACCATCGCGATGCCGACTACCACCAGACGCCAATCCGCGCGCCCGACTCCGGCGGTGGCCACGAGCACGCCGCCGAGCAACGTCACGCGATCCCATCGCCACACTCTCAGCGGTCCGGCGATCGAGCTCCGTCCTGCCAGAACGATCGCCGCCGGCGCAGCAACCAGCGCGCTGAGATGCAGTGCGGGCGCGAGCGCCATCAGATACGCCGTCGCGAGCAGCCATCGCTCGTCGCGCGGCGACGCGCTCAGTTCCACCTTCGCGGCGGTGACCAGCATCGCCACGGCGTGCAGCAGCGATATCGCGTACACCTCCGTCTCCGTTGCGTTGGCCCATGCAGACATCATCGTTCCCGCCGCCAACGCCGCCGCGAGTCCCGACCATCCAGCGTGCGCCGCGCTGCTGCGTCGAGCCACGAGCCAGGCGGTCGCGCCTCCCGCGAGCGCCGTCGCCACGGCGGACAGCAGATTCATCGCCCGTGCGGCACCGAGCACACCGCCCGAGACGACGATCCACACACGGCCGATCGCGACGTAGAGTGGCGTGCCGGGAGGATGCGGAATGCCCAGACCGTTCGCTGCGGCGATCAGCTCACCCGCGTCCCAGAACGTCACGCCTGGCGCAAGCGTCGCGACGTAGACGATGAGCAGAGTCGCGCCGGCCATCCAGGCTGCGGCGCGCGCGGTCAGGCGGGTGCTCCCGCTGGCTGCATAGCCTCGCGCTGCGGTGCGCGGCCGGCCAGGAAGTCCCGCACCTCCACCGGCGAGAGGTCGAGCCAGAGCTGCCCGCGCTCGGCGATGGAGATCGTCGATCGCTCTTCGCTCACCACGATTACGATCGCGTCCGACTCGTCGGAGAGCCCGAGCGCCGCGCGGTGCCGTGTGCCCAGTGTGCGGTCGGGGATCGACTTCTGCGACAGCGGAAGAATGCAGCCGGCCGCGACGATCGTGTCACCGCGTACCAGCACTGCGCCGTCGTGCAATGGCGAGTACGGCGTGAAGATCGTTGCCAGCAGATCAGCCGAGACCTTCGCCTCCATCGGCGAGCCGGACTCCGCGTAGTTGTCGAGCGGCACCTCGCGTTCGATCGCGACGATGGCGCCGATACCGGATCGACTCAACCGCTCCACCGCGTCGCAGATCTCCTCGGCGACCTCTCGCTGTTCCATCTGCCGGAACAAGCCGGCGAATCGCGCCTGACCGAGGTGCGCCAGCGCCGCGCGTAGCTCCGGCGCGAACACCACGAGCAGCGCGATCGCTCCATACTGAAAGACGAAGCCGAGCACGTAGGTGATCATCTCGAGCTTGAGCAGCCACGAGGCCGCGTAGATCGCCAGCAACATCCCGAGGCCGGTGACGATCTGCAGCGTGCGCGTTCCGTGAAAGAGTCGCAGCACGCGGTAGAGCGCGTAGGCGACGAGCAGGATCTCGAGCAGATCCCGCCATCCCGGATGCAGCAGTCGGAGTTGCGCGAGCTCGGTCATGCGGCGCCCGCGGCGCGGATGTCCGCGGCGACATCGAGCGCCTGTCTCGTCGCCGCGACGTCGTGAACGCGGAAGATCCGCGCGCCACGCTCGAAGGCCGCGACCGCGGCGCCGACACTTCCGTGTACGCGCGACGCGGAGTGCGTCACGCCGCTCGACTCGCCGATGAACCGCTTCCTCGACGCGCCAACGAGCACTGGATATCCCCACGCCACCAGCCGCTCGAGCGTCCCCAGCACGCGGAGCGAATCCTCGGAACGCTTCGCGAATCCAACACCCGGATCGACGACCACGCTGCGGCTCGGCACACCGTGCTCCGCGATGTCGTTCACACGATCGCGAAGCTCGGCGAGCACGCTGTCCATCGGATCGCCGTCGTACGCGGCCAACGCGTACGTGGCCATCTCGCCGACCGGGCCGCGCGAGTGCATCACGACCACGCCGACTTCGCCGTCCGCGCACACGCGCGCCATGGCGGCGTCGAGCCGGAAACCCGACACGTCGTTCACCACGTGCACGCCCTCGGCGATCGCCGCGCGCGCCACTCCGCTCTTCACGGTGTCGATCGACAGCGTCGCATCGGGAAAGCGTGACGCGAGCGCGCGTACGAGCGGCACGACGCGCCGCAGCTCCTCCGCTTCACTGATCGGCGTGGCGTTCGGTCGCGTGGACTCACCTCCCACGTCGAGCAGGTCGGCGCCCTCGGCGAGCAGCGAGCCGGCGCGCGCCATCGCGTCGTCCACGGTGCGCAGCTGTCCTCCGTCGCTGAAGCTGTCGGGCGTCGCGTTGAGGATCCCCATGACGAGCGGCCGCTCCACCGAGAGCGTGCGGCCGCGAACCTGCCAGGAGGTGCTCATGCGCAGAAGATAACGCAATCGGCCGGTGCGCACTGCGCACCGGCCGATTCGTTGATCATTCGCTCGTTCGTTCGGTGCGAACGACTCGATCAGGCCGGCGACGGCTCCGGTCCGCCAAGCAGCGGCGGATTGCGCCGCGGCTCGAGCACCGGGGTCGGCACCGCGGACGGCGCAGCCGGCTGCACGGGCGGCAGACCGCTCGCGCGCGGCGGGAGGCTCTCGCCGCGCGCGATCATCTTGATGTCCTCCGCGGTGAGCGTCTCGCGCTCGAGCAACGCCTGCGCCAGCGTGTGCAGCAGGTCCATGTTCTCCGAAAGGACCGTCTTGGCGCGGTCGTACGCATTGGTGATCACGCGCTTCACCTCGGCGTCCACGAGCTGCGCCGTCTGCTCCGACACTTCGCGCCGATGCTGGATGTCGCGGCCGAGGAAGAGCTCCTGCTCGTTGTCGCCGACGAGGATCGGCCCGATCGCGTCGGACAGGCCCCACTGCGTGACCATGCGTCGCGCGATGCTCGTCGCCTTCTGGATGTCGCTCGACGCGCCCGTGGTCACCCGGTCGTACCCAAAGACCAGTTCCTCCGCCGTGCGGCCGCCGTATGTCATCACCATGACCGCCTCGAGCTGCAGGCGCGTGATCGAGACGCGGTCGTCCTCGGGCAGGGTGAATGCGAGCCCAAGTGCGCGGCCGCGCGGGACGATCGTGACTTTGTGCAGCGGATCGTTGCCGACGATCTTCATCGCGCACAGCGCGTGACCCGCCTCGTGATACGCGGTGAGCCGGCGCTCCTCTTCCTTCATCACCATCGACTTCCGCTCGGCGCCGAGCATCACTTTGTCCTTCGCGTCCTCGAGATCCATCATGTAGAGCTTGTCGTGCTCTCGGCGCACGGCGAGCAGTGCCGCCTCGTTCACCAGGTTGGCCAGATCGGCACCCGCCATGCCCGGCGTCCCGCGCGCCAGCGTAGTGATATTCACGTCTTCGCCCACCGGCTTGTTGCGCAGGTGGACCTTGAGAATTCCTTCGCGGCCGCGGAGATCCGGCGCGTCGACGACGATCTGCCGGTCGAAACGGCCCGGGCGCAGGAGCGCCGGATCGAGCACGTCGGGACGGTTCGTCGCGGCGATGAGGATGACACCCTCATTGCTCTCGAAGCCGTCCATCTCCACGAGCAGCTGGTTCAGCGTTTGCTCGCGCTCATCGTGGCCGCCGCCAAGACCGGCCCCGCGATGGCGGCCGACCGCGTCGATCTCGTCGATGAAGATGATGCACGGTGCATGCGCCTTGCCCTGCTCGAACAGATCGCGCACCCGGCTCGCGCCGACGCCCACGAACATCTCCAC
>JBDTOD010000039.1:0-33398 GCA_039933415.1 bacterium
CGGAACGGCTTCTGGATGTAATAGAAGGCGCCCTCGTTCACCGCCTGCATCGCCGACTGGAGCGTCGCCTGGGCGGTCATGAGGATCACCGGGGTGTCCGGATTCTGCTGGCGCGCCGCGGCGAGGATCTCCACGCCACCCACATCGGGCATGCGGACGTCCGAGAGGACGATGTCCGGCTGAAGCGCCGTGAGCTGCGCGAGCCCGGCCCTGCCGCCGTGCGCGGTATGGGTGTCGAAGCCGGCGTTCCGCAGCAGGATGCCGAGGGACTCGAGGATCCCCTGTTCGTCGTCGACGACGAGGACGGTGGGCGTGCGATTGGCGATCACGTGAGGACCACGGCGGCGGAGGACATTGGCGTAGGAGTATTGGGCCTGAGCTTGCGATCCGCCCTCGGCAGGACGACGGTGAAGCGCGTGCCGCCGGGACCCGTGTCGAGGAAGACGAGGCCGCGGTGCGCATCGATGGCGCGATGAACCACGGCGAGCCCGAGGCCGGTGCCGCCGGGCTTGGTGGTGAAGAAGGGATCGAACAGGCGGTCGCGTATCTCGGCCGGGATGCCTGGCCCGGTGTCGATGACGCTGAGCGCCACCGCGCCGTTCTCGTAGTGAGTGCCGCCGAGCTGCTCGGGCGTGGCCGCGTCGACCTCGATGCGCACCTCGCCGTCCTCGGGCGACGCCTGGATGGCGTTGAGCAGCAGATTGAGCACCGCACGGTGCAGCAGGTCGTCGTCACCGACGACAATGTGCTCTCCGGACATCGCGATGCAGGTGAGCCGCACGCCGAGCGGACGGTTCGGGTTGGCCGCGGCGAGACGCATGGTGGAATCGGCCAGATGCGCGAGGTCAAGCGCCTGCGAGCGCGCCACGCGCACGCGGGCGAAGTCCAGGAACTCGGAGAGGAGACGGCTCAACCGGTCGGACTCACGCATCACCAGACGCGCGAGCGTCTTTTCGTCGGCGCCGGAAAAGGGGGACCGCGCGAGCTGTTCGACCGCACTCCGGATCGATGCGAGCGGGTTCCGGATCTCGTGCGCGAGCGACGCCGACAGCTCGGCAACGCCTTCGAGCCGCTCGGCGCGGAGGCGGAGCGCCTCCATGCGCTTCTGGTCGGAGATGTCCTGGAAGATCGCCGTCGCTGTGCGGTCGGTACGCTGGCCGTCGCCGTCGGTGTAGGTCGTCGTCACGCCGATCTGGACGCGCTTGCCCATCACGGCAATCGTCCCTTCGCCACGGGTGGTGCGGACGCGGTCCCGCACCGAGCGCTCGAGCGCTTCGCCCAGCTCGGGGGCCACGGAGCGTAACCGATCGAGCACGGGGCGACCCATCATCCCCTCGAGATCCGTGCCGAGGAGCTGTTCCGCCATCGGGTTGGCGTAGACGAGGCGTCCCATGGCATCGATCGTCACGATGCCGCTACGAATGTTGTGGAGAATGTCGGCCGCCTGGAGGCGGACGTGCGCCAGCACGGCCTCGGTGCCGGCGCCGAGCTCCTTGAGCTTCGCGCTGAGGTACGCGCTGCCGAGCGCGACGACGGCGAAGACGCCGAGCTGAAGCCAGACGCCGATCGTGAAGGGGGAGCCGAAGCTCAGCACCGCATCGGCGAAGTAGAGTACGTTCCCGAGCGCCGCGACCAGGAGCCCACCCCCGACCGGGAGCAGGAGCGACGAGGTGGCGATGACGAGGATGTAGAGGGCGGCGAACTGCGAGGAGGTGCCGCTGGTCGCCGTGACGTGGACGACGGCGGTGACGAGCAGCAGGTCGAAGACCGACTGCAGATAGAAGAAGGTGCTGTGGAGCGGACGTCGATAGAATTGGCTGTAGAGCACCGAGAAGGCCGTCACGCCCACGGTGACCGCGAACACCAGGCTGGCGACGAGCAGCTTTCGCCGTTCGGTGTCCGGGTCCTTCCAGACGAGGAGCGCGGCGAGGAAGATGGCCGAGGCCAGCGAGAGGCGCCCGACGTAGACCCAGCGCACCAGGCGCACCGGGTCGAGCAGGAACGCTCGTTCGTCGTCGATCAATCTCGAGGGGAGTCGCACGGTCGATTTTGCAAAGTGCCAGAGAGGGTCCGGCACGTGGGTTCTCGCATTCTGCCACACTATCAATGGCTGGACGACTGGTCACCAGTGGGGTTACGCGATGAGTAAGGAAGGATCGGTGGAGGTCACCGACTCGATGGCGATCCCGCGCTTGGAGCTGCAGTACCGGGCGTCGCGAGCCGGGGGTGCCGGGGGCCAGCACGTCAACACGTCGAGCACGCGGATCGAGCTGCTCTGGAACGTGTGGACTTCCACCGTGCTCGACGAATCGACCCGTGAGCGCGTGGCGGCCAAGCTGGCAACTCGAATCGACGGCGAGGGGTGGATTCGCATCGTCTCGAGCGCGCGGCGCAGCCAGCAGCAGAACCGGGAAGCGGCGGAGGCGCGACTGGCCGAGCTCGTCCGGGCAGCAATGGCGATAAGGAAGCGCCGGAAAGCGACCAAGCCGTCGAGGGGCGCCAAGGAGGCACGGCTGTCGGAGAAGAAGAAGCGCGGCGAGACCAAGCGACAGCGGCGCGCCGACGTCGAGTAGCGACTCGCGTGCAGATCGCTCGACTACTGTCGGGATGACACACATTCCTGTCATCGCGAGCGAGCGAAGCGAGTGGAGTGATCTGCGCTTGCCGGTCGCGGGATGAAATGATAGGCCGACCCCGTCCGCACAGGGGGTGGGGTTCACATCGCGTGTCGATTGAGGATACGACGTTGGCCTCCGGCACCCGCTTGTGCCCCGTCGCGCTGCGCCCGAGGTTACGCGAAGCGGTCCCGAGGGCGACTTGCGATGGTCGGCGCTGCCTCGCGTCGGTCGCCCGGCTGTCCAACGGCAGGTGCTCGGTGGTCAAGCAGTACTGGCGGGGCACCAACTTTGCCCCTCGCCATGTCAGAGGCGTCGCCGTGCGACGCGCTCGTCACGACCTTCAGTCGCGGTTCGACCGCGGGACTCACGCGATGATCCAGTTCGCTCCCCGCCGCGCAGGGCTGTTCGCTTTGCTCGGTGCGCTCCTCATTGGAGCGCCTGCCCCGGTGGCAGCGCAGTACTTCGGTCGGAACAAGGTGCAGTATGAGAAGTTCGACTTCCACATCATGCGGACGTCGCACTTCGACCTGTACTTCTATCCCGCGGAGTCTCTCGTCACGAAGGACGCTGGCCGGCTGGCCGAGCGCTGGTACGCCAGGCACTCGGACAGCTTCCGGCACACGTTCGACCGCAAGTCGGTGATCTTCTACGCCGATCAGCCGGACTTCCAGCAGACGAACGTGATCGGAGAGGAGCTGTCGGAGGGAACGGGCGGCGTGACGGAGGGGCTGCGCACCCGCGTCATCATGCCGTTCACCGGCATCTACGCCGACAACGACCACGTGCTCGGCCACGAGCTGGTGCACGTGTTCCAGTACAGCGTCGCCGAGTCGGGACCGGGCGGACTGGCCAGGCTGAACGCGCTGCCGCTCTGGCTCATCGAAGGCATGGCGGAGTACTTCTCGCTCGGACGCGATGATCCGCTGACGGCGATGTGGCTGCGGGACGCGGCCGAGCGCGACAACCTGCCGACGATCAAGCAGCTCACCAACGACCAGCGCTTCTTCCCGTACCGCTACGGACAGGCGCTCTGGGCGTACGTCGGCGGACGGTGGGGCGATCGCGCGGTGGTCGACGTGTATCGCACGTCGCTTCGGATCGGCTTCGAGGAGGGCATCCGGCGCGTGCTCGGCGTGAGTACCGACTCGCTGTCGAAGGACTGGATTGCCGCGACGCGGCGCGCGTACCTGCCGCTGCTCGAGGGACGCACGCGGCCGAACGGCGCGGGCGACCCCGTGCTCCAGACCGGGCGCAAGACGGGCGACATGAACCTCGCCCCGACGGTGAGCCCGGACGGCAAGCTCGTCGCTTTCTTCGCCCGACAGGGGCTGTTCGAGGTGGAGCTCTTCGTCGCCGACGCCCAGACGGGGCGCGTGATCAAGAAGCTCGCGGGCCCGACCAGCAACTCGCACTTCGACGCGATCAGCTTCATCTCCACGTCGGGCGCATGGTCGCCGGACAACGTGAAGTTCGCCTTCGTCGCCCAGGCGGGGGGCGATCACGAGATCGCCATCCTCGACGTCGCGTCGGGGAACGTCGAGCGGCGCATCCGCGTGCCCGGCGTCGGCGCGGTGTCGCACGTCGCGTGGTCACCGAATGGACAGACGATCGCCTTCTCCGGCAGCGCCGGCGGCGTGAGCGATTTGTATCTGCTCGACCTCGCGGCGGGCACGGTACGGCAGCTCACGAACGACCGGTACGCCGACATTCAGCCGGCCTGGTCGCCGGATGGAAAGACGCTCGCGTTCTCGACCGACCGCGGCGTCACGACGGACTGGACGACGATGGTGTTCTCGCCGCTGCAGCTCGCGACGATCGACATCGCCAGCGGGCGAGTGAGCGTCTTCTCGCCGTTCCCGCACGGAAAGCACATCAATCCCCAATTCTCACCCGACGGCCGCAGCCTGTTCTTCATCAGCGACCAGGATGGCTTCAGCGACATCTACCGGCTGGAGACGGCGAGCGGTGCGGTCTCACGCGTGACGCGGCTCTCGACGGGCGTCAGCGGCATCACGGCGACGTCTCCGGCGCTCTCTGTCGCGCCGTCCACCGGACGGATGCTCTTCTCGGTGTTCCAGGACCAGGGCTACTCCGTGTTCGGCCTCGATTCGGCCCGGACGCACGGTGAGGCGGTGGTGCTCGGCGCCAACGTCGCCAACGCCGGCGTTCTACCGCCGGGCGACACGCCGGGCCGCGCCACGGTCACCAACTATCTGCGCGATCCAACCACTGGTCTCGCCTCGGGCGCCGATTTCACCGTCGTGCCCTATCACTCCGCATTCTCGCTCGACGCAGTGGGCCAGCCGCAGCTCGGTGTCTCGGCGGGTGGGCCGTTCGGCACCGGTGTGGCCGGTGGCGTGTCGTTCCTGTTCGGCGATCAGCTCAGCGACCGGCAGATCGGCCTCGGCATACAGGCCAACGGCAGCGTGCAGGACATCGGCGGACAGCTCATCTATCAGAACCTCAAGCGACGCTGGAACCTCGGCGCGACGCTGCAGCACATTCCGTATCTCACCGGCTTCGTGAACTACCAGAACGTCGGGCAGGGCTTCTTTCAGCAGGATCTCTATCTCCAGCGCATCTTCATCGACGAGGCAGGGATCAACACCGCGTATCCGTTCTCGACGACGAAGCGCATCGAGTTCTCACTCTCGGCCACGCGGCTCGGCTTCAGCACGCAGATCCAGCGTCAGATCATCGATCAGGTCGGGCAGATCTATCAGCAGGAGCTGATCGACACGACGGCGCGAAAGCCGTTGTACTACGGCCAGGCGAGCGTGGCGCTCGTGGGAGACGCGTCGTACGCGGCGTTCACCAACCCGATTCAGGGAACGCGCTACCGCTTCGAGCTCACGCCCACGGTGGGGACGCTCAACTTCACCACCGCGCTGGCCGACTGGCGGACGTACAAGTTCGTCCGGCCGATCACCTTTGCGCTGCGCGCGCTGCACTATGGCCGCTACGGCCAGAGCAGCGAAGACTCGACCAGCCTGTATCCGCTGTTTCTCGGTGAAGAGCAGCTGATGCGCGGGTACAGCGTCGGCTCGTTCGACCAGTCCGAGTGCGGCCAGACGGCGAACGGCAGCTGCCCCTCGTTCGACCGGCTGCTGGGAAGCCGGCTCGCGGTCGCGAGCTTCGAGATCCGCATCCCGGTGTTCGGCGTGCCGGAGTACGGTCTGCTCAACGTGCCCTTCCTGCCGCTCACCGTATCGCCGTTCGTCGATGCCGGCCTCGCCTGGACGAGCACGGCGGTGCCGAAGTTCGGCAATTCGAACGATCCGACGAAGTATCGCACGCCCGTGGTGAGCGCGGGCGTGTCGGCTCGGTTCAACGTGTTGGGCTACGCGATCCTCGAGGTGTACGGCGCGCATCCATTCCAGCGGCCGTCGAAGAACTGGGTCATTGGCGTCCAGCTCGCACCGGGCTGGTAAACCCCAAAGCAGAGTGGGGTCAGAGCCCGGGGTCAGAGCCCGGGGTCAGAGCCCGGAGGGCTCTGACCCCGTCGGGCTCTGACCCCGGGCTCTGACCCCACTCTGCTTTCAGCGCCACCCGTACAGCGCACGATAGATCGCCGCGTTGCGCTGCACGACGCGCACGTAGTCGCGCGTCTCGGTGAACGGGATCCACTCGGTGAACAGCTCGGGATCTTCCACGCCAGGCCGGCGTGACCATCGGGTGACGCGCGACGCACCGGCGTTGTACGCCGCGAGCGCACGTGCCGGTGACTCGCTGCCTCCGTGCATGCTCCCGGCGAGATGCGCCGTCCCGAGCTGCAGGCTGACATCCGGCTCGAACAGCAGCGCCGCGTTCCACAACGGATATCCTCGGCCCGCGGCGAGTGACGCGCCAACGGACGGCATGATCTGCATCAGTCCGCGCGCGCCGACCGGCGAGACGGCATCGGGATTCCAGGTGGACTCCTGCCGGATCAGTCCCGCCACGAGCGCGGGATCGAGGGCGGTGCGCCGCGCACTCTCGACGAGCGCGTCGTCGTGCAGCACCGGATACGCCACTCGATACGTCGCGCGCGACACGGCACCACCACGCTCGATGAGCCGGACCGCGAGCCGAAGCGCTCGCGCTGGTTCGCCGAGCGCGGAGAGCGCCTCGGCGATCGCCGGTGCACTGGCCGCGAGCTCGTCGCCCTGCTTCGCGAGCGCATCGAGCTCGAAGCGCGCCTCGACGTCCAGCCCGAGGAGCCGCAACGTGCGCACGCGCGCCGCGACGCTGTCGACCGACGGGATGTGCGCTGAGCTGTCGGGGCCCGTTGGCGGAGACCAGGGCTGCGCGCCAAGCCGCCGCACGCTCAGCACGCCGTAATAGCTGAGCGGCTCGTCGCGCTGCAAAGCGCTCCAGCGCTGGCGTGACTCGGTGCGTCGCCCAAGTCGATCATACGCGCGTCCCGCCCAGTACCTGGCCGCGAGCGCTTCCTCGTCACGCGGGTACAGCGCCGAGAGCGAGTCGAATGCAAGCGCCGCTCTGCCCGCGTCGCCATTCCACGCGAGGAGCGCGGCGCGAAAGCGGGCAAGCGGCGCCTGGCTCGCTCGCGGAAATCTGCGCGCCAGCTCGGCGAGACTCTTCGCCGCACCGGCGAGGTCGCCGTCGTCCACCTGAAGGTCGGCGAGGAGCAGCAGCGCGGGCGCAGCGGATGTCGATGCGGCGGGATATCGCGACGCGAGCGAGGCGAGCGCCGACCGGGCCGCCGATCCGTTCCCCGATTGGAGGAGGACGCGCGCTCTCTGGTAGGCGGCGGACGGCGCGAGGGAAGAGTCGGACGACACGAGCTGGTCGTAGGCTCGCACCGCGTCGGCGGACCGACCGGCGCGCGCGAGTGCCGACGCGTAGGCGAACCGGTCGCGCGGCTCGAGCGTCGCGCCGACAGCCGCGCGTTCGAAGCCCGCGATGGCGCGAGCGGTCACGCCCGCATCCGCGGCGCCGCGCGCCACGCGAAGCGCGTCGGCGCGCGAGAGCGACGCAGCGAGCTTGTCGAGCACCTCGAGTGCGAGGCGCGCGTCAGCCGGTTGCGGCGCGCGGGCGAGATACGCGGCGATCCTGGCGGCCAGCGCGCCCTTCGCCGACTCGTCACGCGCGACCAACGCGTCCACCCGAAGCGCCGCCGGCTCGGCCGACACCGATCGATAGACTCGCGCCGCTCCCACGAAGTCGCCGGTTCGTTCTCGCGCCTGCGCGTCAGTCCAGCGAATCCGCGCTCGAGCGGGCGCGGAGATGATGCGCGCGAACCTCGCCTGACGTGCGGCGCTGTCGCTCTCCACACCGGCGGCGCGAAGGCGGAGCCAATCCGCGACGTCGGGGAGCCGCGCTGCCGCACCGGCGTACGACGCGGCGGCGCTGTCCCGAGTGTTCGCGCGATCGAACGCTCGCGCCAGCAGCACGCGCCGGACAACGCGTTGCGCATCGGTGCGCGCCGCGGCGATCGCGGCGCGCGCGTCGTCCACGGGCGACTGGCCGCCTTCGAGCGCCGAGCGCACGACCAGCTCGCGGCCTTCGCCCTCGAGCTGATCGTCGAGCCAGGGTGCGGCGCGAAGGATTCGATCGACCTCCCTCCATCCATTCCACCCGGCGGCGGCACGTGCACCGGCGAGCCGAACCGCCGGCGTCGCGCTGGTCGGAACCGTGAGCGCTGGAGCGAGCAACAGGGTGGCGCGCCACGGTCGGCCAGCGCGAATGAGCGAGTCGGCGCGATTGGCGAGCGAGTCGGCGCCCAAGCCCGCCTCGATCCCATGCGCTAAGTCCACCGCCTGCCGAGCCTCGGTGGCTCGGGCCTGATCGGGGGTTTGTGCGCAGGCCGAAGTGGCACAGACCGAGAGGACGATGAGGGACCACTGAGCTCGAATCATCTCGTCACGGAAGTCACGGTTCGTGCCATGTCCGGAGCGTCGGCGGGATTTAATCCAGAGACTGGACACTCTCGAACCGCATCCGCAGGTTTGTCCCGTTCGTCGGGTGACGCCTAACACCTGGCGTCGTTCGCCCCACCCAAGCTCTCCGTCATGCGTCGTGCGCCGCTCGCCTGGATCCTGATCTCCCTCCTGGCCTGCTCGAGTGGCCGAAGGGCGAGCGTGGGGACCGCTTCGCCGGCTACAGGCCAGCGCGACGCGCTGACCCTCGAGCGTCGGCGCACGCTCGCGGCCGAGATGCGGCGATCGCTGCGGGATGAGCTTCTCGCCCCGTGGTATCCGCGCGCCATCGATCGCGAGCAGGGCGGGTTTCTGAGTCAGTTCGACTTCGAATGGAAGCCGACGGGGAATCAGGACAAGATGATCGTGACCCAGGCGCGCCACGTGTGGACCACGTCGCGCGCGTCACAGCTCTTTCCGCGCGATACGATGCTGCTCCGCGCCGCCGCGCACGGCGTCGCGTTTCTTCGGGAGAAGATGTGGGACGAGCAGAACGGCGGGTTCTACTGGCTCGTGTCGCGCGACGGGACGCCGCGCACCGAGTCGGACGGGCGAATGCTCAAGCAGGCGTACGGCGAGGCGTTCGGCATCTACGGACTCGCCGCGTATTACGACGTGTCGCGCGACACGTCGGCGCTTCGCCTGGCGCAGCAGGCCTTTCGGTGGCTGGACTCGCACGCGCACGACCCGGTACACCGAGGCTACTTCAACTACATGGAGCGCGACGGCACGCCGCTCCGCGCTGGCCTCGGTCGCAACAGCGCGAAGGATCAGAACTCGAGCATCCATCTGCTCGAGGCGTTCACCGAGCTGTACCACGTGTGGCCGGACGCGACACTTCGCGACCGACTGCGCGAGATGCTCGTGCTCATCCGCGACACGATCGTACATGATCCGGGGACGCTCACGCTCTTCTCGACCGAAGACTGGACGCCGGTGTCGTATCGCGATTCGAGTGACGCCAGTCGCCGCACCGATCGATATGCCCACGAGCACGTCTCGTTCGGTCACGACGTCGAGACCGCGTATCTGATGCTCGAGGCAGCCGAGGCGCTCGGGCTTCCGCACGACGAGACGACGCTCCGCGTGAGCAAGCGGATGCTCGATCACTCGCTCCGCACCGGCTGGGACAGCGCCGCGGGTGGCTTCTACGAGGCCGGCTACTACTTTCCCGGCCGCACCTCACTGACGCTCGTGGACGACACGAAGAACTGGTGGGCGCAGGCCGAAGGCCTCAACACGCTGCTCATCTTCGGCGACCTCTATCCGCAAGACCCACTGCGCTACCATGATCGCTTTCTGGATCAGTGGCGGTATGTGAACACCTACCTCATCGATCACGAGCACGGTGGCTGGTACGCTGGCGGCATCGACAAAGAGCCGCAGATGCGGTCCGCATTGAAGGGTCAGATCTGGAAGGCAGCCTACCACGACGGCCGCGCGCTCATGAACGTGACGCGACGACTCGAACACCCCGAGGAGACACGATGAGACGGCGCACGATGCGACTCGAGCTTTCCGCGATATTCCTCACCCTCGCCGCGTCTGCCGTCCCGGCGCAGCAGAACGCGCGCCCCGCGATGGGCGAGTTCACCATCGACGCCGACGTCGGCAATCCGACGCGCAAAGGGTCCGCCCGGTACGACGACAGGACGGGCACCTACACGATCGACGGCTCGGGCGTGAACATCTGGGCGAAGAAGGACGCGTTTCGTTACGTCGCGCGTCCGATGAAGGGCGACTTCATCCTCACCGCGCGTGCCGCGCTCCTCGGCAAGGGTGTGGACCCGCATCGCAAGATCGGCTGGATGATTCGCTCGTCGATGGACTCCAGCTCCGCGCACGTGAGCGGCGTGGTGCACGGGGACGGGCTCACGTCGCTCCAGTTCCGCCGCACCGCCGGCGCCGAGACCGAGCAGGTCGTCTCTCCGCTCAAGGGCGTCGACATCATCCAGCTCGAACGGCGTGGCAAGACGTTCATCATGTCCGTGGCGAAGTACGGCGACACGCTGTCGGCCGTCCAGACCACCGACATCGACCTGGGCGACAGCGTGTCGGTCGGGCTGTTCGTCTGCGCGCACAACGACTCCGTCATGGAGCGTGCCACGTTCAAGGACGTGCGCATCACCGTGCCGGTGCGCATCGGCGCCGTGCCGTACCGCGAGTACATCGGCAGCAACATCGAGCTGATGGACGTGAACACCGGTGAGCGCCGCATCATCTATCGTTCGGCGGCCTCGGTGCAGGCGCCCAACTGGACGCGCGACGGCAAGGCCCTGATCTACAACCAGGACGGCAAGCTCTATCGCTACGATCTCAAGACGAACACGCCGGCGGTGATCAACACCGACTTCGCCACGAAAAACAACAATGATCACGTCCTCTCGCCGAATGGGCGGATGCTCGGCATCAGCCATCAGCCCCCCGACGAAGGAGGCAAATCCGTCGTCTATGTTGTGCCGACGACGGGGGGCACGCCGAAGCGTGTGACGCCAGTCGGGAAATCGCCCTCGTATCTGCACGGCTGGTCCAACGACGCGAAGTTCCTCGTCTACACGGGTATTCGCGGCGACTCGATCGACATCTACAAGATTCCGGTCACTGGCGGCGACGAGATGCGCCTCACCACCGCCGAGGGGCTCGACGACGGTCCCGAGTACGGGCCCGACGGACGGATCTACTTCAACTCGTCGCGCACCGGGCTGATGCAGCTCTGGCGCATGGACGCGAATGGCGGCAATCAGACTCGGCTCAACACGAGCCGGCTCAACGACTGGTTCCCGCACGTGTCGCCAAATGGGAAGACGATCGTGTTCATCTCCTTCCTCACGGACGTCGCCGCCACCGACCATCCATGGTACAAGCACGTGTACCTCAGGAAGATGCCGGTGGCGGGGGGCGAGGCGAAAGTGCTCGCGTACGTATATGGTGGCCAGGGCACGATCAATGTCCCATCGTGGTCGCCCGACGGGCGCTACGTGGCGTTCGTGAGCAACACGGACAAATACTGAACCGGTCAGAGCCCCATGTCGATCCGACTCACCATCGCCGCACTGTTCGTCGTCGCCGCGTCCCCGCTGAACGCGCAGGCGGTGGTGGGCCTCGACGGCTATCACAACAACGAGAGCAAGCTGCCCGAGCACTACCAGTGGGAAGGCACGAGCGACGGCAGCTTCTCCAAGCTCGCCGCGGGATTCCGCGAGCACGACGTCGAGCTGCGCACGCTGCACAGCAAGATCGACCGCACGTCGCTCGATCCACTCAGGCTGCTCATCATCGTCGATCCCGACACGCCGGAGGAGACGCCCGACCCGAAGTACATCGAAGACTCCGAGATCGACGCGCTCGACGCCTGGGTCAAGGACGGCGGTCGGCTCGTCCTGCTCGGCAACGACAAGGGCCACGCCGAGTTCTCGCACTTCAACAAGCTCGCGTCGCGGTTCGGGATCCAGTTTCTCGAGGAGACCTATCCCAGGATGACGGGCAAGGCGATCCTCGTTGCGACCGGGCCGCACCCCATCTTCGCCGGCGGTCTCCAGGCATACATCGTCGAGGTGGCCCCGCTCAAGCTCACCGCGCCAGCGGAGGCGGTGCTCACCGACAAGGGCACCGACATCATGGCCCTCGCCCACGTCGGCCGAGGCCTGGTGTTCGCGCTCGGCGACCCCTGGCTCTACGACGAGTACATCGGTCGCAACGACAACGTGGCGATCGCGACGAACCTGTTCACCATGCTGCTCGAAGATTGAGCGAGCTCCGCATGAGTGCGGTCCATGTGCGACCCGCCCGCCCTGACGAGCGTGCTCGCATCGCCGAGCTCACGCTCGATGTGTATGGCGAGTACGCGCACACGATGCATCCGGAGGCATGGGGCGCGCTCGAAGGGGCGGTGCATGCCTCCCTCGCGAGCGAGGAGGGCGTAACGCGTCTCGTCGCGGAGCTGGATGGATCGATCGTCGGCAGCGCCGCGCTCTACGATCCGCGCGTCGAGGCATATGGGAGTCTTGCCTCGGGTGCACCGTGGCCCGAAGTTCGGCTGGTTGCCGTCTCACCGGCGGCGCGCCGGCATGGCGTCGCGCGCGCGCTCGTTCGCGAGTGCGCGCGTCGCGCGCGACACGCTGGGGCGCGGCAGCTCGGATTGCACACGTCTCGCAGCATGCCCGCCGCGATTCGGCTGTATGAAGAGATGGGCTTCGTCCGCGATCCCGCACGCGACTTCCACCCGCCAGGCGCCGAGCTCGTCGAAGGATACCGGCTGGACCTTTCTTACCTCGAACCGACCACGGAGCACTGATCACATGTCATTCCGCACGTCGCCCATCCGGACGGTCGCCGCGATGCTCTGCGCAATCCTCGGCGGTGCGCTCAACACCTCCGCCGCGCGCGCGCAAAACACCGGCGTGCTCGGCGATCTGGTCGACGTCGGGCTCGACTACAAGAAGCCATTCCAGCCCGCGTTCGTCGCGAGCCGGCTCACCGCGTTCGACGCGGCAACGGGACGCGGCTCGCTCCAGTGGGACCGGTACCAGCTCAACGGCTCGCTGTCGTTCGGCAAGGAGGACGTGGTCTACCAGCGCGCCACGGCGAGCGAATTCCCCGGCACGGAGTACGATCGCGATCCATCGCTGCCGTTCGAGGTTTCGTTCGTCAGTCCACGCGCGCTACGGCTGCGCTTCAGTACCCGCGCGCTTCCGGACGGGATGATGCAGGGCGAGCCGTCGGTGATGCTCGCCGGCCCCGTCCCGACCGACAAGACGTGGCAGATGCAGTCCACCGACAGCGCGGTCACGTACACGAGCGCGTTCGGCCGAGTGCGCATCGTGCGCAATCCGTGGGACGTCCAGATCTACGACGCGCAGGGCAAGCTCCTCACGCGTACCACGCACCTGAGCGATCCGGCGGGCTATCTGCCGTACACGCCGTTCTCGTTCGTCCGCCGAGGCCGCGACTACGGTCGCACGACCGCCGCCACCTTCGAGCTCCAGCAGGACGAGAAGATCTTCGGCTTCGGCGAATCGTTCACGCGCCTGAACAAGCGCGGCCAGCGCGTCGTCGCCTTCCTGCGCGACGCGATGGGTGTGCAGGGCTCCTTTCAGTACAAGGCCGTTCCCTTCTTTCTCAGCAGCCGTGGCTACGGGATGTTCGTGCACACGAGCGCTCCCGTCACCTTCGATGTCGGCGCGGAGTACGATGCGCACAACGTGATCTACTCGGGCGACGAGATGATGGACATCTTCGTCTTCCTCGGCGAGCCGAAGGACGTCGTCTCCGAGTACACCGCGCTCACCGGCCGCAGTCCGGTGCCGCCGCTCTGGTCGTTCGGGCTCTGGATGAGCCGCATTACCTACAAGTCGGAAGCGGAAGTACGTGACGTGGCCGCCAAGCTGCGGCAGTACAAGATCCCGGCGGACGTCCTGCATCTCGACACGGGTTGGTTCGAGACGGACTGGCGCAGCGACTATCAGTTCTCCAAGACGCGGTTCACGGATCCGGGGAAGATGATCACGGATCTCAAGAAAGACGGCTTCCACATCAGCCTCTGGCAGTACACCTACTTCACTCCCAAGAACTCGCTGTTCAAGGAGCTGGTCGACCAGAATCTCGTGGTGAAGGATCAGGGCGGCCGAGTCTCCACCGAGGATGCGGTGCTCGACTTCACGAACCCCGCCGCGGTGGCCTGGTACAAGAACAAGCTCGGCGCGCTGCTCAAGATGGGCGTCAGCGTGATCAAGGCGGATTTCGGCGAGGGCGCGCCGCTGGAGGGTGTGTATCACAACGGGCGCACCGGCTGGTACGAGCACAACCTCTATCCCGTGCGCTACAACGACGCGGCGTGGACCGTGACGAAACAGATCACGGGTGACGGCATCATCTGGGGGCGCAGCGCATGGGCGGGCAGCCAGCGCTATCCGCTCCATTGGGGCGGTGACGCCGAGAATACCAACTCGGCGATGGCCGCCGAGCTGCGCGGCGGACTGTCGTTCGGGTTGTCCGGCTTCACCTTCTGGAGCCACGACATCGGTGGCTTCGTGCAGCGCGCGCCGGCCGATCTCTATCGTCGCTGGCTGGCGTTCGGCGTGCTGACGTCGCACACGCGCACCCACGGCGCGCCGCCGCGCGAACCGTGGGAGTACAGCCCCGCCATGGTGACGGACTTTCAGAACGCGCTCGGCCTCAAGTACTCGCTGATGCCATACATCTACTCGCAGTCGTATGTCGCGTCGGCGAAGGGATGGCCGATGCTCCGCACGCTCTTCTTCGAGTATCCCACCGATCCCGGCTCCTGGCTCGTCGAGGACGAGTACATGCTCGGTGCCAACCTGCTCGTCGCGCCGCTGCTGGAGACGGCCACTGCGGTGCGCCGAGTCTATCTGCCGCCGGGGATGTGGATCGATTACCAGACGGGGAAGGCGTACGAGGGCGCGCGCTATCACACCATCACGGCGGGCGTCATCCCGATCGTGCTGCTGGTGAAGGATCACACCGTGCTGCCGCATGTCGCCGTGGCACAGAGCACGGCCGGCATCGATTGGAAGAACGTCGAGCTCAAGGTGTACAGCACGGACGGCGCGGCCGCTGAGGGCACGTTCATCCAGCCGGGCGGCGCGGTGCAGACGCTGCGCGTCAATGGCTCGGCGCTCGTGTCGGATCCGTTGGTGGGCAAGGTCACGTGGCGAGTGACGCGGCCGTCGGTCACTCCGGCGACGAACTGATCGACGATCACCACGACACGCACCTCGACGAGACACGCAATGGAAAGACGTGAGCTGGGACGAACCGGATGGCGGATCTCACCAATCAGCTTCGGCGCATGGGCCATCGGCGGCGACGCCTGGGGAAAGACGGACGACGCCGAGTCGATGCGCTCACTGCATCGCGCCGTCGATCTGGGCGTGAACTTCATCGACACCGCCGACGTCTACGGTGACGGGCACTCCGAGCGGCTGATCGGCCAGCTCCGCCGCGAGCGCAAGGGCGAGGAGATCATCGTCGCCACGAAGGCGGGACGCCGGCTCGATCCGCACGTGCCCGAAGCATTCACGAAGGCAAATCTCGGCACGTTCATCGAGCGCAGCCTGAAGAATCTCGGTACCGACACCATCGACCTGCTACAGCTCCACTGTCCACCGCCGGAGGTCTACGACCTGCCGGAGGTGTTCGGTGCGCTCGACGATCTCGTCACGACGGGCAAGCTCCGCTACTACGGCGTGAGCGTCGAGTACGTCGAGGAAGCGCTTCGCGCGGTGCGACATCCCAACGTGCAGTCGGTGCAGATCATCTTCAACATGTTCCGGCTCAAGCCCGCAGAGGAGCTCTTCCCCGTGGCTCGCGAAATGAAGATCGGCATCCTCGCGCGCGTGCCACTCGCGAGCGGATTGCTGAGCGGCAAGCTCACGCGCGAGTCAACCTTTGCGGCGACGGATCATCGCAGCTACAACCGCCATGGCGAGTCGTTCGACATGGGCGAGACGTTCAGTGGCGTGGACTACGACACGGGGCTCGCCGCCGTCGACGAGCTTCGCGCCCTCGTGCCGGCCGGTGCGAGCATGGCGCAGCTCGCGCTGCGCTGGATCCTCACCTTCCCCGAGGTGAGCGCGGCGATCCCCGGATCCAAGAACGTCGAGCAGACGGAGAGCAACGTGCGAGCGGCGGATCTTCCCGCATTGTCGGCCGAGCAGATGAGCAAGGTGCGCGACGTGTACGACCGCTACGTGCGCGCCTCTGTGCACTCGCGATGGTAGCTGCATCCGCAGGCAAGGTGCGTTGGGGCGTGCTCGGTGCGGCGAACATCGCCGTGCGAAAGGTCATTCCCGCGATGCAGTGTGGCGAGCACACCGAGGTGATCGCGATCGCGTCGCGCACCGTCGACAAGGCGCGCGCCGCCGCGAGCCAGCTCGGCATCGCCCGCGCATATGGTTCGTACGAGGAGTTGCTCGCCGATCCGGACGTCGAGGCGATCTACAATCCGCTGCCCAATCACCTCCATGTGCCATGGACCATCCGCGCGGCCGAGGCGGGGAAGCACGTCTTGTGCGAGAAGCCGATCGCGCTCTCGGCGAGCGAGGCGCGCACGCTGCTCGCCGTTCGCGAGCGCACGGGAGTGCACATCGGCGAAGCGTTCATGGTGCGCTCGCATCCGCAGTGGCTCGCCGTGCGAGAGCTCGTCGCGGCGGGACGCATCGGTCAGCTCAAGCTCGTCGCCGGACACTTCGCCTACTTCAAGCGCGACCCGCACGACGTGCGAAGCCATTCCGAATGGGGCGGCGGCGGCCTGATGGACGTCGGCTGCTATCCGATCACGATGGCGCGTTGGCTGTTCGGCGAGGAGCCGGAGGCGGTGATCGGCCTCATCGATCGCGATCCGGAGCTAGGCGTCGATCGCCTCGCGTCGGCCCTGCTCCGCTTTCCCTCCGGCCAGGCGACGTTCACCTGCGCCATGCAGCTCGCGCACTATCAGCGCATGCAGATCCACGGGACAACGGGGCGCATCGAAGTGCAGATCCCGTTCAACGCGCCGAACGACCGCCCGGTCCGCATCTTCGTCGACGACGGCTCCGCGCTCGGCGACGCGTCGGCGCAAGCAATCGAGTTTCCCATCGTTGATCAGTACACACTTCAGGGCGATCGCTTCTCCAACGCGGTGCGCGGGCTCGGTCCGGTCCCGGTGACGATCGAGGACGCGATCGCGAACATGGCGGTGATCGACGCGATCGTACGATCGGAGACGAGCGGGACGTGGGAGGGGGTCGGATAAACTACTCACTGCAGTACCGAGTACCATCGTACCCGGTACGCGGACCCGGGCCGCTGGCCCCCAGAATGCGGGGCCAACAGCAGCACCAAAATTTCAAGGGGTCAGCATCGTTCAAGGGGTCAGCATCGTTGAAAGACGATGCTGTCCCTTTGATTTTGCGCCTTCCGAGATAGTAGCTCCCGAGAAGCGTCCAAGATTTCGGCAAGGCCAGCGGACTGGGTCTGGTGACGGGGTACGATGGTACCGAGTACGGCGGTGGCCGTTACGGCAGCGGGTTACTCCACCGTATTCGTCAGCGTCCCGATCGACCCAATGGAGATGTCCACGCGATCCCTCGCCACCAGCGTGAAGTCATCCGGCGGGATGATGCCGGTGCCCGTGAACAGAATGCACCCCTGCGGGAAGCTCGTCTCGCGATACAGAAACTCGACGAGCTCCCGTGGTGTCCGCCGCATCTGCGACAGGGTCGTGGCCCCCTCGAACGCGACCGCGTCGCCGCGCAGAATCCGCAGCGTGATCTCGTCCGTGGGGCGCATCGGCTCATCCGTGACGTAGATGGCCGGACCGAGTGCGCATGAGCCGTCGTAGCACTTCGCCTGCGGCAGATAGAGGGGGTTCTCCCCTTCGATGTCGCGCGAGCTCACGTCGTTGCCGATCGTGTAGCCGACGATCTTTCCGCGCGCGTTCACGCACAACGCGAGCTCGGGCTCGGGTACGCTCCACCGTGCGTCCGCGCGCACGCGAATCCCCTCTCCCGGCCCGCGCACGCGCCACGCCGTCGCCTTGAAGAAGAGCTCCGGCCGCTCGGCGTCGTACACTCGGTCGTAAAACGTCCCGCCCCCAGCGTCGCGCGACTCTTCCATGCGCGCCGTGCGGCTGCGGAAGTACGTCACGCCCGCCGCCCAGACCTCCTGCGTGCCGATCGGAGCCAGATACGTCAGCTCCCGCTCGGACCAGTGATAGCCGCTGCCCGGCTCGTTCCTGGGAAAGCTCGACAGAAAGTCGAAGAGATTCTCGTGATTGACGAGCTCGTCCCACTCCAGCTCGATCATGTCGAGCTGCGCTCCGCGCTTCAGCACCGCTCCGCTGTGCGTCCGGTAGAGATGCATCACTCGCCCTGGATCACGAGATACGCCGTCGGTCCCTTCCCGATGTTCGCGAGGGAATGCGGGATCATCGATCCGAGGAATACGATGTCGCTCGCCGACGCTTTCGGATGCGCATCGCCGAGAAGGACGTCGACCTCGCCCTTGGTGAGCATCATGAGCTCGTCCGCGCGATGCGTGTGCGTCGCATGGTTGCGCAGCCCCTCGTTCACCGACGAGTAGTGCGCCTCGAACCGCTTGAACATCGCCGTCGGACGATTGAGCACGTCGCGGCGCGTCCCCGATGCCGTCGGCTTCTCCGTCAGGCCGTCGTAGCTCACCATGAACGACCCGCCTGCCGCCTTCCCCCGCGCGAGATCCATCGGCGCCTTCGACTTGTAGGAGAACAGGTAGATGGTGGCCGGCGTCGTCCCCTTGTTCACGACCGCCGCGTGATCACCCGGCAGCGCGAGCGCCACGCTGCCGGCGCCGAGCTGCAGCGTCAGTCCTCCGATCGTGCACCAGAGCGTGCCCTCCTTCACCATCGCGAACAGCTCCGTGTCGTCGTGAGTGCCGTCGGTCTCGGACGACGCGCCCGGAGCCAGCGTGATCGCGCGAATGTCGAGGGAGTCGAGATCCAGCGTCGAGCCCGAGAGGATCGGACGCATGGTGATGCCGCCGTCGCTACTCGCCATAGCTTCCTTCCACCGGTACGCGGTAGCCTTCACCGGCGACATCTGCGCCGATGCCATTGGCGCGAGCAGCACGACCACCGCCAGCGCGAGGAAAGTCCGCTTCATGTTGCCGCTCCGGTCAGTCGGTTCTCGGCGGCCGGTGCGGCCGCGCTCTGTGCCTCGCTCGCCAGCACCCGCGCGCCCGCGTCGAGCTGCTGGATGATTCGGTCCACGTCGTACACACAGCCCGCCCACGTTCCGCCACTCGCGCGCTGAAGGGCCGCCCACAGGCGTGTGTCGTCCGGCAAGAGCGCGTGCGGCGCGAGCGCGGGATGCGGCGCGCGCGACGCCAGCAGCTCCGCGCACTCCTCGGGGGAAAGGCGAACGCCCTTCGCCCCGACGAGATTGACCGAGCCGCTCAACGCATCGCCGCGGTCGATGATGATCTCGATCACGTCGTCGTCCTGCACGCGCGCGAGCGGGCCGCCCTGCAGCGCCTCGGGCCCGATGTGGCCTATGCACGCGCCGCTCGAGAAGCCAGAGAACCTGCCGTCCGTGAGCAGCGCGACCTGCTTGCCCCATGGGATGTACTTGAGCGCCGTCGTGATCTGCGCCGTCTCCTGCATCCCCGTGCCCGATGGACCGTTGCCGATCAGCACGATCACGTCGCCCGGCGTGATCGGCCGCGCCGACCCTCCCTTCACCGCGGCGATCGCCTCGCGCTCGTCAGCGAACACGCGAGCCGGCCCGACGTGGCGGTACACCTGATCAGCGTCCACCACCGACGCGTCGATCGCCGTCGATTTCACCACCGAACCCTCGGGCGCGAGGTTGCCGACCGGGAACACCACGGTGCTCGTCAACCCTGCCTTCCGCGCCTCATCCGGTCCCATGATCACGTTGTCCGGCATCACCTGCGCGCCCGACGCCAACCGTGCGCGCGCGTCGCGCCGCCGGTCGCTGTCCTTCCACCAGTCGAGCGTCGTATCGAGCGTGTCGCCCGTGGCCGTGAGCACGTCGCCGCGGAGCAGTCCCATGTCGCGCAGATGGAGCATCACCTCCGGCACGCCGCCCGCCATGAACACCTGCACCGTCGGATGGCCACGCGGGCCGTTCGGCAGCGCGTCTACGAGCCTCGGCGTCGACTGGTTGATGCGATGCCAGTCATCCACCGTCGGTGCGCGCAGCCCCGCCGCGCGCGCGATCGCCGGGATGTGCAGCAACAGATTCGTCGATCCGCCGAACGCGGCGTGCACGAGCATCGCGTTCTCCAGCGCATGCTGCGTGAGGATCTTCGAGATCGGGATGCGCAGCGCGTGCAGCCGCACGAGCGCCGTCGCCGAGCGTCGTCCAAGCTCCGTCCACGCCGGCTCGCCCGAGGGCGTGAGCGCGCTGTGCGGCAGCGCCAGCCCCAAACCCTCCGCGACGACTTGCGACGTTGCCGCCGTGCCGAGAAACTGGCAGCCGCCACCCGACGATCCGCACGCGCGACACCCCATCGTCGCCGCATAGTCGAGCGTCACGAGATCGCGCGAGAACCGCGCGTTCAGACTCTGCACTTGCCCCGCGTCTTCACCGTCGATCGGCGGCAGCGTCACCCCGCCCGGCACGATCACGCCAGGCAGCTTCCCGGAGCCCGCGAGCGCGAGCATCGTCGCCGGCAAGCCCTTGTCGCACGTCGCGACGCCCATCACGCCTTGCACGGTGGGAAGCGAGCGGATGAGGCGCCGCATCACGATGGCCGCGTCGTTGCGATAGGCGAGGCTGTCGAACATGCCCGTCGTGCCCTGCGTGCGACCATCGCACGGGTCGCTGACGTAGGCGGCGAATGGAATGCCCCCCGCGCCGCGCAGCGTCTCCGCCGCTTCGCGCACGAGCAACCCGATCTCCCAATGCCCGGTGTGGTAGCCCAACGCGACGGCGCGACCGTCCTCCGCGCGCAGTCCGCCCATCGTGCTCAGGATCAGGTATTCTGGCCCTTGCAGCTGCGTGGGGCTCCATCCCATCCCGACGTTCTGCGTGAGCCCGAAGAGGTCGCCGCTCGGCGACTCGCGCAGCATCTCCGGAGTGAACGGCAGTTGGCCGGCGGGACCCTCGCCCGCCAGGCGTCCGGCGGCGACGGCGGCAGCGGTCCCGAGCACGGACTCGAGTGACGGAGTGGAAGGAGGCTTTTTCATCCCGTCAAATTCTGCTATCGAACGTGGTTTCGCCACCGCTAGCGCATCGGCATCACGGTCGCCAACCGCGGCGTCGGGGCGATGGTCGAGTCGGGCAGCGGAAGAGCCGTCGCGCGCGTACAATTACGCCATCGTGCCGGCCGCCGGCGTCCACCATCCGGAGCAGATTTTCATGGACAAGCTCAGTCGCAGAGATCTCGTCAAGACGTCGGCTGGCGCCGTCGCCGCCCTCGCCGCCGTCAGCGCCTTCCCCGGCCGCATCGCCGCCGCCGTGCACACCGCCGCGCGCGGGCGCCAGGCGCCGCGCCTCCGCTTCTCCGTCATCGGCGCCAACCACGGCCACATCTACGGCCAGGTCGGCTCGGTGCAGAAGGGGGGCGGCGAGCTGGTCTCGTACTACATCAAGGAGCCGGAGCTCGCCGCCGCCTTCGCCAAGCGCTACCCCAACGCCAAGGCGGTGGGCGACGAGCGCGCCATCCTCGACGACAAGTCCATCCAGCTCGTCGTCTCCGCCAGCATCCCCGACGAGCGCGCACCACTCGGCATTCGAGTCATGAAGGCCGGAAAGGACTTCATGGTCGACAAGCCGGGCATCACGTCGATGGCGCAGCTCACCGAAGCGCGCCGCGTGCAGGCCGAGACCAAGCGCATCTACTCCATCCTGTTCAGTGAGCGCCTCGAGGTGCCCGCGGCGGTGCGAGCGGGAGAGCTGGTCAAGGCGGGTGCCATCGGCACGGTCATCCAGACCGTCGGGCTCGGACCACATCGCGTCACGCCGGCGTCACGTCCCGAGTGGTTCTGGGACGCGAAGCGCTACGGCGGCATCCTCACCGACATCGGCTCGCACCAGTTCGACCAGTTCCTCTTCTTCACCGGCTCGACCACCGGTGAGATCGTCGCCTCGCAGGTGCGCAACGTTCGGCACGCGGACCATCCGAAGTTCGAGGACTTCGGCGACGTCATGGTGCGCGGCAACGGCGGCACGGGCTACATCAGGATGGACTGGTTCACCCCCGATGGCCTCTCCACCTGGGGCGACGGCCGCATGACCATCCTCGGCACGGACGGCTACATCGAGCTGCGCAAGTACGTCGACATTGGTGGGAGGCCGGGCGGCAACCACCTCTTCCTCGTTGACCAGAAGGGGATGAACTACGTCGACTGCAAGGGGATGGAGACGCCGTACGGTCGGCAGCTCGTGGACGACGTGATCAATCGCACGGAGACCGCGGTGCCGCAGAAGCACACCTTCCTCGCCTCCGAGCTCTCGATCCGCGCGCAAGCCCAGGCGAAGGTGCTCGTGCCGGGAGTGCATCCGGCCTGAGTCGGGCATGCACGCACGAATGGGTTGGCGGCAAGCCGCCAACCCATTCGCGATCGCTCCGGTTCGTGCAGTGCGCCCCACCAGCGCCCAAGCCACTCCCCTTCGCTATTCCGTCAGATGACCCGTGGTCAACTCGCCTGCGTGGCGCGCTTGCCGCGGAGCGCGCCACCTCCGGCGCGATCACCTTTGCCATGCTTCTTCATTCCGGCGCGACGCTGCTCGAGCTCCTTCGTGTTGGCATCGAACACCCGCTGATTATCCGGCGCGAGCGAGGTCCTGATCTCCGCCTTCTCACGTTGCATCAGCGCACGCAGCTTCTCACGATCGCCCGCTGTCCTGCTCCACGCCACCTTCGCACCGGCGGTGTCTCCCTTTTGACGCGCCGCCCTGGCATCCTGCATTGCCGGACGAAGCGACTCCCGAAGCGCCTTCGCCTCGGTGCTGTACTTCGTGTGCACCTGCTTCACCCGTCCCTTCTCGGCGTCGCTCAGCGTGATGCCGCGGAACACGCCCCGATGACCGCCACGTCCTGCACGTCCCTCGATCCCGCGAGCCTCGGTGCGACGCTCCTGACGAGCGTTCGGCGAAGCAGTCTGCGCCTGCGCCAGCGACGCGGCGGACACGAGTGAGGCGACGACGAATCCGATTACACGACTCTTACGCATGATGCCTCCAAAGTGTTGGCGCGCGCCATCGCGCTGCCACATTGGAAGACGTCGGGCTTCTCTCAGCGTTAAGACGTCTGTTTATGCGACTCTGCCGGGCCCGCTGCGCCCTTGCAGAACGACGCTCGGGGCGGGGCGATTGAAGCGCCCTAGCGCCCGCCGATGCCGACCGTGATGCGCACATAGCGTCCGCCGGGACCGACGTCCGGTCCTGCGGCAACGCTCTGGCCGTCTCGGGTCCAGACGGCGCGATTGGGCGACGTCTGAACTCCGGCACGCACGCCGAGCACGATCCCAACGGACGCGCCGCGCGGCGTCACGAGGTAGTCGGCGCCCCCACCGATGCTGTACAGCAGGACCTTGGCGCTCAGGACACTCTCGGGCCCAGGCGTCCGCGCGATCTCGTCGAACGACGGCTCCGCGAGCGCCGAGCGGGTGCCATTCCGGTCACGTAGCGCGACGTCCACTCGGCCCAGCCCGACACCCAGCAACGGAAAGACGGATAGAGACCTCGTCGAGACCACAGCATAGCCGACGTCGAGCATTCCCTGCATCGAGCGCAGATCGTCGGTACGACCATTGTTGAGACCTTCTTCTCCGTACGCGATGCGATGCAGCTCGGCCCCGAGCAGCGCGCGCCCGTACGAGAAGTAGCCGCTGGCCCCATAGCTCACCGCGTCATTCGACAGTCCAGCGAACTGGTTCGACGTCATGCGCGCATTGAGCGGATCGACCGACATCGTCGTCATCCCGGTCGTCAGCAGCACCGCATGGAAGGGAGGGCCTGCGCCGGCGCCCACGTTCTGTGCCGACGACGAGCGCGCGGCGACGAGGGCCAGCGCCGCGACGGCGGCCGCACGCGCGGCGCGATGGATTCGATGCATCGGGAACTCCGGCGCGAAGGCGCGCCTCTGCGTGAGACCTGCGCACGAGCGAAGACGATTGACTCTCCCTGCCAGTGTCGGCAGCTCCAGCACTGCGCACGAGGTCCCCGAGCTGTTCAACTCTCCGCGTCCTCGCCATCTCCCCCGCGCCGCCGCGTGAACCCAAGCGGCAAAGCCACTACCGCGCCGCCACCTGAGGAACGCTCGACCCCTCGTCGCGCCACAGCCTGTACGGCACGATCGTCACCTCGCCCGGCCGCACCGTCACCAACCCCAGGTCCACGACACGACCGCCAGACAGCACGAGGCGCAGCGCGCGCGGCCCCGCCGGCACCGTCAGCCGCAGCAGCCGCACCTCCTGCGGCAGCAGATGCCACGACCGCACGTCCGCGCGCTCGAGCAGCGACACGCCCATGTTCGCCAGCTTGCCGGCCGTCTCTCCTTTCGTGTCCTTCACCGCCTTCGCGATCGCGTACTTCGCGCTCGCGCGGGCGATCGCGCGAGCCATCATCGCAAGCCGGTCGCGCCGCTCGTCCACTGCGGCCGCGTCGTCGAGTACCGACGCAATCGGCAGCGCCTTCGCCGAGACGCCCTCGGCCGACAGCTGGATCGTCTCCCCCGACGGTCTCGCTCCGCGGCGCAATGCCGGAAACGCGACGGCGAGCCAATAGCCCCCGTCGTCGTCGTGATGCCGGCGACGTCCAGCGCGCGTCGTGTCGATGTCGCCTGAGCGCGGTGGCGTGTTCCCGCGCGACGACCACACGTGACCGATCGACTCGATGCTCGAGCTGGGACGCCGCCCACCGCGTCGCGACGTATCGAGCGTGTCGTCGTCACCCTCGTCGTCCCCGAAGAAGACGTTGAGCTGCTCCGTCACGCGATGCGCCACGAAGCCTCGCTCGACCACCACCAGCACTTCACCCTCCCCTTCGGCCAACCTCGGCAAGTTTTCCGGCGCCGCGGCCAGGATGCGGTGCGCTGCGCGATATGCCACCTGCGCTTCCCCCGCGCGTCCGGCACGCTCGAACACCGCGCCGGCGAGGTGCTCGAGCGTGGCGTGCAGCGGTTGCTCCTCGGCCTCGCGGTCGCCGTCGCGCTGCGCCACCAGCGCGACCAGCCTGCGTGCTTCGACCGCCGCTTCCTCCCAGCTCTCGAGCCGCGCGTACGACAGCATGCCGTAATACGCGATGAACAGCCGCTCCGTGGGGCGCGTCTGGTACGGACGCGCGTTGTCGCTCGTGACCAGCGCGAGCGCATCACGAGACACGCTCGTCGTGATGCGGTCGTCGGCGAGGAGCGCCGCGCTGTCGAGCAACGCGCCCGCCCGCTGGAATTGCGACGCGTAGTACGCCGACGTCGCCTGCGTCAGTGCGCGCAACAGCGCGTCGTCTTCGCGCCAGGCGAGCGCGGTTGGAAAGTCGCCAGCCACGAGCGCGTCGCGAAGCCGCTCCTGCACGCGCGCGATTCCGTTTCGACCCTGGTCGTAGCCGTGCAGCGTGGCGCGCAGCGTCGCGCACCCCGTGAGTCCGGCGGCGAGCGCCGCCATCGTGAGCATGTGGGCCGCGCGACGGCGCGCGCGGGCCACATCGAGCAACGCGGTGGAAGCGCGCATCGTCCGCCGGAGTGGGAAGCTGGTGGGACGCCTCGTCAGCGAGCGGTGCGCTCGAGCACGATCAGCCGCTCGCGCGCCTGGACCATCGCCGCGGCGAGCTTCGCGTTGGCGTTGCCGATCGCGTCGATCTTCTGGATCTCGAGCTGGTTCAGGAAGAGCCGGAACCGCAGTTCCGCCTCGATCGGCCGGAGGAGCTTGTCCAGCGACGTCGCCATCTTGTACTGCAGCTCGGCGTCGGCGCGATTCACGACGCTCGCGCGATCGTAGCGGTCGAGCGCCGACGTGAAGTCCCCGGCGGCGGCGAGCGCATCGCCCTCACGCGTGAGCGCCACGGCGCGAACGCGGTTCGCGTCGTCGGCGTCCGTCGCGCTGCTCACCGTGCGAAGCCCCTGCGGCTCGCGATACGTCAGGCTGGCGACGCGATCGCCAGCGAGCTGCACGAGCATCACGGGAGCGACGGCGTCACGCGGTCCGGCGTCGAGATCGCGCGGGGCGAGCACGCTCACGCTTCCACTGCGGCGAGTGGTCCACGCGAGATCGGTCGTGCGCGTCGCCGCGAGCACCTGTGCTTCAGTCATGCCGAGCGCGATCTCGCCTCGGCCGAGCGCCGCGCACACGGCGGGCGCGCATCCGGCCAGCGCGACCGTCGCGATCGAGTCGCGCTTGTCTCGTCCTTCGATGCGGGCCTCGAGAGCCTGGGTCGTCGCGACATCGAGGGTGCGGAGCGGCGCTTCGATCCTGTCGCCGTTGCGCATCACGGTGATCGGATCCTCGTTGACGCGCTTCGGGTTCGCGCACGCTGCCGCGAGTGCGGTGATGAACAGCGTCGGTGCGAGCTGGGGAAATCGTGGTGTCGACATCGTGTGTCTCCAGGTGGGAGCGTGGCGTTCGTCAGCGACCGAAGCGGGCGCGCTCGACGTACTTCTTGATCTTGTGCTGGCCGACCCAGACCTTCGCGTTCGTCTCGAGGTCGATCAGCGACGCGTCCACCTGGTAGAACACGACCCGCTCCCGTCCGTCCACGTCCTCGATCGCCTCGAGCTCGCCGGCGAGCACGTATCGGGCGCCGAGCTCCTGGCCCTGCTTCGCGCGCGTGTCGGCCCGCGCATACTGCTGCTGGTCCTTCCGCTCCCCGCGAAGCTCCACACGCTGGTCACCCGAGGCGACGACGCGCGCGGACCCGGTGCTGAGCAGCGCGCGCTCGACATCCTTCACGAACGTCCCGACCGCGATGTGCTCCGCCGTGTTGTTGGCGAAGGTGCCGATCACCACGGCGGGCGCTTCGCCACCATGCGTGTCCGCGTACCGCTTCGCCCAGCCCGACGACAACGTCTGCTCGATGATCTGGTTGGCGACGAGCCGCGAGTCGGTGTCGTTCCACCGGCCCGACAGGTCGGTCACCGCGGTCGGCTCGATGCGCGTGACGCGCTTGCTCACGCAGGCGCCGGCGCCGAGGAGGATGAGGGCACCGCCGAGCAGTCGGGCGGTACGGTGAGTGATGCGGTGGGATGTCATCATTGCGCTCCTGAGGGTGCGTGTGTGCACCGCCCCTCAGGGCACGCGACACACCAGCTCTGGCCCTCGCCGCAAGCTCCACTCGCTCAACGACTTGCCATTTGACCCGAATTCGCGCTGTCCACCGAGGGGGACGCGCCTGTTTCACTTCGGGTGGACAGTCCTGCCCCGCTCCATGCCGTGCGCTACTTTCAGCACATGGTCGACTCTGGTGACGACGAGCGCTGGACGGAGGACGAGATCGAGGCGGAGTTTCCGCTCGGCGATGGCAACGCCGAGACGGAGGCTTTTGTCGAATGCCCGTATTGCGGTGAGACCAACGAGGTCAGCCTCGATCCGGGCAGTGGAAACGACCAGGAGTACGTCGAGGACTGCCAGGTCTGCTGTCGCCCGTGGCTCATGCACGTGCGGTATACGCGCGATGGGACGGCCGAGATCGAGGTGATTCGGTCGGACGACTAGGCGCGGTGGGTATGCCGGGTTGTCGGACCATGCTCGTTTTTCGGCCATCGGTGATCAGCCGGCCTCGGGACCCAAGAGCTTCCCGAGGCTACTACCGATCACCGAAAACGGATCACCGAAAACGACGCACGCGACGCGCTTCGCTCCGCCTAGTGCGCCCCCGGCCCCAGCCCCCTCGACTTCCCCGACCTGAAGAACAGCAGCAGCGGCAGCGACGCCATCAGCGTAAGTCCGCTCAAGAGATAGAGCTTCGAGAAGGCGAGCACGCTCGCCTGCCCCTGGAGCTGCCGGTCGAGCACCGCGAGCGCCTGCTGCTTCGCGACCATGGCGTTCACTCCGCGGCTCGTCAGTCCGCGCGTGATCATCTCGACTCGCGCCAGCGTTGTCGGGTCGCCGTTGACGATGTGCTCCGCCAGCAGCGCCCGCGACTGCGCGGTAAAACGGCCCAGCAGCGTCGCGCTGATCGCGATCCCGAGCGATCCACCGAGCTGGCGCGTGAGGTTGAACATGCCCGTGCCTTGCGCGAGCTCGCCCGCCTTGATCTCCGCCATCGTCGCGCCGGTGAGCGGCACGAAGATCAGGCCGAGCCCCACCCCGCGCGACACCAGTGGCCAGAACAGGTCCTGCGCCCCCGCGTCGTACGAGAACAACGACAGGCGGTACATGCTGTACATGAACAAGCTCGCGCCGATCGGGACGGTCAGGCGCGCATCGAGCCGCGCCGAGTTCCGCCCGACCACCGCCATCGTCACCGCCGACGCGATGGCACCGGGCAGCATCACCATCCCGGTCTGGTTCGCCGTGAATCCGTGCAGGCTCTGGAGAAACACCGGCAGCACGAACACCGAGCCGTAGAGCGCCACGCCGAGAAACGCTCCCAT
Organism: bacterium; assembly: GCA_039933415.1. Taxonomy (GTDB): domain Bacteria; phylum Gemmatimonadota; class Gemmatimonadetes; order Gemmatimonadales; family Gemmatimonadaceae; genus AG11. Next base: position 28,571 of record JBDTOD010000039.1, read on the forward strand.
CGCCACACCCGCCGCGAGCTGCCGGTTGAGCAGCACGCGCAAGTTGATCACCGGTTCGTCGATCGACAGCTCGCGCCAGATCAGCAGCACGAACGAGGTCAGCGCCGTCAGCCCGAGGATCGTCACGAAGCGTGAGTCAAACCAGTCGAACCGCTCTCCGCGCTCCAGCATCCACTGCAGCGATCCGACGCAGAGGGCGAGCAGCAGGATCCCCGTGCCGTCGATCGTCGAGCTCCGCTCCTGATGCTCGGAATCACGGACGTACGTCCACACCATGAACGCCGCGATGAAGCCGAGCGGCACATTGATGTAGAAGATCCACGGCCATGAGAGGTTGTCCACGATGTAGCCGCCGAGCGTGGGCCCGATCGTCGGCCCGACCATCACGCTCACGCCGAACACCGCCTGACCCACGCCCACTTCCTTCGGCGGAAACGCCTCGAACAGCGTGGACTGCGCCGTCGAGAGCAGTGCGCCGCCCCCGAGCCCCTGAACCACACGCCAGAAGATCAGGCCGCCCAGCGACGAGGCTGCGCCGCACATGAACGACGCCGCGACGAACAGCATGATCGAGCCCGTGAGATAGCGCTTCCGGCCGAAGTAGCCCGAGAGCCAGCTCGAAAGCGGAATGACGATCACGTTCGCGATGATGTACCCGGTGCTGACCCACGAGATCTCGTCGAGGGTCGCGCCAAGGTTTCCCATCATGTGGGGAATCGCCACGTTCACGATCGACGTGTCGATCAGCTCGAGCATCGCCGCGAGCGAGACGGCGATGGCGATCAGGTACTTGTACTTGTATTTGTCCTCAACGATCGTCGCGCCGGGAGGTGGACCGTAACGGTCAATCACCTCACCGCGCGCGCGGCCGGGCCGTATCGCGGTCGCCATTGGAGTCGCGTTCGCCGTCTATTTCACCGAGACGTGCGCCGCGATCGACATCCCCGGCCGCAACGGGCGGTCCGTTCCGCATCCTTCCGTGATCGCGATGCGCACGGGTACACGCTGCACGACCTTCGTGAAGTTGCCCGTCGCGTTGTCGGGAGGCAGCAGCGCGAACTTGGCGCCCGTCGCCGCGCTCACGCTCGCCACCGTTCCCTTCGCCAGACAACCGCCGTACGCGTCCACCTCGAGCTCCACCGGCTGGCCGACCTTGAGGTCGACGAGCTGCGTCTCCTTGAAGTTCGCCGTCACCCACACCCCGGTGTCCGATACCACGGTGAGCAGCGGCTGTCCGGCCTGCACCAGCTGCCCGACCTCCACCTGCTTGCGCGACACACTGCCGCCCACGGGCGCCGTGACCCGCGCGTACGAGAGCTGAAGCGCGGCGTTGTCGCGCGATGCCTGCGCTGCCGCCAGGCGCGCCTGAGCCAGCCGCACCCCCGCCTGCGCATTCGACACGCCCGCGCTCGCCGCGCTCGTCGAGCGCTCCGCCCCCAATAGATCTGCGCGCGCCGCGTCCGACGTCGACTGCGCCGCGTCGAGCTGCTGACGCGAGACGACTTGCTTCGCGACGAGCTCGCGCAGCCGCGCGAGATCGGCGTCGGCGCGGATCGACTTGGCACGCGCCGCGGCGATCCCGGCCTCGAGCGCTGAACGCTGGCCTGCCGCGTTCTGGACCGCCGCCTCGGCCTGGCCCTCCACGCCACGTCCGCCGGCCGTCGCCCGCGCTGCCGCCAGATCCGCGTCCGCCTGCGCGAGCTTGACGGCGTACTCGCGCTCATCGATCCGCACGAGCGTCGAGTCGGCGCGCACGTGATCGTTCTCCGCGGCATTCACCGCGGTGACGTAGCCGCTCACCTTTGCCAGCACAGGCACGAGATGTCCGTCCACCTGGGCATTGTCCGTGCTCTCGTGCGAGCGGCCGTAGAGCCACTGCTTGAGTCCCCATCCGAGCCCGAGCAGCGCCGCGAGGACGACGAGTCCGAGCACGATGCGCCGCTTGCTGCTCGGCGCCGAGGTGGGAAGATCCTGCACGGTGGAGTGAGGGGCGCTGCTCTGCGGTTGCGTTGCGGTAGCCATGAGTGTGTCGCGTGCGAGAAGAAGCCTGGGCGGCGAGCGGCGAGCGGTCAGTCGAGGGTCGTGATCGAGCCCTGCGCGCGCGCGAGCGCGACACGGGCTGCATGGTAGGAGACGAGCGCGTCCACGTACTGCGTGCGAGCGCTGTTCAGCGTGAGCGACGAGGTGATCACGTCGGCATTCCCCGACACACCCGCCTGGAACCGTTCGCGCGACTGGCTGACCTCCTGCTCGGCCAGGCCAAGTCGCTCGCGCGCCGCGGCGACCGCTTCGGCCGACGAGGTGAGGTTGAGGACGGCGATGCGCACGTCGGCCTCGACCTGCCTGCGCAGGTCGCGCTGACGCGACGCGAGATCGTTCGCCGCGGCGAGCTGCTCCGCCACGCGCCCCTCTCGGCGAAGGCCATCGAAGATCGGCAGCGAGACCTGCACGCCCCAATCGTACGTCGGCAGATAGCTGCGCCCGTTTCGCTGCGCGATCCCCTCGTCGGCGAACACGCCGATCGTCGGGAGCCGCTCGCTCCTGATCGAGGCCGCCTGCTCACGCGCCGCCTGCGCCTGAAGCTCGATCGACTGAAGATCCTTGCGACCGCGAAGCGCGGTGCCGAGCGCCGCGGACTCCGCGGCCGTCGTCGAGAGTGGGAGCGTCGCGAGCGAGTCGGCCAGCACGATGCGCACGAGCGGCAGCCCTAACGCGCGCGCCAGCTCCACGCGTGTACGGTCGCGGTCGTTGCGCGCCACGATCAGCTGAGTGCGCGCGCCCGTGAGCTGCGATCGCGCACGCGTCACGTCGAGCGCGACACCTGTTCCGGCGCGAAGCTGGTCCTGCGCGATGCCGAGCAGGTCGGCCGCGAGGGTGGAGTCCGCGAGTCGCGCGCCGAACACGGCGTCGGCCCGCAGCACCAGCAGGTATGCGTTGGCCGCGCCCAGCGCGGCGACGTCGGCGACGTTCGCGACGTCGGCGCTCGCTGCCTGGACGCTCGTGCGCGCGCCGCGCACTCGGCCCACCGCGCTCGGATCGAGCAGCGTCTGCGACACCCGCGCGCGCGCGTCGAACACGTTGAGCGGCCCGAGCAGCGAGCCATTGCGGTCGAACAGCGCTGGCTGACCCGGCGCGCTCGGAAAGTCGATGGGCAGTGCTGATGCGCTGTTCAGCGTGCTGCCGCGCTCCGACACCGCCGCCGACACGGTCGGCAGCAGGTCGGACCGCCGCTGCGTCACGCGCGCCTGTGCCGCCTCCACGCGGTAGCGCGCGCTCTCGACCGACACGTTCTGGCGCGCCGCGAGACGCACCGCCTCGCCCAGCGTGAGACGCACCGTCGAGTCGGACGACACGGACTGCGCCGATGCGGCGCGCGCGAAGAACGCGAGCAGCGCGACGAGCGCCGCGATCGTCGCGCCGAGTGTGAGCAGACGCGGGTAATGCCGGTGGTTCATCATTCAGCGTGCGGGATGGTGCGCTCGTCGTCCGGGCGCATGGCGTGAAAGAAGAAGTCGCGGATCTGCGCGAGCAGCACGTCGTCGCCGATGTTCGCGATCGACTTGAACGAGTTCCGCTGGTGATACCAGGTGCCGTGCGTGGCGAAGAGCGCGCTCAGCATCCGTGCGGCCTCCAGCGGCGCCATGCGCCGGAAGACTCCGTCCTCCATGCCTCGCTCGAGGATGTCGCAGATGAGACGCTGGGCGCGCCCCACCACCTCGGTCGCATAGAAGGCGTGAAGGTCGGGAAAGTCGCGCAGCTCCGACGCCACGAGCCGATGGATGGCCGGGTACGTCGCGGAGCGGATCCACGCCCAGTGGCGTTCCATCCACGACTCGAGCGCACGGCGCGGATCGCGCTCGGCCTCGAACTCGGCCTCGCTCTGCTCGATGAAGGCGATGACGGTGGAGCGGACGACGCCGCGAAACAGATCTTCCTTGTTGGCGAAGTAGAGATAGATCGTGCCCTTGGAGACGCCCGCGAGCTTGGCGATGTCGTCCAGCCGCGCGGTGGCGAGCCCGCGCTCCGCGAACACCGCAAGCGCGGCGTCGAGGATCTGCTTGGGGCGCTCCTCAGGGAGGCGGCGCCATCTTGGCTCTGCGATGTGGTCGGACATGCGGGCAGTTAGTGACCGGTCGGTCATGAAGGCGCGCCGAGCTGCTGAAGTTCCGGCGAGCGAACAGACTTTCTTAATGACTGGTCAGTAAGTTATTCAACCCGGCGGCTGACGCAACCCTTGCAGCGCCAGCCAGGCCTCGGCCGCACGAATGTCCTTTGGCGTGAGCTGATGTCCTGCCTCCTGCCACTCCAGCGAAACGTCCGCCCCCGCCTCGCGAAAGAGCCACGCGAGACGCGCGGCCTGCTCGGCGGAGATCAGCGGGTCGAACCGTCCCTCACCCAACATCACCGCCCTTCCCGCCAAACGCGGAAGCGGCGTGGGCTCGAACGGCACCATCGCGCGAAACAGCACGCCACCCGCCAGTGCGTCCGGCCTGCTCAGCATGAGGCTTCCGGCGATGTTCGCTCCATTCGAATATCCGACGGCGTACACGAGGGCTCGATCGAAGCCGTAGCGCCCCGCCGCCGCATCCAGAAAATCGCCCAGCTCCGCCGTTCGACGATGGAGATCCTCCATGTCGAACACCCCTTCGGCCAGACGCCGGAAAAAGCGCGGCGCCCCGTGCTCCAGCACGTTTCCGCGAACGCCGAGGAGGCCGGCGCCAGGCAGCATCCGCCGGCCGAGCGGCAGGAGGTCCGATTCGTTACCCCCCGTGCCATGGAGCAGCAGCAGCGTGGCGCCCGTGGGTGCGGTGGGAGGCTCCCACACGTG
>JBDTOD010000040.1:0-33106 GCA_039933415.1 bacterium
TCGAGACAACGGTTGATCGAGACAACGGTTGATCGAGACAACGGTTGATCGAGACAACGGTTGATCGAGACCCGGTTGATCGGGACCGCGGTTGATCAACCGCTTCACCGATCAACCGCTCTATCGATCAACCGCTTTCTCGATCAACCGCTGCTCAGGGAGCTTCGATGACTCATCGCCGCCTCGGTCTGCTCGTCGCCTGCTCGCTCGTCGTGGCACCGGCCTGCGCGCGGTCCGCCTCGCCGGCACCCGTCCCCGTCGTCCTGTTCGACGGCAACTCCCTCGACGCGTTCGACGTGTACGTGAGGGACAAACCGCTCAATGTCGACCCGGATCGGGTCTTCCGCGTCGAGAACGGGGTGGTGCATGTGTCGGGCACGGAGCACGGCTACTTCATCACGAAGCGATCCTTTCGCGACTACCGGTTGCACGCCGAATTCAAATGGGGCGAGGGAACGTTCGGCGGCAGGGCGGGGAAGTCGCGCGACAGCGGCATTCTCTATCACACGCAGGGGCCAGACAAAGTCTGGCCCCGCTCACTCGAGCTGCAGATTCAGGAAGGTGCCACGGGCGACTTCTGGATGACCGACGGCGCCGCCGTGACCGGACGCGATGGTCGTCGCGTCACCGGACCGGCCGGCAGATCGCTCCCCATCCCGCGCTTCAACAAGGGTCCCTGGCGCGACGTGCTTGGCTACCGCGATCCGTCGAACGAAGTCGAGCGTCCCCACGGCGAGTGGAATACGGTGGAGCTCGTGGCGCGCGGCGACACCGTGCGGCACTACGTGAACGGTACCCTGGTGAACGAGGGCACCGCTCCCTTCCCCAATGAGGGAAAGATCGTCTTCCAGTCCGAGGGGGCCGAGATCTTCTTCCGCAACATCACGCTCCAGCCGATCGAGTGACGGACGGTTGGTCGCATCGCGTTCCGTGGCTGTCGTTCCTCTCCCTCGCGTCAGCGATGGCGCTCGTCGGCAGCTACGTCGGGCTGTCGAAGCTGCTCGTCGTCGTCTTTCCGGTGTTCCTGCTCGCGTGGCTGCGCTTCGGCATCGCCGCAGTGGCGATGGTGACGTGGGTCACGCCGGCGCCGCACGATCCGCCCATCGACTCGCACGACCGCCGTCTGCTCTTCCTCGAGTCGTTCCTCGGCAATTTTCTCTTCTCCATCTGCATGCTGTTCGGGATCTCGCGCTCGTCGGCGCTCGCGGCGGGGGTGATCATGGCCGCGATTCCAGGGGTCGTGGCGATCATGTCGTTTCTCTTGCTTCGCGAGCGCATCGCGCCGCGAGTGCTCATGGGGATCGCCTGCGCGGTGGCCGGCATCGCGCTCGTGTCGCTCACGAACGCCGAACGCACGTCGAGCGCCGGAACGCCGACCGGGACATTGCTGCTGCTCGGCGCCGTCGTATGCGAGGCCAGCTACGTAGTGATCGGCAAGCAGCTCACCGGCAATGTCTCGGCCAAGCGCATCAGCGCGATCGTCAACCTGTGGGGACTGGTGCTCGTCACGCCGTTCGGGCTGTGGCAAGCACTGCACTTCGATTTCGCCGTGGTACGACCGGCGATGTGGGGACTGCTCACCTTCTACGCCGTCGCGGCGAGCATGGCCACCGTCTGGCTCTGGATGACCGGGCTGCGCCATGTGCCCGCGTCGTCGGCCGGCGTCTTCAGCGTATTCCTGCCGATCAGCGCCGCCGCGGTGGGCGTGCTGCTGCTGGGCGAGCACTTCAGCGCGGTGCAGGCGGTGGCGTACGGCCTCGCGCTCTTCGGGGTAGTGCTCGCGACGTGGCCGTCGCGGAGCGTGGCGGCGTTGGCGCCACCACCTCGCGGAGTCGCACGCTAGCGCTGCTGCTGGCGCACCTGGGCCGCCACCTGGCGCACGCCCGCGGATCACGGACGTCGGGCACGACCGCCTGACTCACCCCGCACAGGCGAGCTGCGCGCGCTGATAGTCACATGCGCACGACCCGCCGTGACACGATGCTGCCAATGGTGACATCTGCTTCGCGCATCGCCAGCACGGCGCAAGCTCGTCGACCGTTTCGCGGATGCCGAGGAAGCGCGCGGCCGAGCGCGCACCGCCGGGGAGCACGTCCCGGACTGCGGGGCGGCCGTCGACGTCGAACGACAGCGCGGCAAGCGTAGTGAATCCGGCTTTCCGGATCCCCGTCCCCGACGCGTGATTCTCCGGCGCGTACGCCACCCAGAAGCGCTCCACCTTCCACGATTCGGCGCGCACCATCGCGTCGAGCAGCCGAGGGTAGATGCCCAGCCCACGGTGCGTCGGCTGAGTGACGAAGTTCCACAGATATCGCTCGCGTTCGGGAATGACGAACGTCGAATCGATCTCGCCGATGCGCGCCTGGCGCGTCGCGATCCATCCGAAGGCGGCGGGCGTGTCGTGCAGCCACGCGACGTACGCACGATGCCCTTCGCCAAATCGCGAGTGCATCTCGTCGGCGCTCCGATGCTGGAGCGCCGACATGACGTCGGCGTCCAGCTCTGGTCGTATCACCAGACCATCGAGCGGGGAGAATCCGGGGAACGGATCGCGCGTGGAACGGAGGGCAAGCGGCATGTGAGTCGTCTCCAGGATCGAGTGGAACGGATATCAGCAGCGGCAGCGCGCGCAGTCGCAGCCGACGCTCTTGCAGGTGGTGCACGCACAGCTCGAGTCGCAGTGACACGACCCGACACACGAACACGTCGGCGCGCAGGAACAGGTGGAGGTCTTCTCGGTGGTCGTCGTCTGCTTCATGGTGGTCGTCATACAGCACCTCAGGTTTGGGTTGACCGGAGGATAGGACCGCCACGCATCCGCGTCTTGAACGCAGAGGCTGTTCTTGGATCTCCCGCTCATCATCGAGGCCACGGGCCCAACGCGATCGACAACACCGCGGCAACGGCGCTCGGCCAGCGCCTCTTCTTCGATGCGCGACTGAGCGGCAACAGGAAGGTGTCGTGCGCGAGCTGCCACGTGCCTCAGCAGGATTTTCAGGACGCGCGTCCGCTCGGACTCGGCATGGGCGTCGCCGGCCGGCGCACCATGCCGATCGCCGGCACGGCGCACGGCGCGTGGCAATTCTGGGATGGACGCGCCGACAGTCAGTGGAGTCAGGCACTCGGCCCACTCGAGAGTCTGGCGAGGCGGTGTTCGGCCGGCTGCCGGATCTCACCGGTCTGCCCGAGCGCGCCGGCCCCGTGCCGGACTCCGCTCGGTCGCGCGCGTGGGCGCATCTCGCACCCGCGCGCCAGCAGGACGTGTCGCGCGTGTTCGCGAACATCGGCAAGGCGATCGCCGCCTACGAGCGGCGCATCGAGCCGGGCCCGTCACGCTTCGACAAGTACGTCGACGCAGAGCTGGCCGGCCGCGCACACTCCGCCGAGTCTGCGCTCGGTGACGACGAGCGCGCTGGTCTCCGACTGTTCATCGGCAAGGCGAACTGCGTGACGTGTCACAATGGCGCGCTCTTCACCGACGATCACTTCCACAATACGGGCATTCCGCAGTCGTTCGCCGGTGCGCCGCACGACAGCGGGCGCACCACCGGCGTGCGCGCCGTGCTGGCGAGCGAGTTCAATTGCCTCGGCGCCTTCAGCGACGCGAAGCCGGAGGAGTGCGACGAGTTGCGCTTCGCCGTGACGGACGGCCCCGAGCTCGTGCGCGCGTTCAAGACTCCGTCGCTCCGCAACGTCGTCGCGCGTGCGCCCTACATGCACGCCGGACAGATCGCGACGCTCGATGCCGTGCTCGCCCACTACGATCGGGCGCCCTTGGCACCCGCCGGAAAGAGCGAGTTGAAGCCGCTCAATCTGACACCGGCTGAGCGCCGTCAGATTCAGGCATTTCTGTCTACACTGACGAGTCCGCCAATTGCTGCTCCCGCACTGCTCGCTGCACCGTTGGTCGCTGCCGCCCACACCAGGGTAAGCGAGTGACCCGCTTACGGCGGCGTCCGCCGGCGCGCAACTTCCAGTTACGCCACGCTGGGGGAAGGCCGTCTCGCCCTCGAAACTTTAGCCGACCGACGATGCGCTCGAACGACTCGGAACAGAACGAGGCGGCCGACCGTCAACAGGACCGCAAGTCGGAGCTCGATCCTTTCCGCGGCGGTTCGGACCCGCGCGCCGGTGACCCACCGCTCGCGCGCGAGTTCGCCGCGCGTGCGCTCGCTCCACTCACGAGCAATCTGCGAAATCGGCAAGGGCAGCTCGATCCGGCGCGCATCGCATCCGTCATCGGCCTGACCGGACAGCAGCTCGCCGGCTGCCTCGACCTGCCGATCGATCACCTGCGAGGCGGTCTACCCCCCGACGAGCTCGAGACGCGACTCGAGCCGTTCGCGATGGTCATCGGAATTGTGCGCGATGTCTACGGCGGCGACGACAAGCGCGTCCGAGTGTGGCTGCGCACGCCGCGCCCCGAGCTCGACGGCAAGACGCCCAACGAAGCGCTCTGCATTCCATCCGGCCTGCCCGCGGTCGTGCGATTCGTGCTCGGCGCGTGGCTTGGGAATGCAGACTAGAGCTCCTGCCACCCTAGGGCACGGGGTCAGAGTCCGGGGTCAGAGCCCGGACTCTGACCCCAAGCCGTCCATGCGCTGCGACGGTCAGAGGTCATATGCACGGACGGCCCCCCACGCATTCTGGGGGGGCCGTCTGCCAATCTCGATACTCGGTACTCGTTCTACCCGCGTACTTCAGTGGCAGTGGCAGTGGCAGTCTTCAGGAGCAGGTCAGCGCTCCCCTCGGCAGCGGCCGCGTGCAGCTCTTCGTCGTGCCGTTCTCCGTGATCACCACCTTCGCCGTCGCCGATCCGTCGTACGTGACGACTTCGCGGCGCGTCAGCGAGACCGGTGTCGCCCCGGAATACGTCAGCGTCGCCGTGATGCTGCGGATCGTCGTGCCCGCCGTCGGATAGCTGCGCGTCCCGATCACCACCGGGATGATGATTCCCGTCGTCGTGTCGCCGACGACGCGGCTCGCCGTGAAGGCGCCCTTCGACGATGTACCCGTCGTCGATTCGGTACCGGCCGACGCGCCATTCACCGTGCGCTGCGACGCCGCCGGAGCCAGCCCAACCACCGTGCGGTTGCTCGCGCTGTTGATCGTCGTCGTCGCCGTCAGGATCATCGAGCTGTCGCCGAGGAGACGTCCACCCGGGCCGCGTCCGCGACCCCAGTGATGATCACCGTGATCATTGCCCGCGGTGCTGTCCGCCGCACGATCGAACGTGATCGTTCCCGACGTCGACGACTGCGTGTTGACGCTGTTCGTCGTGAGCGTATCGAATGCCTGCTGGACGGTGCCCGCCGCGTCCTTGTACTGCGCCGAGCGCTTCACGGTGATGCCGTTGCGCGTCGCGTCTGTGCACACGACCCGACCAGTCGCGCCGTCGAACGCGCCGCTGCAGCCGAGGCCGCCGCCGAACGCGCCGCCGAACGGCCCATGGTGACCGCCGCGTCCGTCGAACGGAATGCCGCCGGTGAAGGCGTCGTCCAATCCACCGCCCATCAGTCCGCCGTGCTCCCCGCCGCGGTCGAACTCCGCCTCACGTCCCCCGCCGACCCAGAGGCCGGCGGACATCGCGTTCGCCGCCGACGCGCCGACGAAGCTGGAGGTCAGATCGCCATAGCCGAGTGGCACGGACGCGAGCGCGGCGGTGAGTGCCGAGCTGGTGAGGTCGGAGGACGAGGTGGCCGTCGAGTCCGTACACGCCACGGCGGCGAGCGTCGCGAGACCGGCGACCGAGAGACGAGTGAATGCGCGAATCATGTGATCAGCTCCAATGTCGAGTGTGCAGCGGGAACACCCCTCATCACACCCGAGGCGTCCGGCACCCTATGCCGGTCCATGACACGCCCTCCATATTTGTCGCCGACCGCTTCCGAGGAGCCTATGTCCGATCTCTCTCGCCGCGACCTGCTCAAAGGCGCCGCGCTCTCCGCCGCCGCCCTCGCCGCATCCGGCCCGTTTTCCAGCGCCATCGCCGAGAACATCACGGCCGCCGCGCATCCCGATCTGGCGCCCCCCGCGCCCGCTGCGCGCAAGTCGATGCGCGCCGTCCCCTTCGCACGCCACGACACGGTCCGCATCGGCATGGTCGGCACCGGTCTCCGCGGCCGCTCGGTACTGACCGAGCTCCTCGGCGTCGACAACGTCAAGATCGTCGCGCTGTGCGACCTCGTTCCCGACAAGGCGCAGCGCGCGTCGAAGATGGTCACCGACAAAGGCCAGCCCGAGCCCGCGCTGTACACCGGGAAGGAGCGCGGCTTCGAGCAGCTCGTCGCGCGCGACGACATCGATCTCGTCTACACCGCGACGCCGTGGGAATGGCACACGCCCGTGATGCTCGCCGCGCTCGCGCACGGCAAGCACGCCGCGAGCGAGTGTCCCATCGGCACCACGCTCAAGGATCTCTGGTCGCTGGTGGACGCGAGCGAGCGTGCGCAGAAGCACTGCCTCCAGCTCGAGAACTGCAACTACGGCTACAACGAGATGCTCGTGAACCGCATGGTCCACGAAGGACTCTTCGGCGACGTGCTCCACGCCGAAGCCGCGTACCTGCACGATCTCCGGTCGATCCTGTTCGAGACGAAGGACGAAGGGCTCTGGCGCCGCGCGTGGCACACGCGCTCCAACTCCAATCTCTATCCGACCCATGGGCTCGGGCCCGTGAGCTGGTACCTCGACGTCCACGCCGGCGATCGCTTCGACTACATCGTCGCCGTCGCCTCGCCGGAACGCGGCCTGTCGAAGTGGCGCGAAGAGAAGCTCGACAAGGCGGATCCGCGGTGGAAGGAGCGCTACGTCACCGGCGACCTCAACACGTCGATCATCAAGACGGTGCACGGAAAGACGGTCATGATGCAGCACGACGTCTCCAACCCACGCCCCTACACGCGCCACAATCGCGTCATGGGCACCAAGGGGACGTTCGAGGACTATCCGCCGCGCATCTATGTGGAAGGACAGGCGGGCGGCGAGCGATTCCAGCCGCTCTCCGACGAGCAGAAGCAGAAGTTCGAGCATCCGCTCTGGACCAGGCTCGGCGAGAAGGCGCGCGGTGCGGGGCATGGTGGCATGGACTACATCATGGCGTACCGGCTCATCGAGTGCATGCGCGAAGGGCTTGCCCCCGACTTCGACGTCTACGACGCGGCCGCGTGGAGCGCACCGCTTCCGCTCACGGAGATCTCCGTCGCCAAGGGAAGCATGCCGATGAAGTTCCCCGACTTCACTCGCGGTGACTGGAAGACGCCGCGCGCATGACGATCATCCCGCTGCTCCAGGCGCCCGCGCAGTCCGCGGGCGCGTTCCATTTCACGACGCTCGACTGGACGATCATCGGGGTCAGCATCGCCGTCTCCTTTATCCCCGCGCTCTTTTTCTGGCGCCGCGCGAGCACGAGCACGAGCGAGTTCTTCACCTCGGGGCGCGCCGCGCCCTGGTGGCTCGTCGGCATCTCGATGGTCGCCACCACCTTCAGCACGGACACGCCGAACCTCGTCACCAACATGGTGCGCGAGCGCGGCGTCGCCGAGAACTGGCTCTGGTGGAGCTTCCTGCTCACCGGGATGATGACGGTGTTCTTCTACGCTCGGCTCTGGCGCCGGTCGGGCGTGCTCACCGATCTCGAGTTCTATGAGATCAGATATTCAGGGACGGCAGCGAGGGCGCTGCGCGGATTCCGTGCGGTGTATCTCGGGCTGTTCTTCAACTGCGTCATCATGGCCACCGTGAACCTGGCCGCCGCCAAGATCGGCAACGTGGTGCTCGGCTGGCCGATGGCGCGCACGCTGATCGTCTGCTCGGTGATGACGATCTTCTTCGCGTCGGTGAGCGGGCTGTGGGGCGTGCTCGTCACCGACACGATCCAGTTCGGCATCACGATGACGGGGACGTTCGCGGTGGCGTACTTCGCCCTACAACAGCCGGAGGTCGGCGGCCTCGCCGGCCTGCTCGCCAAGGTGCCGCCGCGGACGCTGGCAATGCTGCCGGACTTCAACGACTGGAGCGTCGCGCTCGCCGTCTTCATCCTGCCGCTCACGGTGCAGTGGTGGTCGGTCTGGTATCCGGGCGCGGAACCCGGCGGCGGCAGCTACATCGCCCAGCGCATGCTCGCGTCCAAGTCGGAGAAGGACGCCGTGGTCGGCACGCTGCTGTTCAACGTGATGCACTACGCGCTGCGCCCGTGGCCGTGGATCATCGTCGCGCTTGCGTCCACGATCATCTACCCGACGCTCGGCGACATCTCCGCCACCTTCCCGCAGCTCGACCACTCGCTACTCGGCAACGACATCGCCTATCCGGCGATGATGCGCTTTCTCCCCGCCGGCTTCCTCGGGCTCGTCGTCGCGGGCACGCTCGCCGCGTATCGCTCCACGATCGAGACGCATCTCAACTGGGGGACGAGCTACCTCGTCCACGACTTCTATCGCCGCTTTCTCCGTCCTGGCCTCACCGAGAAGCACTACGTGCTGGTCGGCCGCCTCACCACTGCGGCGCTGATGATCCTCGCCGCGCTCACGACCTACGCGTTGGGCACGGCCAAGGAGGCGTTCGATCTGATCCTCTCCATCGGCGCCGGCACTGGGCTGCTCTATTTGCTGCGCTGGTTCTGGTGGCGCGTGAGCGCATGGAGCGAGATCGCCGCCATGACGAGCTCCTTCCTCGTCGCACTCGGCTTCTTCATCGCTCGCAAGAACGGGCTCGTGCTCGCGTCGCACGTGTCACTGCTCGTCACGGTCGGCGTGACGTCGATCGTCTGGATCATCACCACCTTCCTCGCCCCACCCGCGGACGAAGCGACGCTCGTGAAGTTCTTCACGCTCGTGCGCCCCTCGGGTCCGGGGTGGAAGCCGATCCAGAAGATCACCGGCATCAGCGGCACGGCCGACGCGTTGCCGCAGGCGCTGCTCGGCTGGCTGTTCGGCTGCACCTTCGTGTACTCCGCGCTGTTCGGTACGGGAAGTCTGCTCTATGGACGGACGCCGCAGTTCATCGTCTGTCTGGTCGTAACGATCCTCAGCGGCCTGGGGATGCTGAAGGTGTTGCGCGGCTACTTTGCGACGTCATGAGCGACGTGATCCGCACGACCCAGGCCGTCATCCTCGCTCGCGGCCTCGGCTCGCGCATGCGTCGTGAGACGGAGGGCTCGGCGCCGCTGAGCGCCGAGCAGGCGAAGGCCGCCGCATCGGGCTCCAAGGGCATGATGCCGCTCTTCGCGCGTCCCTTCCTCGACTACGTGATCTCCGCGCTGGCGGACGCAGGAATTACCGAGGTGGTGCTCGTGATCGGCCCTGAGCACCACGAGATCCGTGAGCACTACTCGAACGGCGGACCGCGTCGAGTCGCCGTGCGCTTCGCTGTGCAGTCGGAGCCCAAGGGCACCGCCGACGCCGTGCAGTCGGTGCGTGCCGTGGTGCGCGACGCGCCGTTCCTCGTGCTCAACTCGGACAACTACTATCCGGTCGCGGCATACGACGCTCTGTGCGCGGTCGGCGGCGCGGGGCTGATCGCGTTCGAGTCCGAATCGCTCGTACGCGATGGAGGCATCGAGCCGGAGCGCGTGCTCAGGTACGCGCTCGTCGATACCGACGACGAGGGCTTCCTGCGCGAAGTCCTCGAGAAGCCCGATGCCGGCCACCCGCTCGCGCAGCGCGCCGAGCGATGGGTGTCGATGAACCTGTGGTCGTTCACGCCGCTCATCTTCGAGGCGTGCGCGCGCGTGCACCCGTCCGCGCGCGGTGAGCTCGAGATCCAGGACGCGGTGAACATCGCGATGCACGAGCTGGACGAGCGCTTTCGAGTCATCCCGATGCACGCCGGCGTGCTCGACCTGTCCAGTCGCGCCGACATCGCGGTCGTCTCCAGCCAACTCGCGAGCGTCACACCACGGCCATGACGCGGCACTTCGTCGTGCCGGGTCGCGTGGAGCTCGTCGGCAAACATGTCGATTACGCGGGTGGCCGCTCGCTCACCTGCGCGATCGATCTCGCCATCTCCGTGGAGGCGAGACCCGTTGACGAGGCAGTCGTCCGCGTCCGAGACGTCGGTCGTCGCGGTGAGGTCGTGGTCCCGCTCATCGCCGGCATCGAGCGAACGCATGGCAGCGTTCGATGGAGCTCCTACGTGGTCGCGGTGGCGCGACGCTTCGCGCGTGACTTTCCCCGCGCTCGCACCGGTGTGGAAGTGCGACTGACCAGCACCCTTCCCAGGTCGGCGGGGCTGAGCAGCTCGAGCGCACTGGTCGTGGCGATCGCGACGGCGCTGGTGGACGCGAATCACATGGAGGAGCACGCCGAGTGGCGCGCGGCGATCCCCGATCTCGTCGCGCGCGCCGAATACTTCGGCGCGATGGAGACCGGTGCTCCCTATGGACCGTTCGCGGGAGACGACGGCGTCGGTGTGCGCGGAGGGGCGCAGGACCACGTGGCGATCGTGTGCGCGGCGGAGGAAAGCGTCGGACAGTTCACGTATCTGCCGGCGAAGTTGGAGCGACGCGTCGCATGGCCGGCGGAGTATTCGCTCCTGATCGGTGTGAGCGGCGTGAACGCGACGAAGACCGGCAACGCGCGCGCGCGGTACAACCGCGTGGCTGACTCGACGCGCTCGCTCGTCCGGGCGTGGAACGACGTGACGGTGCGCAGAGACGTGACGCTCGCCGATGCCTTGGCGAGCGGACCGGATGCCGCGTCGCGACTGGCCGGGTTGGCGGCACAGGGGACCGCGGAATTTCCGGCGACGTATCTGGTCCCACGACTCGCACAGTTCCACGAGGAGATCGAGTCGATCGTGCCCGGCGTCGGCGACGCGCTGCGGGACCGTGACTTCGCGTTGCTCGGCACGCTCGTCGATCGCTCGATGGAAATGGCGGTGGAGGCCCTGAGGAACCAGGTGCCGCAGACGATCTCGCTCGTCCGCGACGCGCGCGCGCATGGGGCAGCCGCCGCCTCGGCATTCGGTGCGGGGTTCGGCGGAGCGGTCTGGGCGATGGTCGAGACGAGCGAGGCGCCGAAGTTTCTCGAGGGATGGCGCGCGCGCTACGCGGACGAATTCCCCGTCCACGCGGAGAGCGCGCAATGGCTCACCACGAGGCCTGGCCCGCCCGCGCGCGCGAGTTCGCTGAAATGAGCGCGGCACGACCCATGCCCCTCTCGACTCGGTTCACCACCAACGAGGGTCAGATGAGCAAGGACAAGAGCTCCACCGGGCACACTCACGACGCGAGCGACCGCGCGCTGGACAAGAGCGCGCAGGCCGAACAGCAGGCTGACACGGTGAAGGCGACCGGACCGCAACACGATCCAGCGGAGATTCGCGAGCACGACGACACCGGCAAGGATCGCCTCTTCGAGGGCCGCCAGCAGCACGACGAGGCGGAGAAGAACAGCGAGAAGAGCCGTCTCGCGAAGGACGTCGATCGCCACCATCACGCGGTGGACGAGGACGTCGCCGACGCGGGCTCGGGTGCGAGCGCGAAGCGAACGAGCTGACGACAGCTGAACGACGCAACGAGGGCCCGGTCAGCATCGCTGACCGGGCCCTCGTCCATTGTTGGGGAAGCGCGTGCCTACTGCTCGACCACGACCAAGTACCGCGAGGCGGCCCAGAAGCGCGACGCGTCGGCGATGGTGAGGTTGCCGCGGAAGGAGTTCCTGTCGCGCTGCTCCACCGTCGCGTCGTCGAGGCTCTGGCGCGACACGATGCGATAGCGGCGCGTGGAGTCTGGCATCTCGATGATCTTGGTGCCACGCTGATCGAGCGCGGTGAACAGCTGCGGATCCAGTGTACGCGCCACCTGCAGCGTGCGGCCGGGGTGCGCGAACAGCAGGTTCGCTCCGCCCTCGCGCACGATCACGCCGCGCTTCACGAGCTCGTCTTCCCTGCCGACCACATAGAACGCCTTGGCGATCTCCGTCTCCGCCGACGCGAGCGACGCCGCGAGCTCCTGCGTGGAGTTCTTCAGGCTGTCCACGCGCAGGGAGAGCACCTGGATCATCGCCGTCTGACGCTTGATCGTGGCGTTCAGGTCGGTGATCATCGCCGAATCACTCGCGAGCTGCGCGCGGAGCTCGGTGTTGGAGGCGTTGGCCGTCGCGAGCTGCGCCGCGGTGGAGCGCGCACGCTTCACGAGCGCGTCCACGCGGGCCATCACGAGCTTGCGATTCACGAGCTGTCGCGCGAGCGGATCGAGCTTGCGGTCGGCGCGGTTCCCCTTCGGCATCCCCTTCACTCTGTCGACGCTGCTGTCGATGTGCATGATGAACTCGTCGGCGGCGAGCACGATGCGCGTCAACGAGTCCTTCTGCGCGGCGAGCTGCGTCGCGAGCTGGGCATGCTGGAGCGACGCGACAGTCTGCGTGCTGTCGGCGAGCCGATGCTCAGGAGTGGGACCGCACGCGGTGAGCGCGAGCGCGGCCGCGGCGGCGAGAGGCGCGAGACGAGAGATGGTCATGGGGACGTTCGGTAGGGAGAGCGGAGCGGCGCGCGGGAGCGCGCAATCGAGCAGCTCGGGGCGCGGGGGAGGGCAGGACGTATACTCGCACGGACAGCAACTCCGCGCGCATTGCCAGCGCACAGAGTTGCTGTGATGCGGAGCACATGAGAACTGCGGTAGGGGAGGGAGGAGTGAGTGCTAGATCAGGAGGAGAAGTCAGCCTCTCGCGCCGTCACCCCCCACCCCCCACTCCCCACCCTCTACTTGCCACCCATCACGTATCCCGTCGTCGCCAGCCGCTTCCCTGACATGTCGTAGCCGAGCGCGGGCATGTCGCGCACGCCGGTCGCGTCGATCCAGGCGTTGTAGAACTGAAACAACGCCACCACCGAGATCGCGTCGTATAACGCCTCGTCCGTCCAGCCTGCCGCGTGCGCGACAGCCACGTCCGACTCGCCGATCGACAGGGAGTCGTGCACCATCTTCTTCACGAACACGTACAGCGCCCGATCCTTCGCGGAGATCGGCGCGTTGGCGAAGTCGGTCAGGACGTTCTGAACGAGATCCCGATCACCCAGCAGCTCCGCCGCGACCGCGGCGTGTGAGCCAATTCAGAAGAGGCACTGATTGAGCGTCGACGTCAGCGCGGCGATCAGCTCGCGCTGGCCCGGCGGCAGAGGCGACGGCCCGCGCATGACGCCCTGCGTGAACGCTGCCAGATGGTCCGTGCGGTCGGGCTTGTACGCGAACAGATGCATGATCTGCGGGATCGGCACGCCTCCCGCACGCATCCCTTCGATCGCTTCCGCGCGCGGGCCAACCCCGCGATGCCCCTCGACGTCCTTCAAGTACATCGGGTCCAAACGCTACCTCCTCATTGAAATGGCACTATAAGTAAGAGCCTCGCCGCTCGAACGTCCACCGCACCCGCCCATGCGCGCTCGACCGAACGGGGCGCCTCGCCCGGTGCAGACCATTCAGACCAGCGTTCCAGTCGAACATCCGGCGGCGACGAGCGCTGAAGCGAGCACGAGGGAACTGCGCATGGGAGCGTGTGGCGTGGAATGAAGGCAGAGGGATTTCGGCCGAGCCGGCGCCGATGTCAACCCTGGTGTGACGAATGCCCTTGCGCTCCCCGCCGCCGCGCCGCATGTGGTGGGTCCCGAATGCTCGACCACGACGATCAGCCAAAACACATCGGAGTTCTACATGCGAACCATGTCCCGCGGCGCTCTCGCTCTCATCGTCGCGCTCGCCGCGCCAGCCGCGTCTCGTGCGCAGGCCGCGCACCCGGACTTCTCCGGTACCTACGCTCTCGATCCGGCCCAGAGCGATCAGGGTCAGATGGTCCCATCCAAGCTCATCCAGAAGATCACCCAGACCCCGACCGACTTTCTCGTCGATCGCGCTCAAACGAATCAGATGGGCGAGACGACGGTGAAGCTCAAGTACGCCTTTACCGGGACGTCGGTGAACGAGCTCAATATCGGCGGCAATCCGGTGGAGGTCTCCACGGTCGTGACCTGGGAAGCTGACACCCCGGTATTCACCAGCACGCTCAAGTTCGGCGACGCCGAGATCAAGCAGGTGGACAAGTGGACGCTGAGCGATGCTGGAAAGAAGCTCACGATCAATCGGAGCTTCGATCGCGGCGGCGAGGTGATGGCCAACAAGCTGGTGCTCGTTCGGCAGTGAGCATTGGGGTCAGAGTCCGGAGTCAGAGTCGCGACTCTGACCCCGGACTCTGACCCCAATTGGCTGGCCACGCGCTGCGACGGCCAGACGTCGTATGCACGGACGGCCCCCCACGCATTCTAGGGGGCCGTCTGCCAATCTGGATACTCAAAACCAGTATACCTGCGTACTTCAGTGGCCGTTCATCACTCCCACCGCAGTGCATCCACCGGCGGCAACCTCGACGCTCTCATCGCTGGGTAGAGCCCCGAGCCGATCCCGACCAGCACCGTCGCCCCGACCGCGAGCATCACGGTGCCGAGCGAGATGCCCGCATACAGCTTCGCCTGAGTGTTCGCGCGGATCGCCGCGGTGATGCCGTATGAGCCGGCCAGTCCGAGCAGCAGACCGGCCACGCTCCCGATCACGCAGATCGTCACCGACTCGGCAAGGAACTGCACGAGGATGTGACGGCGCTGCGCTCCCACCGCGCGCCGCACACCAATCTCTCTTGTGCGCTCGGCCACCGCCGACAGCAGCACGTTCATCACGCCGATGCCGCCGACGATGAGCGAGATACTCGTGATCGCGCCCATGAACAGCTTGAACAGCCGCATGCCCTGCTGCACCTGCGCCACTCGATCCTCCCGGATCGCCACGGTGGCGCGCTCCTTCCAACGCGCGCCGTAGCGTTGGGCAAGCCAACGCTCCAGACCCGTGCGTGCCAGCGGCACACCCTCGATGCGGTTGGCGCGCACGATGATCGACGGCGACCAGAGTGATCTCGCCGGGATCATCGCGCGCGCCGTTGCGGTCGGTACGATCGCGCTGAGCGAGGTGTCGGCAGGGCCGCCGCGCGTCGTGCCGATCACCGTGAGGCGAACGCGGCTCAAGATGATGGTGTCGCCTGGAACGAGCGCCGGCCGGCTCGCGCCAGCGAGCGCCTTCGCGGTGAAGGGCGACAGCAGGACGACGGCAGTCGACGTGTCGGCGTCGGAGAAGCCACGGCCCGCTCCCACGACGATCCCTTGCGTCTCGAACAGCGAGGCCATCGAGCCCAGCGTGCGCACCGCGCGGACCCCGCCGCTTCCCTCGGCGATCGCGACGAGCGGCATCGTGACGCCGGCCACCGCACCGGAGCCCAGACTCGACGCGAGCGCGAGCGCGTCGGAAGGACTCCACTGAACTACGGTGTCGAGCGGGATCGTCACGCCGTCCACCGTTCGCGAGGTCTTGGGGCTGACGCCGATCGCCTGAAGGTCCGTCGTCTCCGAAACCTGACGTCGCACGTACTGCTGCATGCCGTCGCCGAGCGACAGAACGGCCACCAGCGACGCGACACCGATCACGATGCCGAGCGTGGAGAGAAACGTTCTGAACGGGCTGGCCAGCAGCGTGACCACACTCACGCGGAACGACATGGAAAGCAGGGATCGCATCCGGTCCTTACGGGCGGGGTAGACCGACCCGTACGTCGAACGGACGCCCGCGTGTTTCGGCATTCGCGTCGTTCAGAGGCGACACCAACGACAACGGCCCCGGGATTCGCATTGATCCCGAGGCCGTTCTCTGTCACCCACTACCCACCACCCATGCCGCACACCAGCTACGGCTTCTTCCCCTTGTTCGGTGCGGCGCTCGCCGCCGCCTTCTCGTGGAACACCATGTTCTGCCCAGCATACCCGAACTCCAGCCCTGTACTCTGCTCCACGCCGCGCAAAGCCTGCCGTGTCGAGTCGAGCGAGGCGCGCAGCGTGACGCGCCGCGTCAGCAAGGAATCGGGGTTTACGGAGATGTGCAGGCCATACCAGCGCGAGAACAGATCGAGCACTTCGCGAAGCGGCTTGTCGTTCACGGCGAACATGCCCGTGCGCCAGCCATCGGCTTCCTCGCGCTCCGCCGTCGTCGCGGCGCGGCCGGCGCTGTGCGGCGGAACGATCAGCGCATTGCCCGCCGGCACGTCCACCATCTCCTTGCCGCGGCCGACTGCCACCGCACCCTCGTTCGTCACGACGACCACGGAGCTGTCGCCGGGATACGCGTTCACGGTGAACGAGGTTCCCTTGGCCACGATACCCACGTCCTTCGCGAAGACGTGGAACTCCTTGGCTAGGCCGGGCGCCACGTCGAATATCGCACTCCCCTCGAGCCGCACCGCGCGCATCTCGGTGCCGAAGTCCTTCGGGATCGTGATCTTCGTGTCGGGCGCGAAGCGGACCTTCGTCCCGTCGTCGAGCGTGACGAGGCCGATGCGCCCCTCGGTCGAGCTGACGACGCGCACGTCCGGTGCGCCGAGCGCCCGGGCGAACTTGGCGTCGTCGTTCATACGCGTCATGAACGTCGCGAGCCCGAGCAGGCCAAGGAGAGCCACGCCGCCCAACAGCACCGGGATCCACGGATTGCCGGTGTGCGTCGCGACGTTGATGTGCTCCGCTGCACCGTGTCGCGACGCGGCGGCCTGCTCGGCCAATGCCTTTGGGCTGTGCTCCTCACCGTGCAGCGCGTGCTGGATGTGCTTCCACGCTTCCTCCGGCGTGACCTCGTGCGTCACGTGTGCTTGCGCGTGCTCGTGCCCCGCGAGCCGGCGCGCGGCAATGCGTCGGCTCAACGCGCGCGCGGCGGCGTGATGCACGTCCTCCACGAGGAACTGGTGCACTTCCGCGGGGGTCTGGAATCGCATGCGCGCATCCCACGCGCGCACGAACGCCCCTTCGACGACCTTGGGCGCGAGGACGACTGCCTCGGCGCCGAGATCGGCGCGCGCCTCAGCCGTGAGCGCCGAGTATTCCGATAGAAACGTGCGGTGCAGCGATTCCTCGTCTGCGAGCGCGACGTTCGGGGACGGGTTCGCTGAACCGTCGCCGTCGCGAGCGTCGATCCTGGTCGACATGGAGGCCTCTCGTATCTGGAGTGGACCGACCCATTTGCGTGGCGCCTTTACTAATGGCGTCCGTCTCTGCGTCACGCTAGTCGGGTCGAATGGCTGGCGGACTCGAGGAAATCATCCGTTGCCGCACCTACTCTTTCGCGTGCGATGCATCCACGCGAGATTGCGAGTCCCGCGCCCTCCATATGTCGTTGCTGTCAAACGACATGTCTCGTGCACCCGAGCTCCATGATCTCCGACGCTCTCGTCCGCGCCTTCCGCCGCATCGCCGTCGTCGCGCTGCTCGCCTCGGCACTCACGTCCACGCGCGCCCACGCCCAGATCTCCCGCGCCGAGTTCTCCGCCCGCCGCGACTCACTCGCCGCACGCATCCAGAATGGCATCGTCGTCGGCTTCGGCGGACGTACTCCCGTCTCCGACTTCGGACCGTTCTATCAGCTCCCCGCCTTCCACTACCTCACGAGCTTCGACGAGCCCGACGCCGCGTTCGTGATGATCGCGCGCAACGGACGTGCCACAAATACGCTCTTCCTCACGCCCGTCGGCGCGCGCAAGGCGTTCTACTACGGACGACGTCCCGACTCCGCCTCCGTCGTGCGCGACCTCGGCGTCGGCGCACGGTCGTTCAGCGCGCTGAATGCGTACGTGGATTCGCTCGCGTCCGCAGGCTTGCCGTTCTACGTGCTTGCCGATCACGAGGACGCCGACTTCGCGAAAGAAGACTCGCTCACGCGAGGCAAGCAGTACGTCAAGGCATTGCTCGCGCGCCACTCGACCAACGTCGACGTGCGCGATGCGCACACGATCGTCGATCAGCTTCGCGCGAAGAAGAGCGTGGCCGAGATGGCGCTGCTCAGAAAGGCCGCCGAGATCAGCACCGAAGGCCATCGCGCCGCGATGCTCATCGCCGAGCCGACGAAGGAGTACGAGATCCAGGCGGCGCTCGAGGGCACCTTCCTCCGGCTCGGCGGCGCTCGGCCGTCGTACGGTTCGATCGTCGGCGGAGGCGTGCACGGCACCCAGCTTCACTACATGCGCGACCGGGGCGACGTGAAGCCCGGCGACGTGGTCGTCATGGATGCCGCCACCGAGTACGAGGGCTACGCCGCCGACATCACGCGCACCCTGCCGGTGAGTGGGAAGTTCACCGCCGAGCAGCGCGCGATCTATCAGCTCGTGCGCGACGCACAGGCCACGGCGGAGCGCAACTCCAAGCCAGGCATGTCTTCCGTTGCGGCGAGCGACTCCTCGTTCGACGTACGTGCCAAGGGACTGGTCGCGCTCGGCCTCGTGGAGAGTGTCGACGCGCAGTTCGATCCGCCGTGGCCGGCCGACTGCGCCGCCGTTCCGCGCGCGTGCAGGCAGGCGATGTTCTGGATGATCCACGGCATCTCGCACGGCATCGGCCTCGCCGTGCACGATCCCGCCCAGTTCTACGCGGCCGATCATCTCTTCAAGCAGGGCGACGCCTTCACGATCGAGCCGGGCATCTACGTGAGCACCCAGATGGTCGACGCTCTGCCCGACACCCCCAAGAATCGCGCGTTCATCGCCAAGGCGATGCCGATGGTGCGCCGCTATCAGAACACCGGCGTCCGCATCGAGGACGACTACCTCATCACCGACAAGGGGTTGGAGCGCATCAGCCTCGCGCCGCGCGAGATCGAAGAGATCGAGGCACTGATGAAGACGCGGCCGCAGCGATTGGTGCCGTGACCCACCTACGCGCACCACAGCTCATCGCCTCGCAACGCGCGCTGTTCGAGATTCCCGAGGACGTCACCTACCTGAACTGCGCGAGCATGTCGCCGCAGTTGCGGACCGTGACGGCGGCCGGGCTCGCGGCGGTGCAGACGAAGGCATCGCCGTGGAAACTCACGGCTCACGACTGGTTCGCGGGCGCCGAGCCGCTGCGCGCACTGTTCGGCCAGATCGTCAACGCCGAACCGGATGCGATCGCGATCGTGCCGGCGGCGAGCTATGGCCTCGCCGTCGCCGCGGCGAACGTGCCGGTGCGCGCCGGCCAATCGCTGCTCGTGCTCGATCGCGAGTTTCCCTCGAGCTACTACACGTGGCGCGAGCTGGCGACGCGCACGGGTGCGACGCTGCGCGTCGTCTCGCGAGAGCCGGGCGCGAGCTGGACAGACGCGCTCCTCGCCGCCATCGACGACGACGTCGCGGTGGTCGCGACGCCCAACTGCCACTGGACCGACGGCCGCCTCATCGACCTCGAGCGGATCGCGCCGAGGGTGCGTGCCGTCGGTGCGGCGCTCGTCGTGGACGCGAGCCAATCACTCGGCGCGTACCCCTTCGACGTACAGGTCGTTCAACCGGACTTCCTCGTCACCGTCGGCTACAAGTGGCTGATGGGCCCGTACAGCCTCGGCTATCTCTACGTCGCTCCGCGCTGGCGAACGAGCGGCACGCCGATCGAGCAGTCGTGGATCACGCGCGCCGGTGCCGAGGACTTCGCGCGGCTCGTCGACTACGCCGACGACTTTCGCGATGGCGCACGACGGTTCGACATGGGCGAGTTCTCACAGTTCGTCCTCATGCCGATGGCGAGCGCGGCGCTCGCGCAGATCCTCGCGTGGGGGGTGCACGACATCGCCCTCTCGCTCGACGGACTGACCTCGCTCCTGGCGAGTGAAGTACGCGTGCTCGGCTGCGACGTGCCGCCCGACGCCGAGCGCGTTCGTCACATGCTGGGCGTCGAGATCCCCGGCGGCGTGCCGGCGGGACTGGCCGAGCGTCTCGCCTCGTCACGCGTCTATGTCAGTGTGCGAGGCGACTCGATCCGTGTCGCGCCGCATCTGTACAACGACGCGCGCGACATCGGGCGGTTCGTCGCGTTACTGCGTGCCTCGCTTGCATCATCCGATTGATCGCGCGCTTGAACGATCCTGCTCATCTCGGTCGCGGGAATAGATAGGTAGCTCGCGCCGTCTCCACTCGACGCGCCCGCGCGTGGGAATGAGCGATGGGGTGACGTGAGCGAGACGGCCCGGGTCGAACCCGATGCCTGCCTCTGGTGTTTCACCGGAGCGGGCTATCACGGATCATTGTCGTGACAGCGACAAGTCCGTAAACTTCAATTCCTTCTTTGGATTGGCGTATGATTGCGACACTGATGCGCCGCGCTGCCGCGTCGCGCGCTTTCCTGGCCGCCTTCGGGTTGGTCGTCGTCCCTGCGGTCGCCGCGGCCCAGGCCACGGCGGCGCTCACCGGACGAGTGCTCGATTCCACTGGCGCGCCAATCGTTGGCGCTGGAGTGCGCATTCCCAAGCTGGAACGCGCCGCCAACACCGATTCGGCTGGTCGGTACCGCTTCGACGGGCTGCCTACGGGCACCGTAACGATCGTCGGCGAGGCACCGGGCTTCACCGGCAAGCGGATGGACGTCGCGGTGCCGGCGAACGGGACGCTTGAGCAGTCGTTCTCGCTGCTCCCCAACGCGCGTGTGCTGGCCAACGTCGAGGTCCGCGCCCGGGCGCGGCAGCATCTGCCGCTCAAGCTGGCGGAGTTCGAGTCGCGGCGAGCACGCGGAATGGGTCGCTTCCTCGGACCCGACGACGTGGCCAAATACAACGGCAAGCCGCTCCAGGAGCTGTTGAAGCCTCTCCTCCTCGGCGCCCGCTTCCAGCGCAATGCACGGGGCGAGATGATCATCGTCAGCACGCGGTCGCTCAACCCGTCCTCGCTCCGACAGAGCACCAACATCAAGGCATGCCAGGTCCAGATCTGGCAAGACGGCATGCTGCTCTCCGACCCCAACTCGTCGGCCGATCTCGCGCTGCCCACGGCGGCTGGCCAGCGCGGCACCTTCAGCACGGTGCACGTCGGGTCCGATCGCGACTACGACGTCTCCAACCTCATCACCAACGATTACATGGCGGTCGAGTACTACTCCGACCTCTCCTCCACGCCGCCCGGCTTTCGCACGGGTTCGGCGAGCTGCGGCGTACTGGTGCTGTGGACGCGCGTTCCGATGACGCAGGGCGATCAGCCCCAGGGGCAGCAATGAGCCGTGCGCGTGTCCTGATCCTCCTCGCGCCGGTTCTGCTGGCGTCGACGCGTCTGGCGCCTCTTGCCGCGCAGCAGGCGGATGTGGTCAGGAGCTCCAGAGTGCTCCCGCTCACGCTCCTGGGCACGTCCGGTGAGTTCGGCGCGAGCACGGTTGCCGTCCGCATGACGCCGCTCGCGCCCGTCCCTCGCGCGGCTGCCGCGGAGGGTCAGCCGAGTGGGCTCGGGAACGCCTTCCGTGCGGTGATCGGCGTCGGAGCCGGCGCGCTCGTCGGTGGCTGGCTCGGCTATTTCGGCGCGCAGGTCGGCCGCAGCGATTGGGACAGGGTGCCGACTGGCGAGAAGACCAGCCTCCGGCAGAGCTACACGGCGGCCGGGGTGGGAGTCGGCGCCCTGCTCGGGTACTTCCTGCGTCCGAGAGTTCGCGCGAGCGGGGCTCTGCCGCAGCCGCTCAACATCCCGGCTCGCAGCGGACGACAGCTATTCGCGCGCACTGAGCTCCGCCGTTCCATCGCGACGAACGCCCTCGAGGCCGTGGAGATGGACCGTCCCGAATGGACGAAGCCGCAACGCGACGACGAGGCCAGGCAGGGCGCCGCGCTGCGCACCGGCCCGGTCGAGTCCATCTCGCTCGTGGTCTACGTCGGCGAAGAGCGGGTGGGTGGCATCGAGACGCTTCGCGACATCGCCATCCCCGAGGTGGCGGAGCTGCGCTTTTACGACTCGCGCGACGCAAGGCGCCGGTGGGGGGTGGAGCATCGCTACGGCGCGATCGAAGTCGTGCCCGCGAGCACCGGATCCGCCTCGGCCGCCGTCACGGTGCCCGTCGTGCCGGCCGCCGACTCGACGAAGTAGCGCCCCGGACTAGACCTCCAGCTCCTCGACCGACCTGGGCCAATCCTCGCGCAACAGGCGAGAAAGGGCCCGGTCGGCGAGCAGGCGGCCCTCCGTCTGGCAGCGCGGGCAGTAGTTCGTCTCGTTGTCGCGATATCGGATGCGTTGTACGGGCGTGCCGCAGTCCGGACAGGGCTCGCGATAGCGGCCGTGCACCGCCATTCCCTCGCGGAACGCTGTCACCTTCTCCGGGAATCCGCTCCCCGTTTCCTCGCGGAGTCGCGCGGTCCACTCCACCAGCACGTTCTGGGTCGCCTCGAACAGGTGCGTCGCCTCCTCGCCGGTGAGCCGGCTGGTGAGCTTCAGCGGCGAGAGCCTCGCACGGTGTAGAATCTCATCGGAGAAGGCGTTGCCGATGCCGCTGAACAGCCGCGGATCGGTCAACGAGCGTTTGAGCGTGTGATTCTCTCGTGCGAGCCGCTCGGTGAACGCCTCACGCGAGACGTCGAGCACCTCCAGGCCACCGCGATCGAACTGCGCGAGCGCATCGGCGCCACGCACCACGTGGATCGACGCGCGACGCTTCGTGCCGGCCTCGGTGAGCACCAGCGCCCCCGACGGAAAATCGAGCTCGGCGAGGGCGATCCGCTTCGGGACGCGCACCCGCGCACCGGCGGCGATCCAGCGGAGTCGCCCCGCGATCATGAGATGGATCACGAGGAACAGCTCTTCGTCGAACGCGAGCACGATGCGCTTGCCCAGGCGGCGCACCTGCAGAACGGGACGCCCCACGAGCGCGTCGAGCGGAGGCTCGACCGTGCGCAGCGCGAAGACGTTCAGCATGGCGAAGCCCGTGAGCGGTTGGCCCGCGACGCGCCGCTCCAGTGCTTCAACGTAGACGGTGACGTCAGGCAGCTCGGGCATGGACCAGTGTGGGGGAACGCTCCGCAAGCTGCGATCGCCCGGCGCTCCGCACCAGCACGTCGCACGCTGTCGCGCGCGACCGGGTCGACGAATCTGTCGGGCGCTTCACCGGTCCTCGGAATGCGCCGCTCGCCAGCGGCTGGGCTGAACCGTGAGCATCTCGTGTCGCTCGCGCTCGAGCGCTTCGAGTCGCTTTTGCCACACCGGTCCGATGCGATCGAGCCACTCCTCGAGCTCGACGAGGCCGCTCGTGTCGAGCTCATAGATGCGCCGTTGTCCCATGGCGTGTGCCGAGACCAACCGCGCATCGCGCAGGATCTTGAGATGCTGGGAGACGGCGGAGCGGCTGACGGCGAAGCGTTGGGTGATTTCACCCGCCGAGAGTGCACCACGGGCGAGCATCTCGACGATGCGGCGTCGGGTCGGGTCGGCAAGGGCTTCGAAGGCGGGCATTCGGAACAATGGTCCAGGGATCTTAATTAAGCCAATTCTAAAATACACTGGATCATTGTGAGAAAATGACGCCTGGAGATCATATTCCTGGCTCGCTATTGAAGGAAGCACGCTATAAAAGTGCAATTATGACGCTTGACGAGTGTCATTTTGTTGTATATTCTCGTCGAATGGTCAGTTTGCCAGCCCAGCCGATGTCCATCCGACACGACGCCCACTCCAATCGAAATCTCTGGAAATCGAGCACGTCCGGACGGAGTGCTGGCTAGGCCCGATCGCGTCGTTCATGCGAGCGTGCCCGCCAGGACCAGAGCCTGACGGGCACACGTCGTTTCGTCTCCTGAATGTCGTCGCAGTACCTCGTCGCTGCAGCCCCTCTCCTGTCCTGTTCCGTCCTGTCCCCTCCCCAACCTCAGCACGGAGATCTCGTGGCCCCGTCCGTCAGCAGTTTCGCGGCACTTCTCGCGACCACACTCCAGGCGGCCGATGCCGCCGCGGCGCCGCCTCCGGCGACGGTGGTACCGGCCGACACCGCCTGGATTCTCATCGCCACCGCGCTCGTGCTCCTCATGACGCCCGGCGTGGCGTTCTTCTACGGCGGGCTCGTGCGGGCGAAGAATGCCCTCAACACGATGATGATGTGCATGGCCGCCTTCGGCGTCTGCGGGGTCGTCTGGGCGCTCCTCGGGTACAGCCTCGCCTTCTCGGCGGGCGGCAACTACATCGGCGGGTTCGACTACGTGGCACTGCGCGGAGTGGGAATGGAGGCGAAGGGCTCGATCCCGCACATCCTGTTCATGGCGTACCAGTGCTCGTTCGCCGTCGTCACGGCCACGCTGATCGCCGGCGCGATCGTCGACCGTATGCGCTTCGGACCGTACCTGGCCTTCATCACGGCGTGGACGATCTTCGTCTACGCGCCGATCGCACACTGGGTGTGGGGCGGCGGCTGGCTCTCCAAGCTCGGCGTGCTCGACTTCGCCGGCGGCACGGTGGTGCACATCAATGCCGGCATCGCGGCGACGGTCGCGGCGATCGTGGTCGGCAAGCGGAAGGACTTTGGACGGCAGGCGATGCTTCCGCACAACGTGCCCTTCGCGCTGCTCGGCGCGGCGTTGCTCTACTTCGGCTGGTTCGGCTTCAATGCGGGCAGCGCACTCGCCGCGAGCACGAGCGCCGCGCAGGCCTTCGCCACCACGATGCTCGCTCCGATGGCCGCGCTCTGCGTCTGGATGGCACTCGATGCGCTGCGGACCAAGCGCGCCACGGCGGTCGGCGCGGCGACGGCGATCGTCATCGGTCTCGTCGTGATCACCCCGGCGGCGGGCTTCGTCTCGCCGACGTCGGCCATCATCATGGGCGCGCTCGGCGCCATCCCGAGCTACTACGCGATCGTCTGGCGCTCGCGCACTCGGCTCGATGACTCACTCGACGTTCTCGCCGGCCACGGCGTGGGCGGTATCACGGGTGCACTCCTGACCGGCGTGTTCGCCGAGGCGGCGTGGGGCGGCACGAACGGCCTGTTGTACGGCAACCCGAAGCAGCTCGCGCTGCAGGCCATCGGCGTTGGTGCGACGATCGTCTACAGCGCGGTCGCCAGCTTCGTCCTTCTGAAGCTCATCGGCGCGGTCAGTCCCCTCACAGCGAGCGCCAAGGCGCAGGGTATGGGTATGGACATCACGCAGCACGGCGAGGAGGCCTACTCGCACGGTGAAGGTGCGGTACTCGTTCTCGACGCTGAGACTGCCCCGGTGACACAGCGCGCTCCGGTCGCCGCCGCGGGTGTCGCATGAAGCTCATCGTGGCAATCGTCCGACCGGACAAGCTGAACGACGTGCTGGAGCGCCTCTATCGCGCCGACGTCTGTGGGTTGACGGTGTCGCGCGTGCTCGGCCATGGCGGCGAGCGCGAGGCCGTGGAGACGTACCGCGGCACGACCGTGAAAATGGAGCTTCAGGAAAAGGTCCGTCTCGAGATCGGCGTCTCCAACTCATTCGTCGAGGCCACGGTGAACGCGATCCTCGAGGGCGCGAGCACCGGCGAAGTGGGCGACGGCAAGATCTTCGTCATACCGGTAGAGAGCATCTACCGGATCAGGACGAAGGAGCGCGACGAGCGTGCTGTGACGCCCGCGCTGAACTGACCGCTGGGGAGCGGACGAGAGATCGGTCGGGCGAGATGGTTCGCCCGGCCGATCTTTTTTTTCACGAGGCTTCACCAGTCAAACGCGCGTGGAGACCGCGACTTCACAGTTCTCTCACACCAGAGCCATTGTCGTGACAGCGTCCGAGGTGAATCCTAGAGCGCGCGAATCGCCGTCTCCTTCCGGACCACATGTCCTTTCCTCGGCACGCTGCTCTGCGCTGGACCACCCTGCTGCTGATCGCCAGCGTGGGGCTGACGACGATGGGCGTGGTGGAAGCCAGCCGCTCGGTGCGGTCACAGCGCGCCGTGGCCGAGCATGCGCTGCGCGACTACGCCGGATTCGCGGCGTGGAGCTACCAGCAGCACCTTCGCGCAACGCTGGCGCTCGCCACGGAGGAATTGCTCGGCGCCGTCAACCACGGCCACGAAGTTCACCGAAACCCGCACATCCCTCCCGCGAGCGATCTCCCGCACTACGTGCCGACCGAACGCGCGTGCAACTGTCACGTGCCGCGCTTCGGTCCCACACCCGATGCATTCCTCGCGTTCGAGCTCGGAAGCGATACGCTCGGAGTCGCGCTCAACGCGCATCCGGAGCCGCGTAAGGGCTGGGAAGTCGATCGCCCCGTTCCCGACGCGATGGTGGCGTACGGCGCGAGGCGCTACCCGCCAGCCGTGCGCGAGTGGATCAACGACACGCTCACGCGCCACATCCACGCCGGCGGCGACGTCGGCCGCTTTCCGCTCGTCGTCGTGCCGACCGATTCGGGCACCCGGGTGTTCGCGTACACGATCATGCCCACGTCGTGGCACGACACGCTGGTGTACGCCGTGGAGTACGACAGCACGGCGTTCGACCAGATCCTTCAGTCGGCGATCGGCGAGCAGGATCTCCTTCCCGCCACGTTCACGCGCGGCCGACCCGTGCGGGCCCTCGTGCAGCTTCAGGTGAGCGACGCACGCGGTCACACCTTGTTCGAGACGGACACGGTTCGCCGGTGGGCGCTCGACGACACCGCGTCGCTCGGCACGCGGTTCGGCGCCATGCATGTGCGGGCGCAGATCCGGCCGGCGGTCGCCGGCACGCTCGTCATCGGCGGTCTGCCGCGCTCGCGACTTCCCTTCCTGCTCGCGCTGCTCGTCATCGCGGCGGCGCTCTCCTTCGTCGCCATCCAGCAGATCCGCCGCGAAGGCGAGCTCGCGCGGCTGCGCGCCGACTTCGTCGCGAGCATCTCGCACGAGCTGCGCACACCGCTCGCCCAGATGCGCCTCTATCTGGAGACGCTGCGGCTCGGACGGTTCACGACGGACGCGCAGCGCATCTGGTCGCTCGACAACGTGGAGCGTGAGACGACGCGGCTCGGACATCTGGTGGAACGCGTGCTGCGATTCTCTCGCGCCACGCGTGCCGACGCCGACCCGCGACAGCCGGTCGACGTCGCGACCGAGCTGGAACGGATCGTCGCCGAGTTCCAGCCGCTCGCCGACGCGCGCGGCGCACGGATCTCGGCGGAGCTCGACGACGTGCCGCGCGTGGCGCTTCAGGCGGACGCGCTCAGGCACATCGCGCTCAACCTGCTCGACAACGCGGTGAAGTACGGGCCGCGCGGTCAGACGGTGCACGTGCGTCTCCGCCGAGAGGGCCGCGACGTGCGGCTCGACATCGCCGACGAAGGGCCCGGCATCGCGGACACAGAGCGGGAGCGAATCTGGCAGCCGTATCAGCGCGGCGGCTCGGCGGGTCACACCGCGGGGAGTGGCATCGGATTGTCGATCGTGCACGATCTCGTCGCGCTTCACGGAGGGCGCGCCTGGGTCGAGAGCACGCCACCGGGTGCGCACGGCGCACGCGTCGTCGTCACGCTGCCCGCGCTCAGCGACGAGCTCCAGGCCGAGCGCGCGAGCGTTCACGCGGACTCGGTGCACGAAGAGTCACCCGACGCCGAGCCGGTACGGAGTTGATGGCACGCATCCTCGTCGTCGAGGACAACCTCGCCCTCGCCGAAGGCGTCGCTTACAACCTGCGCCACGAAGGACACGACGTCCGCATCGCCGAGGATGGTGAGACCGGCCTCGCGGAGGCGCGCGCGTGGTCGCCGTCGCTCGTGATTCTCGATCTGATGCTGCCGCGTCTCGACGGCTATGGCGTGTTGAGCGCGATCCGTGCCGACCGCAACGATGTGCCCGTGATCATCCTCACCGCACGCGGCGAGGAGGCCGACAAGGTGCGCGGCTTCCGGCTCGACGCCGATCAGTACGTCACCAAGCCGTTCGGTGTGCTCGAGCTGCTCGAGCGCGTCGGCTCGCTGCTCCGTCGCTCGGCACCGCGCGCGGCCGCGGCGACGGCCGCCGCCGCGCGGGAGTCGATTCGTTTCGGTGACGTGATGGTGGATGTCGCGGCGCGCACGGCGACGCGTCAGGGCACGCCGTGCTCGCTCACGCCCAAGGCGTTCGAGCTGCTGCTCGCCCTCGTGGAGCGCGGAGGTCGCGTCGCGACGCGCCAGGAGCTCCTCAAGGAGGTGTGGGGCTACGGCGCGTTTGTCCTCTCGCGCACGGTGGACTCGCACATCGCGGCGCTGCGCCGCAAGCTCGAGGAAGATCCCGCTCGGCCCCGCCACATCGTCACGGTGTGGAAGGTGGGCTACCGGTTCGAGCCTTCATAGATCCCGCACATCCCCGGCACGGATCGGCCATCACTCCGGGCGTCCAGGGTGCGACTGTGTCTCCACGCTCGGCACGACGCCGACCGTGTACAGGCCTGGAGACCCAATGAACACGTCCCGTTCCATTCCATCCCGCGCACTCGCATGCCTCGCGCTGCTGGTCGTGGCGATCGGCGCCTCCACGTCGGCGTCGGCGCAGATGTCGGTAGCGCCGCGCGCGCCGGTCAGCGTTTCCACCGCGTGGCTCGCCGCGAACCTCAAGGACCCCAACCTCGTCCTGCTGCACGTCGGCGACAGCGCGGAGTACACCGCTGGCCACATTCCTGGCGCCAGGCACGTCGACCTCGACGACATCTCCGTGTCGAAGCACGACAATACGGGTTTGATGCTCGAGATGCCGAAGCCCGACTCGCTCCGCGCGCAGCTCGAGGCGCTCGGCATCTCTGACAAGTCGCGCGTGATCGTGTACTACGGCAACGACTGGGTCTCGCCAGCGACGCGCGTGATCTTCACGCTCGACTATGCGGGACTGGGTCAGAGCGCGGCACTGCTCGACGGCGGCATGCCGGCGTGGAAGGCGGCGGGACAACCACTCAGCGCGGTGAAGCCCGCGGCCAGGAAGGGACAGCTCGCCGCGCTGCACGTGAATCCGATCGTCGTGGACGCCGCGTGGGTGAAGTCTCGCATCGGGACGCCGAGCTTTCATCTCATCGACGCACGCGCGGCCTCGTTCTACGATGGCGCGCAGATGGGCGGATCGCGCAAGGGACACGTGGCGGGCGCGCGGAATCTCCCGTTCACCGAGATCACCGACGACAAGCTCTTTCTGCGCAGCCCGGCCGAGCTACGCGCGCTCTTCGAGAAGGCAGGGATCGCACCGGGTGATACGGTGGTGGCGTACTGTCACATCGGGCAGCAGGCCACGGCTGTCCTTTTCGCCGCGCGGCTCGTCGGCCATCCGGTGCTGCTGTACGATGGATCGTATCAGGAGTGGTCGCGCAATCCCGAG
This sequence comes from bacterium, assembly GCA_039933415.1. Classification (GTDB taxonomy): domain Bacteria; phylum Gemmatimonadota; class Gemmatimonadetes; order Gemmatimonadales; family Gemmatimonadaceae; genus AG11. The sequence continues at coordinate 29,055 of JBDTOD010000040.1, forward strand.
CTTCCGGTCGAGGATCCACGTGCCAACCGGAAGCGCGCGCAATGAGCGACTCACCGCGCGCGCACCAGCCGGCGCCGTACGCCGATCCATATCGCACGGGCGCGCTGCTCGGACTCGTGCTGCTCGCGTCGTTCGCGCTCGCGGGCCGCGGGCTGGGCGCGAGCGGCGCGTTCGCCAGCGCGGCGGCGTCGTCGGCGAGCGTGGCCGCTCCGGCGGCAACGGCACGAAATGATTTCTTCACCGAACACCTCGGTGGTGGGCTGCTCCACGACTGGCTCGTCGTCGAGGTGATCGGCGTCGTCATCGGTGGGTTGATCTCCGCCGCGCTCGCGGGCCGCATCGCGTTGCGGGTGGAGCATGGACCGCGCATCGGTGTGACCGGTCGCCTTGCGAGCGCCGCCACCGGTGGCCTCGTGATGGGCGCGGGCGCCGTGCTGGCGCGTGGATGCACGAGCGGGCAGGCGCTCACCGGCGGCGCGATGCTGAGCGTGGGCAGCTGGCTCTTCGTCATTGGAGCGTTCGGCGCGGCATACGTCGTGGCGTACCTCACGCGCCGGAGCTGGACGTGAGCGCGCCTCTCCCGCTCGCCGATGGATCCGGCGCGTCCGCAATGGTCGTCGCGCTATTCGTCGGCGTGGCATTCGGCTGGTGTCTCGAGCGCTCGGGGCTCGGAAGCGCGCGCAAGCTGATGCGACAGTTCCAGCTCACCGATCTCGCCGTGTTCAAGGTGATGTTCAGCGCGATCGTCACGGCGATGCTCGGATTGTTCTGGCTCTCGTGGCTCGGCGCACTGGATCTGAGTCGCGTCTATCTGCCCGAGACGTTCCTGTTGCCGCAGCTTGCAGGAGGCGTGATCTTCGGTGCGGGGATGGCGTTGGCGGGGCTCTGCCCGGGTACGTCATGCGTCGCCGCGGCGACCGGACGCATCGACGGCGTCGCCGTGGTTGGTGGCTTCTTCCTCGGCGTACTCGGCAGCGGCGTGCTGCTGCCGACCATGCAGCGCTTCTATCTCGCGACGCCTCGCGGCGGCTCCACGCTGCCGTCGCTCCTCGGCGCGCCGCAAGGCGTGGTCGTCGCGGCGATCGTTGCGCTGGCGCTGGCCGGCTTCGAGGCGGCCGAGCGAATCGAGCGATGGAGCGCTGCGCGTGCCGCGGAGGTGTCGTCGTGAGCGGGCGCATTCAGCTCCGCGCGCTCGCGGCGATCGCCATTGCGCTCGCCCTGCTCGCCGCCGTCGCCGGCTCGCCGACACGCGGTGCCTCTCACTCGGCGTCCTTCGCGTCGCTCGACGCAACGGCGCTGGCAAAGGAGATCGAGCGCGAGGACGATCACGTCACGGCACGAGAGCTCGCCGAATGGATCCGCGCCGACAAGGCCGGGCTCCACGTGATCGACGTTCGCTCCGACTCGGCGTTCGCCGCGTATCACATTCCGTCGGCCGAGTCGATGTCGCTCGCTTCAGTGGCGTCGCACGCACCTGTGCCGGGAGAGACGCTCGTGCTCTACTCGGAGGGCGGTGCGCATGCGGCGCAGGCGTGGGTGCTCCTCCGCGCGCGCGGCCACGAGCACGTCTACTTTCTGCGCGGTGGATTGCTCGACTGGATGGACGACGTGATGAGCCCGATCGTCGCAGGCGACTCCGCGGCGCACGTGTCCGCGTTGAGCCGCTACTTCGGCGGCGTGCCTCGTGCGGCCAGTGGGCCGCAGAGCGCGACGCCCGCTCTGCCTGTGGCGCCTGTGTCCTCGCTCGAGCGAATGCGAAGGCGCGGATGCTGACGTCTATCCACGCGTCGCCGGCGGGCGCGCCGCACGCGGAGCTGTCACACGGTGTCTTCGACGAGCTGCGCGCGCGCGAGTTCGGACGGCTCGACGCGGGCGGGCACACATATCTCGACTATACCGGCAGCGCGCTCTACCCCGATCGCCTCGTCGCCCAGCATGCCGCGATGCTGCGCGCCGCCGTCCTCGGCAATCCGCACTCGGAGAGTCCGGCGTCGCTCGCGAGCACGGCGCGCATCAATGAGGCGCGCGAGCGCGTGCTGCGCTTCTTCGACGCGGATCCTGATGAGTATGTCGTCTGCTTCACCGCGAACACGAGTGGCGCCATTCAACTGGTCGGCGCAGGATTCGCGTTCGGACCTGATGCGCCGTTCATCCTGTCGGTGGACGACCACAACTCCGTGAACGGCGTGCGCGAGCACGCGACGCGTGCCGGAGCAGCGGTGCACTATCTCCCACTCGATGCGGAGCTTCGCCTGCACGACGTAGCGAACCGGCTCGAGCTGCTGCGACAGTCGCACGTCGGCGCGGGACTCGTCGCCTTTCCCGCGCAGTCGAACTTCTCCGGTGTGCAGCATCCGCTCGCGTTGGTGCGCAAGGCGCGCTCTCTCGGCTATACCGTACTGCTCGACGCCGCGGCGTTCGTGCCGACGTCGCCGCTCAGCCTGCGCGCCGTGCCCGCCGACTTCGTCGCGTGCTCGTTCTACAAGATGTTCGGCTATCCCACCGGCATCGGAGCGCTCGTCGCGCGACGCGAGGCCCTGCACCGCCTGAAACGGCCATGGTTTTCCGGCGGGACGGTGGAATACGTGTCCGTGCAGCACCGCTCTCACCTACTGCGCGACGGCGCGGAAGGATTCGAGGATGGCACGGCGAACTTCCTCGCCATCGGCGCCGTGGTGCAGGGGCTCGACTTCCTCGACGAGGTCGGGATGCCGAACATCAAGCGACACACCGCGGCACTCGCGCGGCATCTCGTGGACGAGCTGCGCTCGCTCACGCACCTGGGCGGCGCGCCGCTCGTGCGCGTGTACGGGCCGGAGGATCACTACGATCGCGGCGGCACGGTGGCGTTCAATGTCCTCGACCGTCACGGCGAGGCGGTGCCCTACGCGGTGGTGGAGGAGCGGGCGGGCGCCAGGCGCGTCTCGGTGCGCGGCGGCTGCTTCTGCAATCCCGGCGCGTCGGAGACGGCATTCGAGTTCGTCGCCGAGCGCGCGGCGCTCTGCCTGGATGAGACACGCCGCGCGGGGTGGAGTCTGGCCGACTTTGCGTCGCGCATGCGTGGGCGCGAGGCGTCGCACGCCGTCGGCGCGGTGCGGGCGTCGTTCGGCGTGCCGAGCAACGCGTCGGACGTGGATCGCCTCATTGATGCGGTTGTGCGGGGCGCGGAGTGCGGGATGCGCTAACTGCCGTGCGCATCCCGCATCCCGCATCCCGCATCAACGCCAGAGGTCGGCGAACTGCGTGCGGAGCGCGTCGACCTTGGGCTTGTCGTTGATCACGATGTACGGCTGGTTCGGATGGCGGTTGAAGTAGTCCTGGTGGTACGACTCCGCCTCGTGGAACACCTTAAGGGGCGCGACCTCGGTGACGATCGGCTTGCCGAACGCCTTCGCACCCGTGAGCTGGGAGATGTACGACTTGACCACGGTCTTCTGTGCGTCGTTCGAGTAGAACACCGCCGAGCGATACTGCGTGCCGACGTCCGGGCCCTGACGGTTGACCTCTGTCGGATCGTGGACGACGGAGAAGAAGACCTTGAGGAGCTGACCGAGCGACACCTTCGACGTGTCGTACACGACGCGCACCGACTCGGCGTGTCCGGTGTTGCCGGAGCTGACCGCTTCGTAGGTCGCGCCGCTGGTCGTCCCGCCGGCGTAGCCGGACGTTGCGCTCACAACGCCCTTCACGTGCTGAAAGACAGCCTGCACGCCCCAGAAGCAGCCGCCGGCGAAGACGATGCTCTGCTCGCCCGGTGCGGTGGCGATCGGTTGATCGAGCGCGGGATCGGGCAGCTGGATGGAGGCAGCCGGTCCCGCCGCAGCACGTGCCGCGAACAGGAGAGCGATTGTGAGCCCCGTGCCGAGCGCGGCCAGGCCACGATATGTCGAACGAGCCATATGGGTATCTCTCGTCGGAGGAAGAATCTGCAATGAGTAATACGCCGGAGACGAGGAAATGGATGCAGCTGTGAACTACCACTCCCTGTAGGTGGTCGTGGGGAGCGGTATCGGGACGTGGGATTGGGGTCAGAGCCCGGGCTCTGACCCCGG
>JBDTOD010000041.1:0-32567 GCA_039933415.1 bacterium
GGGGTCAGCATCGTTGAAAAACGCGCCGAGCATGGGCGTTTTTCAACGATGCTGACCCCACTTGAAAATCATGGAAATATTGCACCAGCGCTGCGAGGGTCACCAATATCCGCGGACGGCCCGCCACGCATTCTGGGGAGCAGAATGCCAATCTCGATACGCGGTACTCGTTCTACCCGCGTACTCGTTGTTGTGGTTCAAGTGCAAGTGATACCTTACCAGCCAATCCTCACCGAGCAGCGCATGCGCACCGTCCCCGCCGATCTCGACGCATACCTCGCCACCCACGACGCTCGAATTCGCGATGAGCTGTTCGAGCTGCTGCGCATCCCCAGCGTGAGCGCACGGTCGGAGCATGACGCCGACACGGCGCGCGCCGCGCAGTGGATCGCCGACGCGCTGCGTGCCGCCGGGTTGACCGCCACCATCCACGAAACTGCTGGTCACCCGATCGTCGTCGGCGAGTATCGCGGCGCACCGTTCGGCGCGCCGACGGTGGTCGTCTACGGGCACTACGACGTACAACCGGCGGAGCCACTCGAGCTGTGGACGTCGCCGGCGTTCGAGCCGACTGTCCGCGACGGACGCGTGTACGCGCGCGGCTCGGTGGACGACAAGGGACAGCTCTTTCTTCACATCAAGGCGCTCGAAGCACACCTCGCCGTGCGCGGCACGCTGCCGGTGAACGTGATCGTGCTCGCCGAGGGCGAAGAGGAGGTGGGTAGCGAGCATCTCGCGCAGTTCATCGAGACGCACGCCACGCTGCTGCGCTGCGACGGCGTCGTCATCTCCGACTCGGCGATGTTCGCACCCGGCCTGCCGAGCGTGCTGTCGTCGCTGCGTGGGCTCGCCTACTTCCAGCTCGACGTGCAGGGACCGGCGCAGGACCTTCACTCGGGCAGCTATGGCGGCGCCGTGATCAATCCGGCGATGGCGCTCGCGCGTATCCTCGCCACGCTCCACGACGCCGACGACCGCATCGCGATCCCGGGCTTTTACGATCGCGTGCGCGAGTGGCCAGCCCAGGTACTCCAACAGATGCGCAGTCTTCCGTTCGACGAGGAGGACTTCCGCGTAGAAACCGGCGCATCGGCCCTCGGCGGCGAGGCGGGCTACACCGTGCTGGAGCGACTGTGGACGAGGCCGACATGCGAGGTGAACGGCCTTCTCAGTGGCTACACGGGCGAAGGGGCGAAGACCGTGCTCCCGGCGAAGGCGATGGCCAAGGTGAGCTGTCGGCTCGTGCCGGATCAGGATCCGCGTGACATCGAGGCCCTGATGGATGCGCACGTGCAGCGCGTCGCTCCCCTCGGCGTGAGCGTGACCGTGACCCACCTCCACGGAGGCCGCCCGTGGCGCGCCGAGCTCGGAGGCCCGCTGTTCGACGCGGCGCGCCGCGCACTCGCCGCGGCGTTCGGGCGCGAGCCGGTGATCACGGGTGAAGGCGGCTCGATCCCCGTCGTCGGCGACTTCGAGCGCATCCTTGGCGCGCCCGTGGTGCTCATCGGCTTCGGGCTCCCCGGTGAAAACGCGCACGCTCCAGACGAGTGGATGAGCATGGAGAACTTCACCGTCGGCATGCGCGCCGTGGCGACACTCTGGGACGAGCTCGGAGTCAAAGCCTAGGGAGAGACCAGCCAGTCGAGCGCTGCCTCGCGCGTGTCGAACACCTTCATCGGCTGGCCGGCGAACAGCGCGACCGTTTGCGCCGCGTAGCGCTTCATGCCGTGAATGCCGATCAGCGCCTGCCGCTCGATGAACGGCCGGGTCTCCGATGCGCTGTGCTTGAACAGCTGCACCGCGCCGGCCGATGCTGTGGTGTCGGTGAGATCCGCGAGCGCGCGCACCGAGCCGCGCGGCTGGCGCGTAATCAACGCGTCCACCGCCCGCACTTCGCCCTCGAGCGCCGCGAGATCGCTGCGACACCCAGTGAAGTCCTGGTAAAGGATGTCGTGGTCATTCCAGCGGAGCCAGCGGGATTTCATGATCGGGCCAGGTGGGATGCTCTGAAAAGGGGTCAGAGTCGCAGACTCTGACCCCGGTTTGAATACGCTCACCTTCATGTACGAGGAGCTCTCCCCGCCGGATCTCTAGAACCTCCACTCCTTGATCACGAACGCCCCGAACTGGCTCGTGCCGCCCGCCGTTTGCCCCGCGAGCGTCGGCGGGTCCAGGATGTACCTCGGCGTCAGGCTCGACTCGAAGCGAAATCCCTTCGGCGTCCGATATTGCAGCGTGAACCCCGGGAAGGCACACGCGCTGTTCTCCCTCGCGCCGCCACCGAGGCAGGTCACCACACCCGGCGTCGTCACAACCGACACGAAGGTGCTCGGGGTCAGATAGCGGCCCGCTTCGATCTCGGTGCCGCGCAGGAACTGGTTCAGCCCATTCGACGACGTCGTCGCCGGGAAGTCGCCCGGTGAAATGTTGAACACATCCACTCCGAGCGACCTCGCCGCGCTCCCTTCCAGCTCGTCGAGCGCCACGCCAAGCGCCACACCGGCCAGTCGAGTCCCGGCGAGGTTCAGCACGTTGCCACCCTGCAACGCGCCGCCGCCGCCGAACTGGAGAAGCGATCCGGAGCTCTGGCCGAAGGCGAGATAGCTCAGCAGATCGCTCTGCGAGAGCGGCGGCTGCGCGTCGCTCTCGAGCGAGATGCGTGGCTTCTCGACCGTGCCTGCGACGATCACGCGAATGTTCGTCGTGCTCGTCGGCTGCTTGACCTGATACTCCGCGGTCGCCTGCACGGTCGGGTTGAGGTCCGGCGATCCGATGAACAGCGCGGACCCGCGCGTGATCTGAAAGCGGCGGCTGAGATACGTGTACTCGCCGCGCGACACGTCCACCGCGCCGACGAGGGTGAGCGCGTCGCCCTCGACGTCGACCTGCAGCGGACCGTCGGTGTAGATCTCGACGTTGGCCTCGCGCGAGCGCACCCACGTTCCGCGGTCCACCGAGAGCGCGACGTCCACCTCCAGTCCCTTGAACAGCGGCGACTGCGCCGGGAAGATCTCGCGCTGCGCGGCGATCGACGTGTCCACCACGCTGAACAGCGCCGGATCGCCCGCGTTCACCAGCGTCTTGCCCGTCGCGTCGGGAAGGTAGAGCACGCCGTTCACGACCGTGACCTGTCCTTCTACCTTCGCGTGAGCGAACGGACCGGTGATGTGCAGATCGACGTCCGCGTGGATCTCGCCGCGTTCGCTATTGAGGAGCTGCGCATCGTTCGCCGTGACCGACAGGTTGAACGACGGCTCGCGCCAGTTGCCGACCGCGAGCGTGCCGGCCAGACGCACCGGGCCCTGCGCCGTGCCTGCGATGGAATCGACGAACACGGTGTCGCCGGTCATCCTCACGGCACCGTTCACGTTCTGCAGGAACGTCCCGGTCGACACGAGCTTGAACTGTGCGTTGGCCAGCGAGAACGTACCGCGCAGATCGGGCTTCTTGAGCGTGCCGGTCACGTTCACGCTGCCGAGCGCCGTGCCGGCCACGTCGGTCACGGCATCGGTGAACTGCGGGATCAGCGCGAGCGGCAGGCTGTCCGAGACCAGCTTCACGTCGATTGGCGCGTCGAGAAGGCGAGACCCGGTCACGCCGCTCAGCGCGAGATCGATCGGGATCATGCCGTCCACCACGGCGAGCCGGCGGCCCGTCGAGTCCATCGCGGTCGCGTTCGTCGTCAGCTGGCGATTCGCATAGGCGAAAGTACCGTGCACCTCCGGGACCGACCCCTCGTTGTAGGTGCCGTGCACGAAGTCGAGCGTGCCGCGCATCGATGGATCGGTCGCCGTGCCCTCCACGTGCGCGTCGAGGCTCACGCGTCCGGTCACGGGAAGATCGCTCTGCAGTAGATCGGCGAGGTTCTCCACCGCGAACTCGGTGATCTGGACATCGAATTTCGCGCGACCTTCCGTGGGCAGCAGCCCATTCGCGTAGATGCGTCGCGTCGGTCCACTGCGCAGCTCGAGGTTCACCACCTCGATGCCGCTGCCACCCCAGCGCACCGCCGACCGACCGGTCGAGCGCCAGACGTTGCTCGTGTCGAACCGCAGCGCGACGTCGGCCAGACGCACTTCGTTGCGCGCCTTGTCGAGCGTGAACTCACCGCTCAGCGCATAGTCTCGTTCGTTGCCCTGACGCACTCGCACCGACACGCTGCCGTTCGGCTTGAGATACGACACGTCGGTGGCCAGGCTGTCGAAGGCGAATCCGAACGCGCTGATCGTGTCACCTCGTAGCGCGACGATCATCTTGGACTGCGCGGTGGGCGCGTCGGTCCACGAATACGTCGCCGCGAGGTGACGCGCGGCGTTGCCTCGGACGACCAATCCGGTTCCGTTCGCCGAACCCTGCAGGGAGAACCGCTCGACGGACCCGGTGATCGTCCCCGACGCCCGCAACGTGCCCGCGAGCACGTTGCGCGGGATGGCGCTCGGCGTGTCCACCTGCAGACGAATCGGCGCGGCGCCGCTGATCGCGCGCGAGATCTCGGTCTGCTTCGCCACCCGTGCCGAGTCCACGCGAGCACGGGTCATCGCCTCGGCGACGATGCGCGGACGCGGACGAACGACCCCCGTATCCGGTCCGACACTGGCCGGCAGATACGGCGCGAACGTCGACAGCGAGTCCACGACGACGGAGTAGGTGAGCGCGCCGGCGTGGCCCGCGTCCAGTCCGAACTGCCCCGCGACGTCGGCCCGCGCGCCCGCGCCGCGCACCTCGGCGCGCGTCACGTTCGCCACGCCGTTGCCGAGGTGCGCCAGCACGGCGACGGAGTCGATCGTCACCGTGTCGAAGCGCGACGGGCCAAACGCAAAGTCCAGATCGGAGACCATCGTCGGCGGCTTGAAGCCTCGGCCCTTCGCCGTGCCGCCACCAGTGAACGCCGTGCGCGGACCGTTCACCATCACCTGGCTCAGGTCGAGCGCCGTCGCGTCGGTGACGACGTCGTAGCCGAGCTCCTTCGACTTGAAGTCGACGATGCCGCGCAGACCGAACTCGCCGCCACCCGGCAATGCGAGCCGCGTGTCGACGTTCAGCGCTTCGATCGGACCGTGCGCGTGGAACGGTCCCGTCGCCAATCCCTTGAGCGGTAGCGACGGGGCGAACTTCGTCAGCTCCGCCAGCGCGACAGGGCGCGCCTGCACGTCGAGGTCCATCGTCTGCCGGCCCGTTGTGTGGAACGAGCCTCGGCCGACGGCATGCGATCGGTTCGGGCCGTCCTGGTGCACGATGTCGATGCTCGTCGCCACGAGCTGCGTCGCGCCGGAGCCATTCAGCGTCGTCGTTCCAGTCAGCGCTCCGAACACCGGCAGCGTCGGGAAGAGCAGCTTCACGATGTCGATCTGGAGCGGTGAGACTCGCACGTGCAGGTCGCGCGCGCTCACGACGACCGGTGTGCCGGCGAGGCCCGCGACGCCGTCGGCGACGACTCGGCTCGTGCCGCGACCGTATGCCGCGAACGTCACGTCGGCGTCGAGCAACATCCGCTTTGCCGTGCCGCTGAACTTGGCACGGCCCTCGAGCACACCGTCGCGCGGCGACTTCACCGACGGAATCACCTCGTGGATCAACTTCGTCGTCACGCCGGTGAAGCGGAGCTGCGCGTCGTGGAAGAAGATCGTGTCGGTCATCGTCGTGCCGAGATCGCCGAGGATGTGCGCGCCGTCGGTACGCAGGTCGGCGTTTCGCATGACGTAGTCCTGTGTCACGCCTTCCCACTTCACGCCGAGCGCGAGCGTGCCCCCGCCCGTGGCGGGCGTGTGCGGATAGAGCCAGCGGAAGTCGTTGAACGCCGCGGGCTCGCCGGCGACCGAGAGCCGCATGTCGCCGTTGTTGATCAGGTACGCGCCATCGCCGCGCATCTTCGACGCGGGAAGCTGCACGTGCGCGTTCTTCCACCACAGCGAGTCGTCGTTGAACTCGAAGCGTCCCGCCATTGCGGTCACGATTGCGGCGGGCGGCCGGAACGGATACGCCTCCATGCGCATCGTGGCGACGTCGAGCAGCCGAACCTTGAAGTTCGGGTCGGCGATGCGGACCTGTGGGAAGCGTCCGTCCACGTGCTGCAGCTCGATCACCTTTTGATAACCGCCGGGCGCCTGCACGATCATCAGCCGCGAGCCGCCCTTGAGCGCGTCGGTCACGATGCTGTCGCGCACGCGCGCGGCGACGCCGGTCCGCGGTGCCCATGGCGAGCGCACGACGAGATGCCCATCCACCACGCGCGCATTGTCGAATCGCACCCACGATCCGAACCCAGGCGCCGTGTCGCCCGGCGTCGGCTTGCTCGCCGGCCACAGGATGCGATAGTTCCAGTCCTTGCCGCCCGGCAGCTTCTCGACCACGATGTCGGGTCGGTAGATCACGAGGTCGCGGATCTCCACACGCTTCGACAGGAAGCCTCCGATCGAGTAGCGCCCCGACAGAGAGTCCGCCTTGAGGAACGGATGCCCGCCGCTGTCGGTGATCGAGATGTCCGTGAGCGTCGCGCCGCTGAGCAGGTTGCCGCGGATGCCGCCGATCTTCACGATGCCGTGCGTCGCCCCGCCCAGCGTCCCGAGCGCGAAGCGGCGGACGCGCTCACGCCCGAACTCTGAATTCGTGCCGATCCACACCGCCGTCAACGCGATGACGGCGAGCACGGCGAGCACGAGCAGGAGGCGGGCGAGGCGCTCAAGCATCAGTACGCCTGTCCGATCGAGAGATGCAGCGTCAGCCGATTCAGCGCCTTGCCGATCCCGGTCGACGTACCCGTCGGCGAGTAGCGCTTCGGGATGTCGAGCGGCACGATCTGGCGGCGTCCGTTCTTCGTCAGCTCCGTCACGACGGCGAGATCCTCCGCCTGCGACGGATTGATCCCCATGTCGATCCGGATCGGTCCGACTGGCGAGTAGTACCGAATGCCGAATCCGGGCGTGATCGCGCCGGTGCCGCGCACGAGATCGCGCAGCGTGGTGAGTCCGCCCAGTGGGTCGAAGATGCGCTCGCCCACCGCTGCGCCGTCCACGAACACCGCGCCGCCGAGATTCTTGATGAGCGGCAGCGGGAAGCGGTACTCGATGCTCCCCTCCACGATCGACGTGCCACCCAGTGGGCGCGGCATGAACTTGTCGTCGCCGACGCGACCCATCTCGCCCGTCGAGTCAGCGGCCGTGTTCGGATCGCAGAGGCGGATCGCGTCGGACGACGCGTTGCACGGCGCGCCCGACGCGGTCTTCGCGTTGATGAGAAAGCCGTGCGGCAGCGTGAGGATGCGCGGCCCGAGCTGGTTCTCCCCGTAGCCGCGCACCGATTGCGACCCGCCGGCGTAGAACCGTTTGCGCGGATGAAGCACCGACGTGCCCGTCAGACCAGCCTGCGGACGGACGAAGCCAACCCGGAGATGGCTCGCAAGCACCGCGCTCCGTGGTCCGAACCGCATGAAGTACGTCGCCTCGCCGTACGCTCGGTTGTATGCATAGTCCGACAGCGTGATGTTCGACGCATGCTCCAGCTCGGCGCGCGCCGTGTAGCCGCGTGTCGGCGACAGCGGCTGGTCGGTGCGATCGACCATCGCGGTCAGCAGCGCCGGCGACAGACGCTGGTGCGACCGCAGCGTACCGATCGTCGTCGTGTCGCACACGCCGAAGTTGACGCAGAAATACGCGTCGCCCGCCTCCACGCGCGTCACCTCGAACCGGTAGTTGAGGCTCGCCGGGGCACGGACGCCGAGCGACCGCGTGAGCGTCACATTGCCGCCAAAGCCGCGGTCGATCACGACGGCCGGCACGGAGCGCCGCTGCGCGAACGCGCCGATCGATGCCGAGTTCTTCGGCCGCCGCAGCCACGCGGGCTGCGTGAGCTGCACGTTCGCCTGCCACGTCGGCAGCAGAAAGTCGTTCGCGTTGCCGGTAACACTCGCGTCCTTCGGCTGCGCATGAAAGATCCCCGCGCCATCGAGCGAGCCGGCGAACAGGTTGCCGATGGTCGCCGTGGCGTCGAGCCGCCGGGCGCCGCCCAGCAGGTTGTAGTGCGTGAACCGTCCCTCGGCCTGCACGAAGTCGACCGTGTTGAACCCTGTGCTGATGCGCGCTTCGTGCAGCGGCGCCTCGCGCAGCATCACGTGCACCGACTTCACGCTGTCGAACGTCTCCGGCACCTGCAGCGAGGCGAGCCTGAAGAGATTCGACTCGTACAAGTTCCGCTGGCTCTCCAGTATCGTGCTGCGACGATAGAGGTCGCCTGGCCGGAAGGTGAGCGAGTTGAGCACCGTCGACGGCGAGACCTCGTCCGTCCCGCTAATGACGATCTGCCCGACACGGGTCAAGTGGTTCGGCGACACCCGCACCTGAACCTGCGCCGTGCGCGCGACCGGATCGACGATCGACGAGGTGTCCACGAGCGCATCGGCGTAGCCAAGCTCCCAGAGCTCGTTCTGGAACCCGACCCGCATCGTGTCGATCTTGAACAGGTCGATCGGCTCGCCGACCTTCTGCACGGTGAGCCGGCGCGCTCGGCGCGGATTCAGCAGCGTGGAGTCGTACACCACGGCCACGTCCGTCACCTGGGTCGGCGGTCCTTCGCGGATGTCGAACCGCACCGCGACCTGCTTGTCGTTCAGCCGGTTGACCGCCGTATCCACCTCCGCCTCGCGATAGCCGTGCTTGTAGTAGAGCACCCGGATTCGCAGCACGTCCCGCTGCAGCTCACGCCGATCGAGGTAGTGCCGGAGCCGAACCGCACGCCAATTGCCGACCTTGCAGAAGACGAAGAGCACCGCGCTGCGACAGCTCGTCGCCGTCGTGGCGATGTTGCGCTGGATTTCGGCCGCATCGACGACCCCGGACACGCCGACCAGATCCAGCCGCTTGATCTCAGGGGCAGGCAGGTCGTCCCGATGCGCGCGTTGCGCCTCGAGAGCGGAGGATGCAGCAAAAGCGCTCGTCAGGAGGACGAGCGCCGCGCGCCCGAGTCGGCGGGGAAGTGCCATAGCTACCCGTACATGAGCAAGGGACGGGCCCCGGGGGACGTGAAGCGCCCCCCAAAGGCCCGTTCACCGGTCACCGAGAATTGCGTTTCCTAAAGTCCGGAGAGGAGGGCGTCGTTCCCCGGCGTGTTCGCGATCCGCTTGATCAGCCATTCCATCCCCGACTGGGGTGGCATCTGGCTCAGCCCACGGCGCAGGGTGTACACACTGTCCAGCTGCTCCGGACGGAAGAGCTTCTCCTCGCGACGCGTACCGCTCGTCGCGATGTCGATCGCCGGGTAGATCCGCTTCTCCGCCAGCGAACGCTCGAGCTTGATCTCGCTATTGCCCGTTCCCTTGAACTCCTCGAAGATCACGTCGTCCATCCGGGAGCCTGTCTCCACCAGCGCGGTCGCGATGATGGTGAGCGAGCCGCCCCCCGAGGTGGACGCGACGGCGCGCGCCGATCCGAAGAACGCCTTCGGCTTGGCCATCGCCTGCGAATCGAGTCCGCCCGACATCGTGCGCCCGGTGCCACGCTCTGCCGTGTTGTGCGCGCGGGCCATGCGAGTGAGCGAGTCGAGCACGATCACGACGTCGCGTCCCTGCTCGACGAGCCGGCGCGCCCGCTCGAGCACCATCTCCGTGACTTCGACGTGCCGAGCGGCCGGCTGGTCGAAGCTCGACGCGATTACTTCGCCGACTCCCCACGAAATCGCCTCGCTCACTTCCTCGGGGCGCTCGTCCACGAGAAGGATGAGCAGCGCGGCCTCGGGATGATTGATCGCGATTCCCTCGGTCACGGCGTGGAGCAGCGTCGTCTTTCCCGCACGAGCGGGTGCGACGATGAGACCGCGCTGTCCGTATCCGATCGGGGCGATGAGATCGATCGCGCGCCGGATCAGCTCGGGCCCACCCTTCGCCGGACGACCCGTCTCGAGATACAGCTTCCGCTCGGGATAGGTGGCGGTGAGGGTGTTGAAGTCGGGCCGGCGCAATGCGTTCTGCGGATCGTCGCCATTGATCGCCGTGACTTCGATGAGCGCCGTGCGGCCGCGTGCGTCGCGCCCGGTCGTGCCTTCGATGAGATCGCTCTTTCGAATGCCATATTGGCGAACGAGGTTCGGCGGAACGTAGGCGTCACCCGCATCAGCGAGATAACTCGCCGGCGCTCGGCGGATGAACCCACCGTCGCGGGCCGGGTCGAACCAGCCAGCTGTCTCACCCGTCGCGACGAGCTGCGCCGGTGCTGGATTCGGAGACTGCGGCCGCTCACCGGCCGTCGGGGGCTGGCCTGGCTCGCGTCGGCCGCGACCGCGGTTGCGCCGCCCTCGTCGACCGTTCTGGCGCTCCTGAATGCCACCGGGCTCGCGGGTCCCGTTCTGCGGTCCGGCGACGCTGCCGTCCGCGCGCGGAGCGGCGGTCGTGCTGGAAGGGACGGCCGGAGAAGCGGGTGCCGGGCCCGAGGGAGGCGCGCTTGCGTCGGCGCTGCTCGGCTCGAACACGGGGGGAGGAGAAACGACCGGCGCGGCGGTCTCGCTCGCGCGGGGAGCCCGCTCTGGCGAAGTGTCGCCGCTTTCCGGCGGGCCCTCGCGATACGGATTGTCCTCACCCGGCTCGAGATCGGGGCGGGCAGTGGAGCGGGGTCCGCGGCCGCGACGGGGGGGACGCCGGCGTTCGTTCATGCAGTGCTGTCGGTCAAGGTGAATGCTCGCGAGACCACGCCGGAGGCGTGCTCGTGTCGTACAGATGCGATGTCCCCAGTCGCGTCGTCGCGGATGGAACTGTCTCGCGGCAATGCCGCACGACGGAACGCCGTCGGGAAATTCAGACGATGACGGAAATAGTGCGACGCGACTGGTGCTGTGCCTCGATCGCCTGCCGGCGCGGATCGCTCACGCGGGGTCAGGCAAAGGTCCTACAAAGGGCGCGGCGCTTCGTCTCGCCTCGTGCACCGTCGGAACGGAACACTGGTCCTGCCGCGCGTCGATGCTCGGCCGGTCGACGCGGAGCGCTGTCGTACCGGCGGACGCAACGAGTATGGCCTACTCCCGCCATTCGCGCAACCCACACCTGCGGGTTGCGAAGTTCGTGCCCCGAAGACGGCGGGCCGAGTCGACGCCTCCTCGGGCCTCCGCTCAGCGAGATCGCGACGGGATGTTCGGCATTTCCAGACGGCGCATGACCGTCGCCAACCGGCGCGTCAGCTCGACGATCCGCGTCGATGCGCTCCGGTGCTCGTCGGCCAGCGGCTCCAGCTCGAGGAGCTGCGCCTCCGTCTGCAGCGCGGTGAGCGTGTTGCTCATCGCATGGTGGACGGCGTTCGCCCCCTCGCCGGCCAGGTAGAGCCGCCGAACCCGGGCCAGCTCCCGCGCCGCCGGCGCCGCCTCACGGTCGAGGTCGACCACCACGTCCGTCGAGCTGGTGGCGTTCTCCGCCAGGAGAGCGGACAGCAAGAGCGCGCCGTCCGTCCCGCGCAGCATGCGCTCGAGCAGCTCACCGACCGCTCGCGTCGAGTAGGATGGCGCCGCTCCCACCACCGACGGTCCCGTGTACTTTTCGGACATGATCTCCTCCACTCCCACGGACGTCGCAGCGGCACTCGCGGCTGCCGTTCATGAGTATCGGCAGCAGGGCGACGTCGGCGCACTCCTCGATCGAGTGAAGGCGCTGGTGCGCGAGGCACCGTCCGAGTCACTCACCGCCGCGGCGTCTCCGTACATGGACCTTCCCGAGGTCGTCATCCCGGTCTACGAGCGCGTCGTCGAGACCCGTCCGACCGAGGCGCAACCGATGGTCGTGCTGGCCAACGCGTACTGGCTCACCGGCCGCGGATCGGACGTGGTGGGCCAGCTGGCCGAGCGGGCGAAGGAAGTCGACCCTGCCAACCGCGGCGCGTGGCACCTCTGGGCGCTGGCCGAGTCCAATCCGCGCGCTCGCGTCGAGCGATGGCAGCGCGTCGCCGAACAGTTTCCGACCGACCAACTGGCGCGCGCCGCGCTCGCCGACAACGCCGCAAGCCTGGCTGGCGCGGAGCACGACCCCCTCGCGCTCGACCTGGCCGTTCGCACCTACGAGGGGCTGTGGGCCGAAGCGAGCCGCGACGTGGAGCGTCGCGCGCTCGAGGAGACGATCGCGAAGCTCAAGAGGTGGACGCTCTGAGTCCAGCGGGTCGCCGCGTCCCGATTGCCCGAGGATGACGACGCGGTGACGGTGGGCGCGTAGCCTCGCCCCGATCTCGGCGCCGCGGTGAGCACAGCGCGGACGTCCCAACTCGGCGAGCGGAATGGTCTCGCGTCCGTGGCTCGATCCGTCGCGCGCGATCTCGATGCGATCCGCGGGCGATCGGTGCGCACGTGCGGACCGGCGATGCTATCCTGCTCGTCGTTCCGCCAACCCCTGAGCACCATGACTTCAGATCATCACGGCCACCGCGCCTTCGGCGTGGTCACACTCCGCACGTCGCATCTCGGACTCGCAGCGCGACGCGCCCTCGAACTGCTGCTGCTCTCGCCCTGCCTGCTCTCGGCGCAGACGGCAGTGGGCGGGGTCAATGGCCGTACCCCGCCGAATCGATGCATGGACGCTCACGTGACCGATGCTCCCGCTCGCATCGACGACGTTCACACGCTGTACGTCGAGCAGGAGACGGTATCCGCGCAGCGCGATGGTCGAGTGCTCGTCGCGGGCGAGCCGGCATTCCTCTGGAGGAAAACGGGCGCGCGTACGGAGTTCATCGTCCAGGATTCCATTGTGGGGATGGTGATCACGCCACCTGAGAACGTCGCTGCCCTGCTCTCACCGCTTCGCGGGCGAGCGCTCACCGCGATGCGGTCCGCCGCGCTTCCAGACGGATGGTGGCTCGTCACGTTCGTCGAGGTGGTGCCGGTGCCGATGCCGGCGCAACCCAGAGTTCTCGACCTCTGGGCGGGTGAGACGGACGGCACGCGCTGGCGCCGAGTGGAAAGGTTGCCGAAGGTCCCGGACTCTCTCGTCGCGCGGACCGTGTCGGCTCTCGCGTATCGCGATGGGCGTGTGCTGTTCTCCATGCAGTCATACCTCGACGGGGAACGGCGCGCCGTACTGTTCGCGCGCGGGCCAGCCGGATGGAGCGCCAGCCGCTTCGACGTGGGCGCCCGTTCCTACGTCGCGACCGCGCTGACCGACACGCACGACATCCTCGCGGTCGTGCGAAATGACAGCACGGAGCAGGAGGACGACAATTCGCTCTTCATCTTCTCGCGACCGCGTGGAGATTCCGCATGGAGCCGAATCACTCGCCTCGTTCGGGCCTTCCGAACTCCCACGTACGATCCGCGATTCGCTGCGCGTACTGACGGGCTCCTCTTGACCTGGCGCGCCCGGTCCGAAGACGGACGCGAGGAGACCGCATGGTCCACGCGGCTGGATGCCAGGGGAGACACGGTCGGTGCCATTCGCCGCTTTGCCGTGGACGGCGGTCTGGTCTACCACGCACCGCATGGTGACCGCGGTGTGTGGGTCGTAACCAATCGACGGCGCCCGTTCGACCACCTGCAACTCATCGAGCACGATTCATCAGCGGCGCCGATCGGCACCGTCGAGGAAAGAACCGAGTATGGCGGCGTGCTCGGTGCCGCCATCTCCGGCAAGTATGTCGTGATCATCGCGTCACGGCGTGGTCCATGGCCGCAGGAGGCGGCCGTGATCTCACTCATCCGATCCTACCCATGGAGGTGCCAATAGCGAACGCATCATTCCCGAAACAAGTGGTAAACCCCAATCGAGGGAGAGCATGAGAACCTGGAAACTCGCAGTGCTGTGGACCCCGCTCGCCGTTGCGGCGTGCGGTGATGCCGACGTCGTTCCGACGCTGGCGCCGAAACACCTCCCGACGGCGATCGCGTCGCCTGTCGGGTCCGCCCGCCGTTCCGTCGGCGTCGGGAGTCTCGCTCCGCCAGCAAACGTCCCGCCAGAGTATCAGCACTACACGAGCATCAGTGTCAGGGCGGACGCTGGTTTCATCGGAGGAAATACCGCCTACGGGCAGTCGCTCGTGACGTTCGGCGGCAACAACGGAACGGCCACGGTCGACCTGACAGCGCGAAATGCACAAGGCGCGATCGTCGGCAGCAACACCGGTCATTCCGCGGCCTCATACGTTTTCCCTTCGACGTACTCACTGACGGCCAGCACCAACCTCCTCCTCTCGACGTCCTGCGGCATCACGATCAATGCGTTGGCCATGGGCTCCGTGCTGGATAGCTTCCTCTTCCCCAGTCAGTCGATCGTGTCGTGGGGAAAGCAGGAAGGGTCCGACAACAAGGGTGCGGCGCAGCCGGCATGCCCGGTAACGCCACCGCCGCCAGCCTGCAAGAATCCCTCACTCCGCGGACTGAGTTTCGACTGCAACTCACCGCCCGCCGGCGGGGGCGACGGTTCCACACAGCCACCGGCGCAGTCGCCGCCGCCGCCCGAACCGCCGACCTACATGCCGCCGTACTATTCGCCGAGGCCGGGAAACGACGTGTGCATCGTCCATGGCGAAGGGCTGGACTGGGAATGGCGCGAATGTCACTGGGTCGAGAACAACGATGCTCGCATTCCGTCCGCGAGCGCGAGACGCTCGTGACGCGAGTCCCGAGTCACTACGCCGGCTCCATTGGATCCTGACGCAACAAGGGGGACGACGCGGCCGCGTCGTCCCCCTTCGATCGATCGTCCTCGCACCGAGCTATGCGCTCTGATCGCGTGCGTCGCGTCGCAGATGCGGAACGAGCGCGTCCACCGCGGCGATCATCTCGCGCAGCTCGAACGGCTTCCGGATCGACGGGCACTTGCACGACTGAATCAGCTTGTACGCGCGGTCGGAGATGTCGCCCGTCATGAACAGTGTCTGATGCCGAAGATGCGGATGCGTCGCGGCGGCCAGCTCGAACACCACGTCGCCACGAGTATCGGGAATGCGGAGATCGAGCAGCAGCACGTCGACCGGCTCGAGTGCGAGCACGGTGAGCGCGCTATCGCCGGACTGCGCGGCAATCGCCTCGTAGCCCGCGCGCTCCAGCGCGATCTTCAATGCCTTGCAGATGGCTGGCTCGTCGTCGACGATCAGCACCCGCACTCGGTCTCGACGCATTTCGCCCTCGTTCGGTTCCATCCGCGTCCCCCACGCGCCCACGCTCCGACGCATCCTCACACGGGCTCCGCCGCGTCCTCGACGTTGTGCTCCGCGCTCGAGCGCAGCACGTGATTTGCCAGCGCTTGCACGAATGCCTCCGGACCCAGTGTGCTGCGCAGGTCCTTCGGCGAACACCCCGCCCATTCCCGCAGCTGCTCGCTCAGGTTGTCCGGGTCGCCATACCCGAGCTTGAGCGCAATCTCCTTCAATCGAACTCCCGGGTCTCGCAACAACGTGTACGCTCGCAGCAGCCGGGCGCAGATCAACAGATGCCGAGGCTGCAGACCAAGCGGCGTCAGATGCCGATACAACGTCCGCGGGATCATTCCCGCCAGCGTGGCTAGATCCTGACTGTTCCTCACGCGCGCCGGCGAGCGAAAGAGCTGCTCGATCGCCCTGGCGACGACCACGGGAAGTGCCCCCAACGGCGTCGCCAGCTCCCGCAACATCAACTCGGCCAGCGGACTCGCCGGTGCCCGCTCGATCAGATCGAGAAAGCGCCGCGGCTCGTCATCGAACCGATTCAGCACGACGTGCTGAATTCCGACCCTCGCCAGCCTCACGACCTGCCGCATCGCCGCCGGCGTCAGCACGGTGTAAACGATCACCGGCAGCGCAGGGTACGATCCGACCACCTCTTCCACCGCACCTTCCCACCGGCCCTCGTGCATCGCCGGATCCACCACCAGCACGTCCGCGTCCGCCGACCTGAGCAGCGAATGTAGCTCCGCTGCGTCTGCCGCCGCATCCAGGGAGTTAGCATCCCCGAGCACGAGCCGCAAATGCGAGAGAAGATTGCGTGGAAGTAGCGCTACGACGTGCAATTCAGGACGCGGGTAAAAATTTGTCGCGAAAACCGGGTTTTTTGTCACAAAATGCCGGTTTACGCGACGCACCGCGACCCTACGTTCGGAACAGTGGTTCGCCGCGAACCTCTACCCCCCCCGAACCGGAGTCGCTCATGTCCCGCCGCCAGCTGACCCTCGTTGTCCTTACGCTCGCCTCCCTGGTTGCCACCGCGTGCGGCACCTCGCCGACCGCCCCGAAGAACGACGCTCCGATCGTCGTCGTCGGCTCCTCGGGCTGAGCCGGTCCCGCGGGCGCTCTCTACTGCGCGCCCGCGAGCTCCCGCATCTCCCTCAAGCGCTCGGCGATCTCGCTGACGTCGCTCGCCACTTCGAATGGCGCGCTCCGATCCGGCGTGACCCGCTGCGGCTTCCTGGCCAGCGACTCTTCCGCCTGGAAGGCCAGTTGATTCAACGAATGCGTCGAGGCGGTACGCACGGCGCGCTCGAGCCACGAGCGCGCCGCGTCGTATTCCCCGAACGTCTGATACCCCCGACCCACGTGCAGCTCGAACTGCGCCTGCAGCATCGGCGGCAGCGTCTCGCTCGTGAGCTGCTGCCGATACCGCTCGAACTGGATGCTCACCCCTTCCTCCGCGGCGAGCTCCATCAAGTTGATCGTCGCCGTCCACCGCATGTACTGCTCCCTCGCCGTATTGGCCAGGATCAGGAAGGCGTCCCGGGCGGCGGACTTCAGCCCGAGCATGTAGAACGAACCGGCGAGATCGCCAAGAATACGGTCGCGCTCGCGCTCGTTCGAGCAGTCGCGCATCGCATCGTAGGCGAACCGCACCGCCGAGTCGTACTGTCCGCGAAGGTGAGCGATGTACGAGCGATCGTGCGACGCGATCGACCGCACCTGCGTCAGCTCGAGTGATTCGGCTTCCGCCGCCGCCGCCTCGAGAATCGCGTCCGCCGCCGGCAAATTGCCCTTGTCCGCGAGGATCTTGGCCTCGCCGATTCGCGACCGCAGATCACTCATCATGTCATTGCTCGCACGCGCGACCTGACCCGCCGTCCCGTACTCCGCCATCGCCGCCGGAAGATCGCCAAGCACGCGCAGGCAATGCGCCCGGCGGAGCAGGGCGTTCACCGCCACGTCGCTGTCCTCGATCGGGTGCGCGTGCGTGATCACCGTCTGATACACATCGGCCGCCAGCGACCAGCTCGCGTCGAGATCGAGTGAGCGCGCATAGGCCATGAGCCGAGGTGCGACCGCGTGCAGGTCACCCCCATGGCTCGAGGTCAGCGCATCCACCACACCGGTGAGAATCGTTCGGGCCGGAACGGTGGTCGGCATGTCCTCGATCGCCGCGCGAACGGAACGCACGCCCCAGCTATCGGCGGCGACGACGGCGGCACCCTCCTCGATCCACGAGTCCACCAGGCGGAGCACGACCAACCCAGCCGTCACGCATCGCCACGAGGGATCCTCTCCCTCGAGCGCCGCGAGCTCCGTAAAGAACGGCAGGTGCCGCATGTTCTCAGTCGTGTCGAACGCCACGCGATCTCCAGTGGTCACGGTCGAGAAAGGACGTACGTTGTTCCTTCCCTTAGATCATCGGCACTTGGGCTCGTTCGCTCAAGGGGGAATATCGGACACAAACACCCCCTTTTTATGACATTATCCACATTTAGACGGTCGGAGCCCCCCACCACTACCTTATAAGAGATCTGGGGCAGGCTCGCCCGACGACAATGGGGCGACACCGAACCATTTCTGCACACTTCCCAAGGTCAGGTCACTTCGCCCCTGGAGCCACGAAGCGACTCCCGCTCTTCTCCAGCTTTTCCAACTGCTTCCGGATATCGTCGCCGATGGCCTCGATCCGGTTCACGCTCTTCGGATTGAACTGCGGATCGTACGGGCTTCTCGCCGGCCCGCCCGCCACTTCGAGCACCGCATCGAACTTGTAGCTGTGTGTCTGCCTGGTCTTGGGGTCGGTCCAGCTGCCCTGCCACGCCAGCGGCCGGTTCTTCGGCCAGAGTCCGTATGGCAACGCCATCGTCCGGATCTTGTAGCCCGGAACCGCCGAGTCGATTCCCATCGCGTTCCGGGCGATCTGCTCCTGGACGACAGTGTCGGGATACTTGTTGAGCTTGGCATGCCAGAGCGTGTGGTCGCACAGCTCGAATCCCTGCTCGGCGAGAAACTTCACCTTCTGGAATCGCCACTCCTTCTTCTGGCCACCCCACTTGGGGTTGTCGCCGAAGAAGTTGTGACCGGCGGCGCCGCCGTTGAGCATGCAGAACACCGCGCGGTTCTTCCAACCCGCATGTGACTTCGCGAAGTCGAGCCAGATGCCGACCGCGCTCGTGGGGTCGATCTCGAGCCTGCCGTTCCGCTCGAGATAGCGGAACTGGGAGTCCGACGCGTCGTCGAACACCACGACGACGGGGGACATTCCCGTCGGCACGTCGCGAAAATCCTTGTCGAGCATCTGCGCGATCGTGATTGGGCGGTAGCCCAGCTTGTACGCCTCCTCGAGGTCGGCGCGGTAGCTGGCGGCCGTCCGGGTGTAGAGCGTGTTCTTGTCTCCGCCGATGACGTGATACTCCAGCACGGGAATCCGGCCCTGCGGATTGGGCGCCGCGCTGCCCGGCGATGGGGCCACGTCTCCGGCGGTGTTCGCGACAGTCGCCGGAGCGCTGGGATTCGTCATCGCAGTGGTGCCGGCGGGCGCCGCCGCCGACCCCGAGTCTCCCGCCATCGCGGCGGTCCGATCGGATGAGGCGTCGCCACGAGAGCAAGCGGCGGCCGCGAGGAACATGGCGAACAGTCGGCGATCCATTTCTGACCTGTGGGGTGACATGAGAGAGCGGACGCGGGCGGCCCGCGCTCGGGTGAGAGTGCAAGCACCTCTCTCGGCGCCCGCGCCCGCGTTGATTGCATCGAGCAGCTTGATTGTAGTCGGAGTTCCGTGTGCAATCGTCGAGCGAACGCCGATGCCGCAACCAGATCAGGTCGACGGCCGGAAACCTGCTTCCGCACCAGCCGTACCAGCTAGTACACAGGTAGTACACCCGACGAGCGCAAGTGCCAGATCTCTCTCAACGCCTGAAGCAACGGATCGCCGTCCTGCGCGAGCGCATGCGCGCGCCGAGCGAGCCGGCCCGTGTGTGGATGCGCCGGCGTTGGCGCTCACTCACCCTGCTCGGTCTGGCCTGCCTCGGTATTGTCCTCTTCGATGTCTGGTTGACGACCTGCGGCTTCGCCGGCTGTCCCACTCGTGGACAGATCCGGGCCTTTCAGCCTGGCGAAGGCGGCAAGATCCTCGACCGCAACGAACGATTCCTCGGTCGCATCGCGATCGTGCGCCGCGTGAACGTTCCGCTTGACGCCATTCCGCTTCACGTGCGTCAGGCGTTCCTCGCGACCGAGGACCGGCGCTTCTATAGCCACAATGGTCTGGACTGGCGCGGGCTCTTTCGCGCCACCGCGTCGAACGTGCGCCACATGGGCGTGCGCGAGGGCTTCAGCACCATCACGATGCAGGTCGCGCGCAACTCCTTCCTCGTGAAGATGCGCGGAGGCCGCACTCTTCGGCGAAAGTTGATCGAGCTGCGACTCACTCGGCTCATCGAAGGCGAACTGACGAAGGACCAGATCCTCGAGCTCTATCTCAACCTGATCTACCTCGGGAACGGGATGAACGGCGTCGAGGCGGCGAGCCGCGATCTGTTCGGCAAGAACGTCAAGCAGCTCTCGGTGAGCGAGGGTGCGGTGCTCGCCGCGCTGCCGAAGGGGCCGAGCGCGTACACGCCGCGCGACCACTTCGAGCGCGCGCTCAAGCGCCGCAACCTGGTGCTCTCGCTCATGGCGCAGGAGGGCTATCTCACGGCCGGTGAAGCACAGACGGCGGCGACGGAACGCCTCGTCATCGCCGAGGACGAATGGCGCCCCGACACGGGCAACGAGCCGCTCGCCCTCGACGCGGTGCGCGTGTTCATCGACTCGATTCTCCCCGACGCGCTGCGCGAGGGCGACGTCATCGTTCGTACGACGCTCGACCTCGCGGCGCAGAAGGCGGCGGACCGCGCCGTGCTACGCCAGGCAGCGATCGTGAGTCGGGAGACGCAGTACGCCGGCGGGCGAGTCATCGAGCCCGCGCAGGGGGCGCTCGTTGCGATCGATCCGCGCACCGGCGACATCCGCGCGCTCGTTGGCGGACGCCGCAGCAAGCGTGGCTTCAATCGCGCGTTCAACGCGCGCCGCCAGCCCGGATCGGCGTTCAAGCCATTCGTCTATGCCGCCGCACTCAAGGCAGGGATGACGCCGGCCACGCTGGTGGACGACGAGCCGGTCGAGGTGACGCAGGGCCGCACGGTGTGGCGTCCGGCGAACTACGATGGCATCTACATCGGGACGATCACGCTCACCAAGGCGCTCGCCATCTCATCGAACGCGGCGGCGGTGCGCTTGAGCCAGAACGTGGGCATCCCGAACGTCATCCAGGCGGCGCGCCGCAACGGCATCACAAGTCCGCTTCCGAGCTATCCCGCGATCGCACTCGGCGCCGCGGACGTCACGCCGCTCGAGCTGGTCGCCGCGTACGCGCCGTTCGCCAACGGTGGACTCCGCGTTCATCCGCGGCTCGTGCGCCGCATCGAAGCCACCGACGGCACCGTCCTGTGGAGCGCGGAGACGGTGCGGCCGGATACGGTGATGGACCCGCGCGATGCGTATCAGCTCACGTCGATGCTGCGAGGCGTGGTGGACAACGGCAGTGCGCGCTCCGTGCGCGACGCTGGAGTGAAGGGCCCGGTCGCCGGAAAGACGGGTACGACGAACAGTGCGGCCGACGTCTGGTTCGTCGGCTACACGCCGACGCTCGTTGCCGGCGTCTGGTTTGGTTACGACACGCCACGCTCGATCGCGCCGCACGCGACCGGGGGACATCTCGCGGCGCCAGCGTGGGCCGACTTCTATCTCAATGGGTGGCACGAACCCGCGTCGTCGGCCGCCGGATGGACACCGCCGCCGGGCATGACGATGCGTGTGATCGACCCCGGCACCGGCATGCTCGCGAACGAGTGGTGTCCGGTAAAGAAGCGCGAATACTTCAAGCCGGGTACGGAGCCGCAGGAAGTCTGCAATGTCCACAACGAGCCAGTGCCCATCGAGGAAGACGTGCCGATCGAGATCCATCCGAGCGGCCCGGATCCGATCAGGCGTGGCGTGGACGGGATCGGGAAGGTGTTGAGGAAGATCTTCCGGTTCTAAAACGACGGTGGGGGGTTGGGAGTGACCACACGGCCTCGGGACGCTGACGCGTGCCGAGGCCGTTGTCGTCACCCCCAACTCCCCACTCGAGACTCACAGCACCCCAAGCCAGTCCTTGCTCCCCGCCTCGTACCCCGGGAACAGCGTCTCCAGTCGTTTCGCCCCGAGGTGTTTCGCTGCCACCTCCGAGAAGACCGACCGGAAATCCGTCGTGAGCGCGAGGTCGCGCCCTTCGTAGAGCTGCTCGGGCTCGAGGCCCGGCCATTTTCCGTAGACCTTCTTGCCCTTCACGTCGCCGCCGATCACGAACAGCGCGCTCGCGTGCCCGTGATCGGTGCCGCCGCTTCCGTTCTGGCGCACGGTGCGGCCGAACTCCGACATGGTCATGATCGTCGTGTCGGCCATGCGATCGCCGAGATCCGCAACGAGCGCGGCGATGGAGCGTGCGAGATCGTCGAGCCGCTGCGCGAGCTGGCCGGTCGATCCGCCCTGATTCACGTGCGTGTCCCATCCACCCACGTCGGCGAACGCGACCTCGAGACCCACGTCGGCCTTGATGAGCTGCGCGATCTGCTTGAGGCGCTGGCCGAGCTGCGTCGTCGGATATTCCGCGCCGTTCTGAGGGATGTACTGCCGTGGGTTCGCCGCACGGAGGATCTTCACCGCCTCGAACATCTCGCCGCCCGCCGCGTGCACCACATCGGCGGTGCCCGTGCGGTACAACGCCTCGAGCCGATCGGCGGCAGGACCGGTCGCGCGCACGCTGAACTCATCGAGCGAGTTCATCGCGATCGTCGCCTGCGGTCCCTCGAGGATGCGCGGCGTCTGCTGCGTCATCGACACGGCACGGAACGGCGACGGCTTCGCGCTGTGCGCACATCCCGCCTCGCACGTGCCCTCGAGCGCGAGATACCGATTGAGCCACCCGTCGTGCGTTCCCTTCTGATCGGGAGTGCCGGTCTCCATGTAGTCCTGCGCGTCGAAGTGCGAACGCGTGTTGCTCGGGCTTCCCACGGCGTGTACTGGTGCGAAGATACCCCGATCCCACAGCGGCTTCAGCGGCGCGAGCGACGGATGCAGCCCGAAGAAGCCGTCGAGATCGACCGCGCCGGCTCGGCCGGCGCTGACCGCGGGCCGCGGAATGGCGATGCTCGGTCTGAGCCGATAGTACGCGCCCTCACCGAACGGCACGACGACGTTGAGCGCGTCGGCCGCACCGCGCTGGAAGAGGCAGATCAGTGTCTTGCCTCGTGCATTGCCGTGACGCGCCGCGCCCTGCATGAGCTCCGCGCCGAATGCGGTGCGCCGCAGAAAGCTCGGGCTCAATCCCATCGTCACGAGGGACATCGCCCCCGATTTCATGAACACTCGGCGATCCATACCGATACCTCGTCTGGTGTAACCGCGGACGCTGGTGCGCTCGCGGGCCGTCTGTCGTCAACGTCGCTGGAACTCTGGTGCGCCGATCGCCAGGCCGACGATCTGGGCCAATCCGCTGAGCTGCACGGGCCGCGTGAACGCGTTGGCCGCGCGGCGCATCGGGCCGGGATCGTCCTCCGCCATCGTCATCGTCGCGGCGGCGGTGGTGTCGGCACTGCCAGCGAACTTCTTCGCCAGCGGATTCTCACCGCTCGACAGGATCTCACGCGTGTCGGGCGATGCCTGTCCGCCGAGGAACGCGCGAACCACTCCGTCCACCTGCTGCTCGCGCGACGCCGACCGCAATGCGTCGGCTTCGGGCCACCGCGCCACGCTCGCGCCGGCAATGCGTCCGCCAGCGAGCGCGAGCCCGAAGTTGATGCGGTTCAGGATCGCCCCGGCGTTCATCCACGCCTCGCCCGTCTCCGGCCAGCCGTTCGGTGCCTGATGTCCGAAGATCGGCTGGCCGAGGAAGGCGACGACCTGCGCCGAGCGTGGCGTGGTGTCGGGTTGCGCACCGAGCGCCCGGAGGGCAGACGCGACGAGCTCGAACGGGCTCTTCACCTTGGCGTGATACGCCGAGCGACTGAAGAACTCCGGGCTCGTCACGATCGTCCGCACGACCTCGCGGATGTCGCCGTCGGTCCGGAGAAAGGTCTGCGCCGCGCGATCGACCAGCGCGGGCGGCGGATCGTCGCTCACGAAGCGGACCGCGAGCTTGCGCGCGATGAAACGCGCCGTCGCCGGTTGACGCGCGATGATGTCCAGCACCTGCTCGCCGTCCTCGATTCCTCGGCCCGCTGCAAGCCGGTTGCCGAGAATGACCTTCTCGTCGGCATCGTGGATCTCGGGGCGAAAGACGAACTCCGCCTGCTGGCGAGGGTTCATCGTCCATCCCGTGAGCGCTCGCGCTACCTCGATGACGTCGTGCTGCGTGTAGCCGCCGTCGACGCCGAGCGTGTGCAGCTCGAGGAGCTCGCGCGCGAAGTTCTCGTTCAGACCCTTGCCGCGCACCGCGGCGCGCGCGCGCGGCAGTCGCACCTCACGCAGCGGATGGTGCGTCGAGTCGACCGTACTCTGGAACTGATCCAGATAGAAGAGCATCGCCGGGCTCTTCGCGACGGCACCGAGCAGATCGCGGAACTTGCCCATGGCGCGCGGACGAATCACGTCGCGATCGTACGCCGTGACGAAGAGCCTGGTCAGCCCCTTTCCCGTGTAGACGGTGAAGTGGTTTTCCCAGAAGTCGGTCATCACCTCCTGGAGCTGTCGCTCACTCCCGACCGCCCGCGCCAGCTTCACTGATTGCACGTCACCCACGACTCGGCGCGCCTGGCGCACCTGCTCCTGGAGCTTCGGGTCGGCGCGGAGCAGCTCGACGCGCATATCCTTCTTTGAGCTCGTATCGCCCTGCGACGCCTGCTGCTTCGCGTTCTTCCGAAGCACCTGCTGTCCGTCGCGATATGCGGCGACGATCTCCTGGGTTGGCCGGCGGTAGGACTCATACGTTGCGACGAGCGCGTCGTTGGCCCGGTCGTCGATTCGGTCGGGGGCGAGCTGGAGCGCGATCCAGCGGTCCACGCCCATCTCCCGCACCCTGGCGACGTCGCCCGGGCGAGCACCGAAGCCGAGCCGGTTGAGGGCGTGCTGCACCTGCTGGTCGGCGGTCTGTTCGCGTGGCTCGGTCGGCGAGACGACGACGAACGGCGTCGCACCGCCCATCGACGGGGAGAGCGAACCGGTGCCATTCGGTGCGCATCCCATCAGCGCGGCGATGGCCGCCGCGGCGAGCGGCCTCAGTATTTTCGACATACGCGACCCATCCGTCGGCGTGGAGTGAACATCCGTGTGCTGCATGGGAGACGCCGGCGGTGCAGGATGGTTAAGGCGAGGACAGGGGCGCCACGAACGTGCTCGCCTTGCGGCGAGGTGCCACGTCACCCTAGGGTAGAGTGCAGCGCCACACGCGCGCAGGTCGCGCCGAACACCGGTCTTCTACCGAACATCATGCTCGCCGACGACTACGCTCCTCAGCTCGCTCTCGCTGAGCTCGCCGCGCTGGTGGGCTCGCGCGCGTCGACGCGAGTCGTCCTGCTGTCGCTCGCACCGACTCAGTTGGCCGAGCTGCGCGCGCAGGTGGAGGAAAGGCGCGTGGACGTGATCATGCGCGAGCTGGTGCTGCTCGTTCGACGGTACCTGCGCGGTTCAGACGCGGTGGCGCTCGCCGGCGACGATCTCCTCGTCATGCTCGACGGAACGCTCGACGTCGCCGCACCCGTGAGCGCACGAGTGCTGGCGGCGGTGCGCGCACATCGGTTCACCGGAGGTGCCGACGACCTCCCCGTCCGGCTCACCCTCGCGCTCGGCATCGCCGCGGCACCCGAGCACGGTGTCACTTTCGAGGAGCTCGCTTCCGCGGCCCGGACGGCGCGGGACGCCGCGGGTGATGACTCCGCGATCACCTTCGCCGAGGTGCCGGCCAGGCTCGAACTCGATCGATTCATCGGACGCGCCGAGCCGCTCGCGCGGCTCTCCGGATATCTCGACGACATGGTGCGCGGCGTCGCGCGCGTCGTCGCGATCGTCGGCGAGGCGGGGGTGGGGAGTACGTCGCTGTTGCACGCCCTCACGCCCGAGGTGCGGCTGCGCGGCGGCTCGCTCGTGAACGCCTCGTGCCGCGAGCAGTCGTTCCCCGAGCCGTACGCGCTCTGGTCGGACGTGCTGCGCGCAGTGCGCCGGCTTCCCGTGAAGAGCACGCGCGTCTGGCGTGAGCTGCCATCGCTCGACTCCTCGCTGGAGCCCGCGAGCGAGGAGCTCATCCGAGGTGGCAGCCGGATGCGACTTCTGGAGGAGCTGGCTGATTTTCTCCGGCTCGCCGCGCAGCAGCGGCCGTTGTTTTTTGTGCTCGACGACATGCACTGGGCCGACGATGCGTCATGGGATGCGCTGGAGCACCTCATTCCGCAGCTCGACAGCGAGCGCATCGTGTTCGCGCTGACGATGCGCACGGGCGAGAGCTCGCACAATGGACTCGAGCGATGGTCCCGTCTGAGCTCGCGGCCGAGGCACGACGAGATCCGCATGATGCGCCTCACCCGCGACGACGTGAAGCGGTGGATCGAGGGAGCGATGTCGCATGGAGAGGCGGGCCGCGACCTTCTGGCCTACCTCTATCGGCACAGCGAGGGCAACCCGCTCCGACTCTCACATCTGCTACGCGATCTCGAGGAGAGCGATCATCTCGCACGAGAAGACGACCGGTGGCGGTGGAGCGAGCTGCGCGAGCTGCCCGCCGCAACAGATTTCGTGGACGTCGTTGCGCGCCGTGTGGCCCGTCTTCCCGAGACGTGTGGTCCCCTGCTGGAGCTCGCGGCCACGCTCGGCCGCGACTTCGACGAATCGCTCGTGCGCCATGCGTTGCAGTGTGACATCGGCGAAGCGCGCGCGCGCATCCGCTGCGCCGTGGAGGCGCGGTTCCTGACGTCGACGTACGACCGAAAGTGCGAGGCCTATCGTCTGATGCACGACGAGGTCGCGCGCGCCATCCGCGAGGGGATGACACCGGACGCGCTCGCGGCGAATCACGCGCGAGTCGCCGCGGCCCTCGCCGCGGCGAATTCCGGCTCCAACACCGAAATCGCGGCGCACTACGATGCGGCCGGTCTGAGCGCAGAGGCGTACCACCACGCGGTGCTCGCCGCGGATGACGCGCTCGCCGTCTACGACTCGAGTGCGGCGGCGACGCTGCTCACGCTCGCCGCGCGCCACGCGTCGTCGCCGGCCGCACTGGCGAGCGTCCGTGTGCGACTCGCATCGATCGCGGAGGCGGCCGAGCGATACGAGGATGCCGAAGCACTCTGCGACCTCGCGCTCACCTGGTACGATGCACAGGACGACCGCGTCCAGGCGATTCGTCTCAAGCGCGTGCGCACGCTGGTACGCATGCAGCGCGGGCAGACGGCTCGTGAAACGCTGGACACGCTGCTCGCCCTCGTCACCGAGGCCGAGCTGGCGGGCGCGGACGCGGAGCGAGCGGCGATCCTGCTCGTGAGCTCCCAGGTGCTCGCGCGATTGGGTGAGCCGCGCGAGTCACAGCGCGTGGCGGAGGAGTGCGTGTCGATCGCCGAGCGCTGTTCCGATCCCGCGCTGCTCGCCGACTCGTACAACCGCCTCGCGGCCAGTCTCCTCCTCTCGGATCCAGCGCGAGCGCGCCAGCTGTTCGGACGAGCGCTCGAGTTGATCATCCCCCTCAGCGATGCGCTGCGACGCGCGCGCGTGCTGAACAACATCGGCAGCCTCGAGCTGACGCAGAATCACTGGCGCGCGGCTCGTGAAAGCCTGCTCGCGGCCGCCGAGTTCTCGCGCACGGCCGGCCTGACCGAGCATTGGGGTCGCGCGGAGCTCAATCTGGGCGTGCTCGCGATTCGCATGGGCGACTATGCGGGCGCATCGGTGTCGCTCGGCGAGGCACTTCGACTCTGCGCCGAAGCGCAGAACAGTGAGCTCCAGCTCATCACCACCTACAACCTCGCCGATCTCGCGCGCGAGATCGAGCAGTTCGGGCGAGCGGGGGCGACGTACGAGCTGGCGATGGAGCTCGCCGACCGGATCGGCCAGTCGGACATCCAGGCGGGGGCGCTCGCCGGAATGGGCCTTTGCAAGCTGGCTGAGGGCGACGTCGGCGAGGCCACAAGATTGCACGAAATCGTGCAGTCCCGGTTGGGCCCGCAGTCGGAGTGGTTCCAGAGCCGCGAGCTGGCCGAATCGCTCGCGATTCGTTTGGCAATGCGTTCGGGACGGGGCGAAGCGGCCCACCTATTCACGAGAGCGGTCGATCTGGCCGATACACGTGATGTGTACGGCGCCATCTGGCTGACGGCGGAGCTTGGGGGATTGGTGCGGGAAGCCGCTCCAGACGCCGTGAACGAGGTCGTTCGCCGTTACGGATCGCGCGCCGAGGTACTCGGCAATCCGCGGATGCGGGCGCAATTCGGTGTATTGATGCTGGACAGCGGAAACGCTGTTGACCGCACCTGAAAGAAGCGCATATTTGGTATACAGATTCTCGAGGACTTCGGTATTATCACATTGTTGTTCGTTCAACACCTGGCGAGCGATAGGAGTCGCAAAAAGTAGCACGAGACTGTCGTCCGATGCCGGACACTGCCTCGCGTGTGGCCGTAACTGCGGGTGAAAGCAATGCGTCGCACCAGTTTGATCACCGTTGGGCCGCTGCTAACTCTCGCGTTGCTGGCCGGTTGCCGCGAAAATGCAGTGTCGCCGATCGAAGCACCTGCCGTAGCCGCCCCCGCCCCGGTGAGCCTCGCTCCCGCGGAGCGCCCCTCCCTTCTGCTGAACGGCGCCCTTCCCGATTCTGCCGCGACGGACTTCGTCGTCGGTGCGTGGGGTGGTGTCTATTATGCCGGCAATCATGCCGTCGTCTTCCCGGCACAGTCGATCTGTGATCCGGCGACGAGTGGCTACGGGGCCGAAAAGTGGGACACGCCGTGCACTCCGCTTCAGACGTCGCTGAAGATCCACGCGGAGGTCCGGCGCAAGGAAGGGAAGACATGGGTCGATTTTACCCCATCGCTTCGGTTCGTGCCGACGACGAACCCCTCGCGCTGGGTCTGGATGGTCATGTACACGCCGGAAGCGGCGGGTGCATCCGGCGATCTGTCGCGGTTCAACATCCTCTGGACCAACCAGATCGGAGGGAGCGCCGTCGACGAGACGATACTCGACCCGTCCATGCGCACGTACGTCGACACGTGGATGGGGATGTCGATGCGCCGCATCAAGCATTTCAGCGGTTACGTCACCACGTCCGGGCGCTCGTGCAGTCCCGACTCGGAAGCATGCGGCGGCGGCACGCCTCCCTGAGCCCTGTACCGATTGGCAGCTCGATCGATCCACGCGCGCTCACCCTCCGGTGAGCGCGCGTGCTTGTGGCGGTGTCGGCTCGCCGCGCGCGCCGATCGCCTGTGCGCTTCGCCGCGGGCACTACCGATCGAGTGAGCGCGCGGATTCTTTTCGCGTGTGACTGAGCCCTGGACGGCGCCGCACTCGACATCGCCGCTGCACTCCGCGCCTGCGCCGGCGCCCCCACTGTCCATCGTTCGCCGCGGCCTCGTCGCCGGCGTGGTGGCGGCCGCTGCGTTAGCTGGCCTGCTCGCCGGAATGGGCCGTCGCGCGGGCACCGCATTTCGTCCGCTGAACGCAACAGCACACCTGCTTCTTGGCACACGCGCCGACGACGTATGGGGCTTCGATGGCGTTGTGACGATTG
This sequence comes from bacterium, assembly GCA_039933415.1. Lineage (GTDB taxonomy): Bacteria > Gemmatimonadota > Gemmatimonadetes > Gemmatimonadales > Gemmatimonadaceae > AG11. The sequence goes on from JBDTOD010000041.1 coordinate 28,888, forward strand.
TGGGGTGTGCGGTGGTGCTTGCAATGAGCGCGGTGGCGGGCCTCGTCGTCGCGCGGCTTGCACCATCGCACCGCACGTTCCGCGTTCTCGTCGCGGCGGCGGGAGTGGCGCTCGTTGGCTATCTCCTCCACCTCTACGTCGCAGCTCGCTCAGTCGGCGGGCTGTCCGCACTCCTCTCCGTGGGGGAGCTGCGTGCGCTGTACGTCACGTTCGCACTCGCGCTGGTGCTTGGTATGCGCTTTGCCTTTCCACCACGCACGAGCGCAGACCGGCACTAGTACGCTCGCGGTGACTCGTTCCACCTTCGGGACGAGGTCGCGATACGCGCGTGACAGGCAGCGCGGAACTTTGACGAATCGATCGTGTTTCGATTGGGAGGAGCGGCGAAGACGCCACTCCGCTGTATCGCCCATCGAGCGCACTCGTCGTCTAGTGTAGGCGATGGCCGAGCAGGACACTTTTCAGGAGGGGTCATGGATGTCCTCGTGATGCTCGAGGAAAGCCCCGAACACTCGCCGGTGCTCGCGCACGTGAACTCCGCACCGTCGTCGCTTGCGACAGCTCGTCCGGCGCGTGACATCGTGACGCTGTACGGCGTTCCGAACGTGGAGCTACTGGCGCTGGCGCTCGCTGCCGCCGTCGAGTCGCATCGAACGGGAGAGGGGCACGACAATCTGGACGCCATTCGCCATCTCGGCGTGTGGGCGGAACGTGGCGCGATCGGCGACGCCGCGTGGCGTGACGCGGGAACCGGACAGCTCGTCAGTCGCGAGCTCGAAATCCCGCTGGAGATTCTGCAGGGTACGGCGTCACAACTTCTCAGCGAGTGCGGTCACATGATCCGGCGGCTGGTCGCCGGACTCTCGATGCCGGATTGGCCGGAAGGAGCACGTCGTGCGATCACCGTTTCGTTGGGACCGATCATCGGCCTCACGGCCCCGGTGTTCGCACCATTGGAGTCCGTTCTCGACCGGCTGCGCGAAGCAGACGGATTGGCCTTCGACTACGACGGAGATTGAGAGACGAACACTGAATCGTCAGAGAAAGAGTCATAACGGGACGGGTCCGGCGGTTTGCGGGCCCGTCTTCGTTTGCGGAACGGGGAGTGCGGGATGGGAGATGCGCATCTGCCTCGGGCGCCCCGAATCCCTCACCCCGCATCCCCCACCCCGCGTCCGCTTGACACCCGACTCGCCGCGCCGCATGTCTAAGCCATCCGCACAAGACAGGTGGAGCAGTGCAGAGAGCCACCACCCGCAACCCGCCGCACCGGTTCTCCGGGGGTGAGCGCGTGTTCACCGACGACGAGGGGCGCCTCTGGAGCGCCGCGCTCGAGCAGCGCGATGACCCGGACGGCGCCCTCGTGTTTCGCTGCATCAGCGATGGGCGCCAATCGATTCGCGCCCTGTCCGTGGACCCACTCGCCCTCTCCAAAGCCGCCGACGAGATGTTGCGAGCCTGGCTCCGCGCAGCCCCACGCATCGGCACCCTCTCTTAACAGAAGCGAGGTTCACGCATGCGAGAGTATCGGGGATCGGAGGTCCGCAACATCGCGGTGGTCGGACACGGGGCGAGCGGCAAGACCAGCCTGGTCGATGCGCTCGCCTTCGTGTCCGGCTCCAGTAGACGCCACGGCACCATCGCGGACGGCAGCACGCTCACCGATAGCGCTCCGGAAGAGATCGAGCGCGGTTTCTCCATCAACCTCGGCTGCGCTCACGCCGAATGGATGGACACCAAGATCAACCTGATCGACACGCCCGGATTCCTCGACTTTCAGGGCGACGCGATCGCCGGCCTGGCCGCCGCCGATGGAGCGCTCTGCGTCATCGGCGCGACCGCCGGCGTCGAGGTGGGGACGGAGCGCATGTTCCAGGAGGCTGTCTCCCGAGGCGATCCCGTGCTCTTCGTCGTCTCGATGATGGACAAGGAGCTCGCCGACTTCGACGCGATCTACGCGCAGATCAAGGCGCGGCTCACGACCAAGGTGATCCCCATCGAGGTGCCGGTCGGGCAGGGCGCCGACTTCCACGGGATCGTGAACCTGTTCGACAAACGGGCCCACGTGTACGCGCGCGGCGCGAAGAGCGGCGCCTATGAGGAGACCGACGTCCCACGCGAGGTGCAGCCTCAATTCGATCGCTACTACGCCGAGCTGATCGAGACGATCGCGGCCACGGACGACTCGCTGCTCGAGCGCTACCTCGACGGCGGCGAGATCGGCCGCGACGAGGCGATCCGCGCGATGAAGGACGCGATGAAGCGGATGGAGCTGCACCCGCTCTTCTGCGTCTCGTCGACCCTCAACTACGGCACGCGCGCGGTCCTCTCGACAATCGTCGAGCTGATGCCGAGCGCGTTCGAGATGGAGGAGCTCCACGCGTTCACCGGTGCGGAGGGAGACCATACGGTCGAGATCCACTGCGACGACGCCGCGCCCTTCGCCGCCCTGGTGTTCAAGACGCAGAGCGAGCCGCACGTCGGCGACGTGAGCATCTTCCGCGTCCTCTCGGGCTCCATCGCCAACGGCGACGAGGTCTTCAACGCGACTCGCGACTCGGCCGAGAAGCTGAATCACCTGGCCATTCTCCAGGGCCGCGAGCGTCCGGAGGTGCCGCGCCTCCACGCCGGTGACATCGGCTGCGTCGCCAAGCTGCGGAATACGCACACCAACGACACGCTCTCCACCCGCACCCATCCGGTGCGATTGCCGCAGATCAACTTCCCCGACGCGCTCGTGGAGATGGCGATCTACGCGGTGAACCGCGCCGACGAAGAGAAGCTCCAGCTCGGGCTTCACAAGATTCACGACGAAGACCCGAGCTTCATGTCCCACTGGAACGCCGAGACGCACGAGACACTGGTCGCCGGCATGGGCGAGCGACATCTGGACGTGGCGCTGTCGAAGCTGAAACGAAAGTTCGGTGTCGTGGCCGAGCTGAGACGACCGCGCATCGCCTACCGCGAGACACTCCGCGCGCGCGCCGAAGGGCAGGGCCGGCACAAGAAGCAGTCGGGCGGGCGAGGTCAGTTCGGCGACTGCTGGGTGCGAATCGGGCCAGCCCAGCGCGGCGACGGAATCCGCTTCGAAGACCGCATCGTGGGGGGCGCCATCCCGAGCAAGTTCATTCCCGCCGTGGAGCGAGGCATCCACGAGGCGGCCGAGCGCGGCGTGCTCGCCGGATTCCCGCTCGTGGATTTCCAGGTGGAGCTGTTCGACGGGTCGTATCACACGGTGGACTCGAACGAGATGTCGTTCAAGATGGCGGGAATCCTCGCCTTCAAGACGGTGGCGCCCAAGTGCAGGCCCGTGCTGCTCGAGCCGCTCGACGAAGTGGAGATCGTCACCCCCGACGATTCACTCGGCGACGTGCTCGGCGACCTCTCGTCGCGGCGTGCACACATTCTCGGCACGGAGCCGACGAGCGAGATCCGTGGGACGCGCGTCCGTGCGGTTGTCCCGCAATCGGAATTACACCTCTATGCGAGCGCGCTCCAATCCATGACGCACGGACGCGCGAGGCTCCATCGCGCGTTCCGCGGCTACGAAGAGATGCCTGGTGAGGCCGCGCAGCGCGTGATCCAGGAGACGGCGCAGGAGCAGCGGGCGGACTGATCGCGCGTTGGGATACTACGGTTGATCGATACGACGGTTGATCGATACGACGGTTGATCGATAC
>JBDTOD010000042.1:0-31313 GCA_039933415.1 bacterium
CCGAAGTTCGCCAACACGAAGTCGAAGGCGTACATCGCCGCGATGAAGTCGGATCTTCGCAACCTGGTCACGGCCGAGGAGTCGTACTTCTCGGATTCCGCCAAGTACGCGACGGACACGACGAAGGGGATGAAGTTCAAGTCGTCCACCGGCGTCGGCATGCCAAAGATCTCCGTATACCAGGGCGCCTGGCTCGCGACGAACACGCACACCCAGCTGGCGAGCTTCTCCTGCGGCATTGGCGTCAACACCACGAACCCGCTCGTGTCCGCTGCGGGCGACGGCGAGCCGACCTGTAAGTAGGCTACGCCCAACGACGCGAACGCAGTGGCGTTCGCGTCGTTGGGAATTGCCTGCGCGTCAGATAGATCAGAAGTCCCACAGCCGCGTCAGAAACGCGCCGAACACGCCCGTGCGCACCGTGGGGTGCGTGATCCCCAGCTCTTCCGGCGCGCGGAACAGATACCTCGGCTCGAGTCCCACGTCGAGCCGATACGTCGTGCCGAACCGCTGTGCCAGGCGGAAGCCCGGAATGCCGCTCGTGAGGCGAAGCTGGCCCGCCACGTAGCGCTCTCTCGTCACGTAGCGCCCGCCTTCCACGAGCGCGCCGCGCACGCCGCCCGTCTTGCCGAACACGAGCTCCGTCGGCACGTCGGCCGGTGAGACGCTGAACGCGTCGAGCCCGTACTCTTTCGTTGTGCCCGTGCCGATGTCGTGCAGCACCACGCCGAGCGCCGTCGCGCCCTGCTGACGCCGCGCGAGCGCACCAGCCTCGCCGCTCAACTGTCCGCTCAACGATGCGCTCCCCGACAGCGAAGAACCGGACTGCTGGAGCAACGACGTCGTGGCGTGACCCTGCGTGAGATACCCGTTCAGCTCGCGGCCTCGAATCGGAAAGAGGGTGCCGCTCTCGAGCCCGATCGCCGGCGCCTTCGAGGTACCACCCGTCACGAGCTCCAGTGGAAACCATCCGCGTCCGGGCTCCCAGAGCATCCGCTCGCCAACCTGTTGCACGATGCCCAGCGCGTTGGTGTGCGGCCCGAAAGTCAGACTACCGCGCGCTGGGATGAACGGCTGCGTGCGGAAGTACGCCACCCCACCTGGGATCCGCACGAACCCGATGGCCCACTGGTCCGAAGTCCGTTGATCGATGTGCGCGACGACGACCTCGCCCTCGCCGGTCGAGAACTCCGTGTTCGCGTCGGGACGATTGCGATAATAGTTGCCGCGGTCGATCACGAGCGAGAGGTCGCCGACGAGCGCGACGCTGTGCGGCTGCCGTCGAGCGATGGCGATGCGCACGCTGTCGTTCGGCGGTGCACTGGTGTCGAACACACTGAAGTACGACAGCTCGCCAGGCGACTTCACGCGCAGGAGATCCTTCCGGAACTGCTTGAGCGCGAGAAAGCCCCCCTTCAGCTCACCACCACCGCTCAGCCGCAGCTCGCTCAGCGGACCCTCCGCCGAGACATCGGCATCCACATCGAGCTCGCCGCGTCGCTGATCCATCACGCGCACATCCTCGCCCGACGCGGTGAGCCTGACGTACGAGCTCGCGCCGTCACGCCATGCCACGGTGCCCGACGCACGCAGCGGCCCGCCCGCGCGTGCGACGAGCGAGTCGATTCGTAGCGTGTCGCCCACCAGCGAAAGGTCGGCGACACCGTCGGTGACTCGCATCCCGGTAGAGACGAGCGTGATGGTACCGCCGCGTAATGCTCCGCGACCGCCGTACACCGGTGCGCGCCACGTTCCGCTCACATTCGCCTGGCCAACGACGAGTCCACCTACGCCCTCGTACTTCCGCGCCGGAATGGGCAACGTTGCGAGCGACAGGCTGTCCAGCGAGACGCGCGCAGTCAGCGGGCCGCCGATCTTTCGCGAGCCGGACACGTTCGCCAGCGCGAGATCGAGCGGCAGCGATGCCGTCATGGTGGCGACGACGCGTGCCGAGTCGCGCGCCTGTCCGTCGACGAGCAATCGCCGATCGCCGTAGCGCAAACCGGCCGCGATCTCGGGCACTCGTGTCTCCCTGAACGTCGCATCCGCCAACGTGACGCGTCCCTCGAACTTCGGGGCCGCGCGAGTGCCCTCCAGGTGACCCTGCGCCGACAACGCGCCCGTAGCGTCGACGTCGCGCTGCATCGCCTGGAGCACGGTGGCCACGAGCACGCGCTCGGCGGCCACATCGAGCGCGATGGGACCGTTCTCCGGGATCATCCCAGAGGCGAACAAGCGCCCGCCGGCCGAGCTGCGCAGGAGGATGGAGTCTACGGTCAGCGAGCCGTGATCGAATCGAACGGCGCCCGGCCGCTCGAGCCGCCATACGAGCGTATCGAAGCTGGCGCGCAACGAATCCAGTCGCACGAGCTGCGCACCGTCCGACCAGCGTCGATACGAGCCAAGCGCGGCGTAGCGCACCAACGAGTCCTGACGGACGCGCAGATCCGCTGAGAGCGTGTTCGCGAACCAGCTCCCATTCGCATCGACATGCTCGAACGCTCGGCCTCCCGTCTCCACGCTGTCCGCGCTCGCGCGCACGGTGAGCTTGCGTGCGCCGTGCGTCACGTCCGCACCCGACACGGTCGCACTGACGCGTCGCACCGAGCTCCCCCGGGCGATGATCCCAGCGCCCTCGACGTTGGACTCCAGCGCGAGCGTCTTCACGTTGCCGCTGAGCGTACCCGACGCTCGCACGCGGCCGGCGAGCGAATCGCGCCGAATGGGGGCCAGCGTGTCGTACGCGAGCCAGACACCGACCGGCAGCCCGAGCGCGAGCTGTTCGATTCGCAGCGCGTCGGCTCGCCGCGCCGAATCGGCACGCGCGGCCACGATCACGCTCCGCTGGCGTACCGCCGCGGCGGCCACGCCGGTCGTGTCGTGTGTGCCCAGCCACGGGCGCAGCGCGCCGAGCGAATCGACGATGGCGTCGAACCGCACCGTGCCGCTGCGAGTCGACGTGAGCCCGATCGATCCAGCGGCGGCGACGCGCGCGCCCACCGCCAGCGCATCCAGTGTGTCGACGCGCAGCAGTCCGTCGCCAACCTCGAGCCGCGTGCGCAGATGATCGACGAGGAGCGTGTCGTACCGCGAGCGCGCCAGGTCGGCAGTCACGACGGCGCGCGCCGTCGCGCGCGAGAAGCCGATGCCGCGCGCGCTGATGCTGCCGTTGACACTCGTGCTTGGCACGCGCCGCGAGAACGCGCTCGCGTCGAGCGCGTCGGCCACCGCGGTCACGTCGTAGCTGGTGCGTGAACCGCGACGCGCCACGGTGCCGCGCGCGTCCAGGGCGCCGCCGCCGCTCGTCGAGCGCAGCGCGCCTCGCAACCGCACGTCGCGCGTCGTTCCCTCGGCATGCACCCGCCCCGTCACCGCGCCGCGCAGTCCGGCGCCCGGCACGAATCGCCCGACCGTGGCAAGGGAGAGCGGCGCGAGGGTCGCGTCGGCGGCCAGCTGCTTCGTGCGCGTGTCGTAGCGGCCCGTACCGCTCACGCGTGAGCGCGCACCGCCTTCGACGTGCGTGAGGTCGCCGCGCACGCGCCATCCGTCGGATGCCGCGCCATTCACCGTCGCGCTGCCGTTGAGCGTACCGCCCACTGGAATGCGCACGCCGGCGCCAGTGAGGCTCGCCACGTGGAGCGGCTCCAGGCGCACGACGAGGTCACGCACCCGTGCGCCGTCAGTCAGCCCGAATCCTCCGTGTGCCACGACATGACTGCGCCCTACCGCCGCGTCGTCGAAGCTGACGTCCGCGTCGAGCTGCTGCGCGGTTGCTGGGCCTGTGACTACGACGTGTCCATCGAGCACGCCGGTGCGACCCACGTCCAGCGACGGCGCGAGCTCGTGGATGATCGCGGTGCTCAACTTCGCGATGGTGAGATCCGCACCGTCGATCACGATGCGCTTCTTCGTCCCTTTGGCGCCGATCTGCTCGACCGCCGCGTGGCCAACGAGCGTCGCGTCACGATATCGAACGTTCGCATCCGACACGGCGAATGCGGCCGTGTCGACACGGAGGCGCATGACGTACCGCAGTGTGCCACCGCCGGCCTCGGGCAGCTTCGGGTTGAGCCAGCGCAGGTCGGCGAACGACACTGGCGCGCCGGTGAGATCGAGCATGAACCCCGAACGGTGAAAACCGATCGTGCCGTCGCCACTCACCTTCGAGTTGGGAAGCGCCATGCGCGCGCCGCGCCACCAGAGGGAATCCTTCGAGGCGTACAGCGTCCCGACGAGCGAGCGCACGTCGATCGCCGGCGGACGATACGGCTCGGCCAGCATCGACAGCGCTCCGATCTCCACCGCCGTCGGCGCTCCCTCGTGTGCGATCCGAACGTTCGGCAAATGCGCGTCGAGATCGTGATAGTCGAGCACGCGCTGGAAGCCGCCGGGCACGCGCTCCGTCCGGCTGCGCGCCGATGCGCCGAGTGCGACGGCGATCGCCGAATCGCGGCTCGCCGGAGAAAGCGTGCTGTCCGGCATCCACGGCCGGCGATAGAGCATACGCCCATGGCGGATCGTGATGTTCGTCAGCGATGGTGGAGTGCCATGGCGCGACGTGTCCTTCGGCGTCGTGCTCGGCCGCAGCAGCGACTGGAAGTTCCACCGCGCGCCTGGCTGCTTGTCGAGCACGACGAACGGCGTGTCGAGCTCCAGCAAGTGGATGACGACGTGTCCCCTGAGAGCGGCCAGGATGTCGTAGTCCACGCGCACGCGGCGCGCGGTGAAGAGCGGATGCCGTGCGCTGTCGGCGAGCCGTACGTCGGTCAGTGTCGCTCCCGAGAGCAGATTGCCGCGCAGCGCGCCGACGTCGAGCGAGCCGTTCATCCGGCCATTCGCCTGCGAGACGAGTAGCCGACGCACGCGCTCGTGCCCCCACGGCGTCATCGCCAGCACGAGCACGATCACGAAGCCGAGCAGGATCGGGAACACGATCGTACCAAGGATCGTCCGCAGCACTCTCTGGCGCGGACTCGCGTGCGGCGTCGGTGGCTCGATCGCGGTGCGCGGCACGGGCTGCGTCATCAGAACGCCTGGCCCATGGCGAAGTGCACGACGATCCGTCGCGCAACCGAGCGCAGCGCACCTGGCGAGGGATCCGACACCGGCGAGAAGCTTTTCTCACGCGCGAGCTTCACGACGCGCTCGCTCCCCGAGCCATCGGCCACCGCCACGACGACGGGCAGCGATTCCGCACCGACAGGCCGCAGCCCGAAGTCGAGCCGCAAGATTCCGAGCGGCGAGCGAAAGCGGAAACCCGCCCCTGGAGTGACGGCGCCCTTGCCACGAGCAGCGGACGAGAGCCCGGCGACACCGACGTACGCGCCATCGACGAATGCGACGCCGCTGAGCGCCTTCAGCAGGGGCACACGCACCTCTACGCTTCCTTCGATCAGGCTGCTGCCGCCGATCGGACGCGGAAAGAGCTGGTCGTTCGGCACAGCCGTCGGATCACACTGTCCGCTCGCGACGGAGCCAGTCGTGCACCCGCCGGCGATGAGCGACGCCTCCCGCACTTGAAGCACCTGTGGTCCCAACTCGTTCTCGGCGAAGCCGCGAACCGACTGCATTCCGCCCGCGTAGAACCGTGCGCGTGGATGGAGGATGCCGCTCGTCGGCCCCGAGATCCCGAGCGCGTCGCCCTCGCCCGAGATCGGGCGCACAAAGCCGGCTCGCCCATGAAAGGCGAGCACCTTCGGCACTCGCGTGTCGCCCAACCCCGGTGGCTTCGCGCCGAAGGGGATGTACAGTGACGCGTCGCCCGCGATGCGATCATGCGCGAAGGTGGATCCCGTCGCGCGCGACGCGTGCTCGGCGTCGATCACCGCCGTGTACCCCGTCGTCGGCACGTCGAGATCGTCCGACCGGTCGATCCACGCGCTCGCGCCGATCGGCGCGAGCCGCTGCGTGCGACCCAGCGCCGCAATCGTCGGCGCGTCGCAGATGCCGTAGCCCGCGCAGAAGTACACCGCGCTCGCCTGCACACGCGTGGACTCCAGCCGGTAGTTCACGCCGATCGGCACCTTCACGCCCAGCTCGCGGACGACGCCGAGCGAGACCCCGACATCCTCGTCGATCGCGACTCCCACGAGCGAGCGACGGCCGGCGAACGCGCTGAGCGACGCCGACGTGCGCGCGCCGGCGATCCACGGCTGCGTCAACGTCAGCGATGCCTGATACGTCGGCCGGAGGAACGCACTCACATCGTAGGTCGCGTCGCGCGGCGCGACGCGCTGAAAGATCGCGCGACCGTTGAGCTGTTCGGCGAGCAGGTTGCCGGCGACGGCGCGCAGCCGCAGCGAACGTCCCGCGCCGAGCGCGGTATGGCGCAGCTCGAGCGCACCCTGCCCGAAGTCGATCGTGTTGAAGCCGAGTGTCGCTTCGACGTGATGTGGCGGCGCCTCCGACACCGCGATCGTCAAGGTCTTCACGCTGTCGCCGGCCACGGGCGTGACGACGACCGCGCGCGCGATCCCGGCTGACAGGAAGAGCCGGCGTTGCGTCTCGAGCACGGCGTCGCGCGTGAAGAGCGTACCCGGACGGAGCAGCACGCCGCGGCGCAGCGTGGCGTCGGAGAGATTGCGATTGCCATCGAACTCCACACGTCCCACTCGCGTGATCCACCGCGGCTCGATCGCGATCCGCACGGGCACCACGTGCGACGCGTCCGGGCGCGGGACGGTCGTGTCGATGCGTGCGTCGCCGTACCCCTTGTTCCACACGGCGGCGTGCAAGCGCGCGAGCGTCGTGTCGAGCGCGACGAGATCCAGCGGCTCGCCGGCGCGCAGCACCACCGCGTCCGCAAGCTCCGTGGGCGACAGCACCGGCGCGCTCTGCGTGACGTCGAGCGTCCCGATGCGCGTCGGCTCACCTTCCACGATGCGAAACTGCACCGCCGTGCCGCGCGCCGCCGTCGTGAGCACGGTGTCCACCTGTGCCTCGCGAAACCCGCGCTGCCAGTAGTACACGCGAAGCTTCGTGATGTCCTCTCCGAGCGCGGCCGGCGTGGTGCGTCGACGGTCGGTGAAGAGCTGACTCGGCGAGACCTTGCAGAGTGGAATCAGAAAGGGCAGCCGGCAGGTCGAGGTGCGAGTGAACACGACGCGTTTGAGGTCGTCGGCGGACACCTCGCGCGCACCGGCGAACAGGAGCGATGCGACGTCGATCGAGTCGTGCAGACCCACGACCGGACGGTCGCCGGACGCGCTGGCGCGCTGAGCGCGCGTCGCATGTAAAGGCATCACGACGAGCGACGCCGCGACGAGTGAGCAGAGACGCAAAGACAGGGGTCGCACGGATGGAAGTTCGGGCCGCGGGGCGAGCCCGCGAAGTGCGAAAAGTGGGCCGCGTCCGCAAGTGATGTGGTGACCTTGAGTTACGCAGCCCCACGAGACCCCTCGATAGGTAGGGGAGTGCCGTGCCTTCCGCTGGCGTGGGGCGTCGCGCCCGCACATCTTGGCGAATGCCTCGAACTCTTCTCGGCACCACCACACGACGAGTCGCACTGCTCGTCGTCTGCGTCGCGAGCCCATCGGTCGGTCACACCCAGTCTGCACGCCTCGCCACGGCGCGCCAGTATCTCTCCGGCACCGGGAGCGACAGCACGGTGCCTTGGGAGTTCCGCGTGAGCGGCGGCCGGCGGGCCGGTGTCTGGTCCACCATCCCCGTCCCGTCCAACTGGGAGATGCAGGGGTTCGGCACCTACAAGTACAGCGACGATTGGTCGAAGACTCCCGCACCGGACAGCATCGGCGAATACCGCCACCGCTTCCGAGTGCCCGCGGACTGGCGTGGCAAACGCGTGTCCATCGTCGTCGGGGCATCGATGACCGACACCGACGTCCAGATCAACGGACGCGCCGCGGGCCCGACGCATCGCGGCGGCTTCTATCAGTTCAAGTACGATGTCACGAGCCTGGTGAAGCCGGGGGAAGAAAACCTGCTCGAGGTGCGGGTGAAGAAGTTCTCCTCCGACTCCTCGATCAACCGCGCCGAGCGTCAATCCGACTTCTGGCTGTTCGGCGGAATCTTCCGGCCGGTGTGGCTCGAGGCCGCGCCGGTGCAGCACATCTCCCACGTCGCGATCGACGCTCGGCACACCGGCGTGTTCAGCGCTGACGTGGACGTCGACAGTGCGAGCACGACCGACCGACTCGTCGCGCAGGTGGAGCGAATGGATGGCGCGGCCGTCGGCGCGCCGTTCTCCGTCGCGGTGCCGCGCGGCAGTGCACGCGTCACGATCAAGTCGAGCATCGCCGGCGTGAAGCCGTGGTCGGCCGAGTTTCCGAACCGCTATCGCGTGCGCTTCCGGTTGACCGCGCGCGGCACGCCAGTGCACGAGGTGGTGGAGACGTTCGGCTTCCGCACCGTCGAGGTCAGACTGCACGACGGATTCTACGTGAACGGCATTCCCGTTCATCTCAAGGGAAGCGATCGCCACACCTTCTGGCCCACGACCGGCCGCACGACGAACAAGGCGCTCAGCATCGCCGATGCGAAGCTGATGAAGGAGATGAACATGAACGCCGTGCGGATGTCGCACTATCCGCCCGATGTCCACTTCCTCGACGTCGCCGACTCGCTCGGACTCTACGTGCTCGACGAGCTCACCGGATGGCAGAAGTCGTACAGCACGGCGGCCGGTCTGCCGCTCGTCCCCGAGCTCGTCGATCGCGACGTCAATCATCCGTCGATCGTGCTGTGGGACAACGGCAACGAGGGCGGCTGGAACCGCGCGCTCGACAAGGAGTTCGCCAAGTACGATCCGCAGAAGCGCACGGTGATCCACCCGTGGGAGAATTTCAACGGGATCAACACGGGCCACTACGAGCTGTACGATTGCTGCGCCGGCTGGCTCTTCCATGGCGACGACCTGATCATGCCCACCGAGATGATGCATGGCCTCTACGACGGTGGCAACGGCGCCGGCCTCGAGGAATGGTGGAACGCCACGCTCGCGAGCCCGGTCGGTGTCGGCGGCTTCCTCTGGTCGTTCGCCGACGAAGGGATCGTCCGCGACGACCAGGGCGGGAAGATCGACGTGTCGGGCAACCTCGCGCCCGATGGAATCGTCGGGCCGTATCGTGAGAAGGAGGCGAGCTTCTACACGATCAAGCGCATCTGGTCGCCGGTGTACGTCAGGCGCGCGGAGCAGAGCAGGCTCCCCGCGACGTTCGACGGCTCGCTCGAGGTGGAGAACCGCTACGATTTCACCAACCTGAATCAGGTGAGATTCAGCTGGCAGCTGCTCGACTTCCCCGCCCCCGGCACGACGGCCACCGGCCATAGCGTCGGCGCACACGGCGATGTCGCATCACCGAACGTGCCTCCGCGCGGCGTGGGCAGGGTCCAGGTAAAGCTGCCGAGCGGGTGGCAGAACCATCACGCCTTCGCGTTCACCGCCACCGATGCCAACGGCCGCGAGCTGTACACCTGGACGTGGATGCTCGCCGCACCGGGTGCCGTCGCCACACAGCTGGTGCCGGCTGCCGCTCGCTCGTCGGCGCCCACCACCGTCGCGCGTGACGGTATTGCCTACGTGCTGCGAGCCGGCGGCACGGAGATTCGCATCGACTCCACGACCGGTCGTCTCGCGGGCATGAGTCGCGACGGCAAGACCGTGTCGCTCCGCGACGGTCCGCGTCTCGTCGAAGGTGAGGCGAAGCTCACGTCGATCGCACAGCGCACCGAGGGGAACGACGTCGTCGTCGAGGCGCGCTACGAGGGCGACCTGCAGCGCGTTGTCTGGCGGCTTTCACCGAGTGGATGGCTCAAGCTCGACTACACCTATCGCGTGCGCGGGCCGCGGAGCTACATCGGCGTCACCTTCGACTATCCCGAGCAGCAGGTGACGGGCATGCGCTGGCTCGGCCGCGGGCCGTACCGCGTGTACAAGAACCGCCTCAAGGGCGTGGAGTTCGACGTCTTCCACAAGAAGTACAACGACACCCAGACCGGCCTGTCGTGGGACTACCCCGAGTTCAAGGGCTTCCACGAGGACATGTACTGGGCGACGCTCGAGACGAAAGAGGCACCGATCACGATGGTGTTCGGTTCCACCGATCAGTTCCTGCGCGTGCTGACGCCGTCGGAGCCCACGGCGCCGGGCTCCGAGCCGCGCAACACGCACGTGGTCTATCCGCCGGGCGACATCTCCTTCCTCCGAGGCATCGCGCCGATCGGGACCAAGTTCACCACCGCCGCGCAGCAGGGGCCGGCCGGTCAGCCGAACATCATGGGCAACCACCGGCCGCCGTACGAGGACACGGTGTGGATGTACGTCGGGGAGCTCGGGCTGCGGCCCTGAGGTCTCTGGAAGATCGGGGTCAGAGCCCGGGGTCAGAGCCCGGGCTCTGACCCCCTCGCCTCCGACCCGCTACCCGCAGCCACCTACAGGGAGTGGCAGCTAATACCGGTAGTGCTCAGGCTTGTACGGTCCATCCACCGGCACCCCGATATACGAAGCCTGCTCTGCCGACAGCGTCGTCAGCTTCACACCGAGCTTGTCGAGGTGCAGCCGCGCGACCTTCTCGTCGAGATGCTTCGGAAGCGTGTACACCTTCCGCTCCAACTTGTCCGCGTTGTGGTGCAGCTCGAGCTGCGCCATCACCTGGTTCGTGAACGACGCCGACATCACGAAGCTCGGGTGGCCCGTCGCGCAACCCAGATTGAGTAGTCTGCCCTCAGCAAGGATCATCACCGAGTGGCCGTCGGGGAACACGTATTCGTCGTACTGCGGCTTGATGTTCACGCGCGTGATGCCGCGCTTCTTCAGGCCGGCCATGTCGATCTCGTTGTCGAAGTGGCCGATGTTCCCGACGATCGCCTTGTCCTTCATCTTGGCCATGTCGTCCACCGTGATGATGCTCTTGTTGCCGGTGGCGGTGATGAACAGGTCGGCGGTGCGCACGACCTCGTCCAGCGTCGTGACCTGATAGCCCTCCATCGCCGCCTGAAGCGCGCAGATGGGATCGATCTCGGTGATGATGACGCGCGCACCCTGTCCGCGCAGCGACTGGGCGCAGCCCTTCCCGACGTCGCCATACCCGAAGATCACGGCGACCTTGCCGGCGAGCATCACGTCGCTCGCGCGGAGGATGCCATCGGTGAGCGAGTGCCGGCAACCGTAGAGGTTGTCGAACTTTGACTTCGTCACCGCGTCGTTCACGTTGATCGCCGGGAAGCGCAGGGTCCCCGCGTTCATCATCTCGTACAGGCGGTGCACGCCCGTCGTCGTCTCCTCCGACACGCCGCGCACGTCCTTGATCACCGTCGTCCACCGCCCCGCGTTCTTCGTCGCCTCGGCGCGCAGCAGCTCAAGGATGACGCCCCACTCCTCGGGCTCGCTGTCCTCGTCGAACGCGGGAATCGAGCCCGCCGCCTCGTACTCGGCGCCCTTGTGCACGAGCATCGTCGCGTCGCCGCCGTCGTCCAGAATCAGGTTCGGGCCGGTGCCGTCTGGCCACATGAGCGCCTGTTCGGTGCACCACCAGTACTCCTCGAGCGTCTCACCCTTCCACGCGAATACGGCGACACCCTTCGGATTGTCGATCGTGCCTTGCTTGCCTACCGCGACCGCGGCGGCGGCGTGATCCTGGGTCGAGAAAATGTTGCAGCTCACCCAGCGCACGTCGGCGCCGAGCTCGACGAGCGTCTCGATCAGGACCGCGGTCTGCACGGTCATGTGCAGCGAGCCCATGATCTTCGCGCCAGCGAGCGGGCGTTGGCTGGCGTACTCGGCACGAAGCGCCATCAGGCCGGGCATCTCCTGTTCGGCGAGGCGGATCTCCTTGCGACCGAAGTCCGCGAGCGAGAGGTCGGCCACCCTGAACGCGGGGCGGTCGAGCGCGGAGACGACGGGGGGACGTTGTGTGGTGGCCATTGGGCGGTGAGTTGGTTGGTTGGATCGTTGGATGGTTGGATCGATGCTATCGACTACGAACGGCGCGCGCGGTGAACAGCGCGGGCCCCTTCGCCTGCGGATCGGGAGCGAGTGGTACGACGCGAGGCGGCGCGAAGCCCGCTTCGGCAAGCCAGGGCGACAGCTGATCGGGCGAGAATCCAAGCCAGACATGACCCATCGTCGCGCGATACTCCTCGCGCTCGTGCGGCTGCATGTCCACCACGAGCAGCACACCGCCGGGTCGCAGCACCCGCGCGGCTTCCGCGACCACCGCAGCCGGATCGACGACGAAGTGCAGCACGAGCGAAAGCACGGCGACGTCGAGCGTCGCCTCGTCGAGCGGCAGGTCCTCGAGCCGGCCGCCGCGCAGCTCGACGTTGTCATGGTGGCCGACGCGCTTGCGCGCCGCGGCGAGCATCGCGCTCGACTCGTCGATCGCGATCACCGACGCGACGAATGGCGCGAGTGCCGCCGTCGTCTGGCCCGAGCCGCATCCCAGATCACCGACGATGCTCGCGGGGTCGAGCAATGCGCCAAGCGGCGTGAGATCGGCTCGAGCGCCGTACAGCTCGGCGCGGACGCGATCCCACTGACCGGCGCGCGACGAGAAGAAGGCCTGCGACGTGGTGCGACGGTCCTGCACCACGCGCTCGGCGCGCACGAGATCCTGGCGCGCCGACGTGGTCGCGCCCACCTGGTCGCGCACGAGATGCCAGAGCCGGCGCGCGGCTGGATCCAGCTCCGACCCCGGCATGACATAGCGGCGACTCGTGCCCTCCGCGCGCGCCGACACCCATCCCTCGTCGGACAGCGTCTTGAGGTGCCGGCTCACGGTGCTCTGCGGAAGCTGCAGTGCGCTGCACAGCTCCCCCACCGTGAGCTCGTGCCGATCGAGCAGCAGAAGCAGCCGACTACGAGTAGGGTCGGCGAGCGCGCTGAGGCGATCGAAGATCGGGCGGGCTTGTATCATCCGTATATCCGGATGAAAGGTTGCTCAACCGACGCCCTCAGTCAAGGCCTTGTCCAGCGCGTCAGCCACGCCGAACAGGAGCGCGCCCGTCAGCCCGCTCCGTGATGCCTCACCGAGTTGGCCTCAGCGATCTGGGCGGGTCTCGGTGTCGGGCCGCGCCCAGATCGCCTGTTGACCCGTTGGCCCCGTGCGAGTCGACGCGACCGGAGTGGCGACACCCAGGAGCAGAGCGAGCCGAGCGGGTGCGAGCGATGCCCAGTCCTCGGGGACCTGCGCAAGGCGGCGGCGTTCTTCACAATCCTCGCGCTCGAACACCAGCCAGCCACTGCGAAAGCTCGGATCCATCAAATGGGCGCGCGCCGCCGGTGTGTCCACTTGCCACACCCGCCAACGAACTCCCTCTGGGTCGGTGAAGCTGATCAGTCCCACGGCAACCGTCCTCTCTGATTCATGCATCGCGCGGCCACCTCGCCACGGCACAACGCTCCTCGACGTGTGAGGCAAGTTGCATTCCGACGGTGGGTTGTATCACACAGCGCTTGCCTTTGCTCCCACGGGCGAGCTCGTTTGCACGGCTGAATCCGCATGCGCTCATGCGCGCAGATTGCTCGCGCAGGAGCACCGAGCCAACTTCGCCGCTCCTCGAACCTCGCACCGATGCCCGATTCCATCGTCGACTCGTCCGCTCCCTCGTCCATCACACGCCGCGGATTCGTCGCCGCCGCGTCGTCCGTCGCGGCGGCGGCGCTCGTTCCTGGCCGAGCGGCACAGGCCGAATCGGCGAACGTCGCGACATCGACGCAGGCGCTGGCAAGCGCGCGAGTCGCAGACCTGCCGGAGCGCTCGATCGGCGGACTCCAGGTCGCACTCGCCCGCGGCGAATTCACGTCGCACCAGCTCGTCGAGCAGTACCTCCAGCGCATCGAATCGATGGATCGCGTCGGGCTGTCGCTGCGCTGCGTGCTGGAGACCAATCCCGACGCGCTCGCCATCGCCGACGCGCTCGACGTCGAGCGAAAGGCGGGGAAGGTACGCGGCCCGCTGCACGGCATCCCCGTGCTCGTGAAGGACAACATCGACACGGCGGACCGCATGTTCACCACCGCGGGCTCGCTCGCGCTGGCGAACACGCGCCCGTCGCGCGACGCGTTCATCGTCGAACGGCTGCGCGCCGCGGGCGCGATTCTGATCGGCAAGACGAACCTGAGCGAGTGGGCGAACTTCCGCTCGACCCACGCGACGAGCGGCTGGTCCGCGCGGGGCGGACAGACGCGCAACCCGTACGTGCTCGATCGCACGCCGTCGGGGTCGAGCTCGGGCTCAGGGAGCGCTGCGGCGGCGAACTATTGCAGCGTCGCCGTCGGCACCGAGACCGACGGCTCGATCACGTCGCCCGCGGCAGCCTGTTCACTCGTCGGCATCAAGCCGACGGTCGGTCTGGTGAGCCGCAGCGGCATCGTGCCGATCTCGCACAGTCAGGACACCGCCGGGCCCATGACGCGCACCGTCAGCGACGCTGCCGTGCTGCTCTCCGTCCTCGCTGGTGCCGATCCGCGCGACGGCGACACACGAGGCGTGGTCTCGCTCGATTACGTCCGCGCGCTCGATCCCGACGGGCTACGCGGTGCGCGCATCGGCGTCGCTCGGAAGAAGTTCACGGGATACAGCCCCGCCGCCGATGCGGCATTCGAGGCAGCGCTCCGCGCGATGAAGGATCGCGGCGCGATCATCGTCGATCCAGCCGACATCGTCACGGCCGGCACCTTCGACGACGCGGAGTTCGAGGTCCTCCTCTACGAGTTCAAGGCGGACATGGCGCGCTATCTCGCGACGCGCCCCGCCGGCTCGAGCGTCCGCACGCTCGACGACCTGATCGCCTTCAATCGCGCGCACGCCGACACGGAGATGCCGCTGTTCGGTCAGGAGATCTTCGAGAAATCGGCGAAGAAGGGATCGCTTGGCCGCCCCGAATACCTTCAAGCGTTCGCCAAGTGCCGCGAGGGATCACGCAAGCACGGCCTCGATGCAACGTTCGCAAAGCACCGGCTCGACGCGATCGTCGCTCCTACGCAAGGCGCACCTGGTCTGATCGATCTGGTCAACGGCGATCCGTGCGGCTCGAGCAGCACGACTCCGTGCGCCGTGGCCGGCTATCCGGCGATCACCGTTCCGATGGGCTACACGCACGGCCTGCCGCTCGGCATCACCTTCATGGGCAAGGCGTGGAGCGAAGCGGTGCTGATCAAGCTCGCCTTCGCATACGAGCAAGCGACGCTGGTGAGAAAGCCGCCGAGATATCTACCGACGGCGGAAGTGTAGGCGATGGGTGGTGGGCGGTGCGTGACGAACGGCCTCGCGATGCAGAAGCATCACGAGGCCGTTCATCAGAGCATTCACCGGCAAACCTTATTGCTCAGTGCGCGGCCCTTTCGCCAATGCACCGCTGGCACGGTCATCAGGGCTGCGGGATGTCGATTCGCTCGCCACCCCGCATCGCCGATTCGTGCGCGCAGACGCCCGTCATCGTCCAGTTCGCGGAGGTGGCGGCATCGACGGCGGCCTGACGCCTCTCGCGGATGGCGCTCACGAACTCGTGCACCAGATGCGGATGCGAGCCGCCATGTCCACCGCCCTGGATGAACGAGGTGTGCTCGTGCTCCTCGTCGTACACGCCGGCCTGGGTGAACGACGCGATCTCCTTCGGCAGTCGGTTGGCGAAGTCAGGCACCTCGGCGCGCGCCGCGTCCTCGAACCCCGAGTAGATCACCGGCTTCTCCCCGATCGTCTGCTCCCACTCGAACGACCCCTCGCTACCGTAGACGTCGAAGCTCTCGCGGTACTGACGAATCGTGTCGAAGAGCGAGCGCGTCACCTCGCACGCCAAATCGGAATCCTTGAGCGTGACGAGCGCGCTCTCCACGGCGAAGGGCGAGCCATACCGCTGCACGTACTCGTCGCGGATGCGGCCCGAGCCAAGGCAGACGACCGACTCCGCGCGCGCGCGCGCGAGCTGGAGCAGCGGACCGACGGCGTGCGTGGCGTAGTGCATCGGCGGCATGCCGTACCAGTACTCGGGCCAGCCGGGAAGGCTCATGTTCTGCTGGTGCGCGCCGCGCAGGAACTGGATGCGCCCGAACTTGCCGTCGACCGCCAGGGACTGCGCGAAGAGAAATTCGCGCGTGTACACGGCGGTCTCCATCATCATGTAGACCTTCCCGCTGCGTCGCTCCGCCTCGACGAGCTTCACGCACTCGTCCACCGTCGTCGCCATGGGCACGGTGCACGCCGTGTGCTTGCCGGCATTCAGCGCGGCGAGCGACATCGGTGCGTGTGCGGCGATCGGCGTGTTGACGTGGATCGCGTCCACCTGGGGATCGGCGAGCAGCATCTCGTAGCTCGAGTACCGACGCTCGATGCCGTACTGGTCGCCGATCTCGTTGAGCTTCTCCGCCGAGCGCTGACAGATGGCGTAGAGCTCGGCGTCGGGATGGCGCTGGTAGATCGGCAGGAACTCGGCACCGAAGCCCAGTCCGACGACGGCGACTCTGATCTTGTCGGCCATCGGGTTACTCCGCGACCTTCATCGTGCCCTGCATCAGTCGCCAGTGGCCAGGGAAGGTGCAGGCGTACGGATAGTCACCCGTCTGGCGCGGCGCCGTGAACTCGAGCGTGAACGACTGCCCCGGATCCACGAGCTTCGTCGATGCGACGACGTCTGGCGTCGGCGGGATGTAGTTGCGCTCCGCCGCATCCGGCGTGCGCGCCATCGCGTCGGCGAGCGTGCCCACGGCATCGAGCGTACCCGGCTTCATGATGACGAGATTGTGCTGCATCTCGTCCGGATTGGTGAGCGTCAGACGGACGCGCCGGCCCGGCTTCACGCTGAAGGTGGGCAGGGAGAATTTCATCTGTCCTTTCAGGACGGATACCGTCATCTCGAGCGGCGGCTCCGCGCTCGCGCCGTTGTTGCCACCGCCACCGAACGCATTCCGCTGCGGCCGCGTGATCGGACCGACGACGTCTTCCACATACGCGCGCAGGAATCGCTCGGCCACGGGGCGCGGCGGCGCGGCGGGCGTCGCCCGCTGGCCCGGTGTCGCCGGTGCCGGTCGTACCGGCGGCGCGGGGTTCGACTCTTCCCGCGCCAGCTTCTGCGCGAGTGCGCGATACGCCTCTGCGCCGAGATCGGCTTCGTACGCCTTGAGATAGCCGGCGCGATGCGGCGCCGCGGCGACGTACACGGCCTGCGAGAGCCACTCATCGTTTTGTACCTCGGGCGCCTTGCCGACCGCGTAGAGCACACGTCCCAGCTCGTCCGATGCCGGCAGTTGCGACAGCACGAGCACGGCAGCGAGGCGTGTGTGCAGATCCGCATCCTCCAACAGTCCCGCCGAGCGAAGCGCACCGAGCGTGGCGGCGTTTGCCGGCAATACCTGCACGGCTGCCTTGCGCACGGCTGCTGACGGATGACGGAGCGCAGATGTCGCCGCATCGGTGGCCGCCGCGTTGGAGCCGCCGAGCTGCCCGAGTCCATGCAGGGTCCAGAGCGCGTGCAGTGCGCCCGGGTTCAGCCCCATGTCGTCCACGCTCCGATCGCGCACGAGCTGGATGAGCCGAGGCACCACATCCGCCTGTCCGCGCTCGACGAGCAGCCGTTGCGCCGTGAGACGCCAGAAGAGGTTGTCGTTCTTGAGCGCGTCCACCAGCTCGGCCGGCCGACTCGCGCTGAGCGACATGCGTGTCGCCGCGGGCGAGCCCTTGTACACGACGCGATAGATGCGACCGTGCGTCTTGTCGCGCAGCGGGTTCACGTACGCGTTGCCCTTGCCATTCTCGAATCCGGGCGGCGTCGGATTGTGCTGGATGATGAAGTTGTACCAGTCGGCGACCCAGACCTGCCCATCGGGTCCGACCTGCGCGTCCACCGGCCCGACCCAATCGTCGTCGCTCGCGAGCAGGTTCCAGCCGTCCTTCTCCGCGTAGCCCGCGCCCTTCGGCTCGAGGATGGCGCGGTGCAACAGGCGGCCCGTCGGCTCGCTCACGAAGGCGATGCGGTTCCAGTACTCACGGGGATAGCTGCGCGCCGTGTAGAGGTTGAAGCCCGCCGCCGCGGTGAAGCCGCCGAACACGTCCACCTGACGCACGTTCGGCGTGATCGGCGTCATCGCGTAGTGTCCGTCGATCTTCGTGCTGCCGGCGCGCGGCGGTAATCCCTTCACGCCCTGCTGGTAGCGGTGCGGCACGGCGACGTACATCGCGTGCGTGTTGTTCGCCGTCGAGCCGAACACGTCGTTCGTCTCGGAAAAGCCGAGACCCCAGGTGTTGTTGCTGAAGCTCGCGACGTGCTCGAGCGAGTCATAGGTGCGCGGCCGGAAGCGGTAGATCGCCTGGCCGAATCGCGCCGTATCGCCTGCGGGCCCGACCGTGACGTGGGAGCTGTAGCCGACCGCGCCCCAGATGTGGTTGTCGAACCCGTAGCGCAGGTTGCTCGGGCCGGCGTGCGTGTCGCCGAAGCCCCAGCCGCCGAGCACTTTCTCGCGCACGTCGGCCCTGTCGTCGCCGTTCGTGTCCTTGAGAAAGAGAAAGTCCGGCATGGTCGAAACGATGATGCCGCCGTTCGAGAACACGATGCTCGTCGGGATGTTCAGCGAGTCGGCGAAGATCGTGAACTTGTCCGCCTTGCCGTCGCCGTCGGTGTCCTCGAGGATCTTGATGTGATCGCGACCCGGCCGGCCCGGGTGGATATCGTTCGGATAGTCGACCGTCTCGGCGATCCAGAGTCGGCCACGCTCATCCCACGCCATCGAGATCGGCTTCACGATGTCGGGCTCGGACGCGAAGAGCTTCAGCTCGAATCCCGGCGGCACCTGGATGTGCGTCATCGACGCCGCGGGCTCCAGCGCCTCCTGCAACTTGAGCGGAGGATTGCGGCGCTCGTAGTTCGGGATCCGGCTGCTCTCGACGTAGGTGAGCGGCGCCATCTTCTCCTGCTCCCACTGCCCGCGCACGCGGTCGCCCACCGCCCACAGGATCCCGTTGCGCACGAGCGCCTGGAAGGCGGGCTGCGTCCACGTGCGCTCATCGTGGCCGTACGCCGTATAGAAGACGCGCCCCTTCCCTTCGTTGCGCACCCACGTCCACGCCTCGTGGTGATCGCCTTCCACGCGCTCCTGGAGCACGATGCGATCGGGATTGTTGTTCTTGTGGATGTAGGTCTCGTCCCATGTTTCGAACGGCGAGAGTCCCTTCATCACCGGGTGATCGGGTCGTATGGTGACCGCCGTGAAGGTACCGGTGCCATGCTTGTCGAACTGGCCGCCCATCATCCGGATCACGTTGGCCGAGTTGCGGAAGCTGTGCGACGCGGAGTGGATCGGCACGAAGCCGTGCCCCGACTGCACGTAGTCGAGCAGCGCCTTCTCCTGCGGCGGCGTGATCGAGTCGTGGTTCGCATAGAGCAGCACGGCGTCGAACCTGGCCAGGTTCGACGCATTCAGATCGTTCGGGTCGATGGAATATGAGAAGTTGATCCCGTCCTTTGCCAGCGCCATCGCGAGCATTGGCGCGTACTTGTTCGACGGATGATGCTCCGCGTCGTGCCCCAGAAAGAGCACCTCGATCTTGCGCGGTCCAGACGTCGGCAGCAGGGCCGGCGGGGTCGCCCCTGGGGCGCCTGCGCAGGCGATCGAGACGAGCAGTGCGACGAGGGGCGCGCACCGCGCACGCGTCGAAGAAGGCAACCGGAATTGAGTCACGAGACGTTTGGCAGGCGGTGATCGGATGCGGGCCGACGCCCGTCACTTCGCGAGATGCGTTCGCCGGGAGAGCGGCAAAAACCTAGAATACGGGCCCGGTGAGGGGGCGGGAAGAGTGATTTGCCGGAGAAGAGCGACGCCGGAGAATAGGTCTGGCCGCCGCGCCGTGGATCACCGTGGCGCCGGAGACTCCGTCTCCGCCGCCGGCTCGCGATACGAGTGGTAGTGCTCCAACGCCCGCTGCATCCCTGGAAAGTCGCCGGCTCGCTCCGAGAGTCGGGCCTCCTCGCGCAGCATGACCGCCAGGTACCGGGGCCAATCCATCATGTACGCCCTGCGGCGCACGGCGGCGAGCGCGCCCGGCACATCACCCAGTCGTTCGTGCAATCGAGCAAGCAGCAATGGCGCGTACGTCGAGAGATCTCCCACGACCTGCGGGGAGAGCACCAGGGAATCGAGGTGAAGCAGCTGCGACCGTGCGTCACGCGCGCGTGCGCCGACGGCGAGCGCCGCATTGAGCATCGAGGCGCAAACCGCCGGAGAGGCGCTCACGGCGGCGACCGCCAGGCCGCGGCGGGACCGCAGCGCCACCGCGGCTCGACGCGCCGATGCCGAGTCGCCACGCGCCGAGAACCACTGCCCGACGACGCACAGGTTGGCGTCTCGCGACTCCGAGCTCGTCAGCGCCGCTGCAGGACTCCCGCGCACGCCGATGCCGGAAGCGACGGCGAGCTCGCGCGCAGCCGCGACGGCCACCGCCGAGTCTCCGTCGCCGTACAGGGCGTCCAGCACGCGCAGCCGCTGCGCCGCGAACGATCCGGGCTGGGCTCGCTCCAGCCGAGAGATCACGTCGAGCGCCGCTCCGGTTCGACCATGCAGCACCGCGCCGGCGTGCTCGGCGAGCATCGCATCCACCCGCTCGGCGAGTCTGGTCGCTCGGGCGGCGAGGTACTCCGTCGCGAGCGCACCATCGGCGGTCGCGACGCCATCGTACTGACTGCTGAGCGCGATGGCGCGGAGATTCGCCGGCCCGAGCCTGAAGATCGTGTCGCGTATGTGTACGCGGGCGACCGTGTCGGATCGAGCGATCGCCGCGCGCCAGCGCACGAACGGTGCGAGGGGGCCGAGCATCGCCACCGACGGGTTCGAGTCGATCGCGACCACACCCATCGACGCCAGCAGACCGCGCGTCGGGGGGTGCGCGTCCGAGAGGGTGGACCGCCTCAGCGCTTCGACCGTGCGCGCGCGGGGATCAGCGACCCCCGCGAGCGCGCCATCATGCAGAATCCGCCATCCCAGCGCGAAACCGAGATCCGCGTCGCTGCCTGCGAGCTCGATCATGCGCTGCCACGCACTCCACTGCTGCAATTGGCTCGCGGGAGCGGAGAACGGTGCGGCGACGTACGTGTCCAGTCGCAGCCGATCGCGCTCGTTGAGCGCGTCGCGGTGCGCCCACGCCACCGCGAGGCTTCGCCGAAGCTGCGCGACGTCGAGCAGTCGGTCGGCCATCGTCGCCGCCTGAAGCGCGGCCAATGCGAAGCCGGAATCCCGCGCCAGGGCCGCATTGTATTGGCGCAGCGCCGCAGTGTAATCCAGCTTGCGCAGCGCCGCCTGACCCGCCAGGAAGTCGCGCAAGGCGGGAAGCGATCGCGTCGTCTGGAGCGCCAGCTGCGCGTCCTCGCCGGCCTCGGCCGCGAGCAGCTGACCGGCGAGCCGGTCGATCAACGTGGTGAGGCTGTCCACCGGACCGGAGATGGACGCCTCGGCGCTCACCGATCCTGAAGGAACGACCAGCACCTCGGCGCGAAGAATGATGTGCGCCGGCGTGCCGACCGCGCTGCCGACTACCACGCGCTCGGCGCCCAGCCGCTCGGCGAGCTTCACCACGGCGTCGCGCGGGACGTCCATCGCTGGCGCGAGCCCCGCAGCGCGCCACGCGCCGAGCACCGCACCCGCGTCGATCGAGCGAGCGGCGCTGTCATCGGCAAGGCGGGTCGAGAGCAACTCCACCACGCCGTCGCGCAGATAGCCGAGTGAGGGCGACGCCCCCGCCACGCGGAACGGTGCGACGACCACGCGCTGACGAACCGCAAGCTGATGCACCTGCGACGTCGGCGCGCGCCGAGCACGACCGATGAGCACGCCGGATCCGATGAGGACTAGAACGACAACCGACAGCACCGCCCAGCGAACCCAGAGCGGCAACACGAGCTCCGGGATCGCGCGCGCGACGCCAAGCGATGATTGCGCTGGAACCATGCGCGCTTCGTCGTGCAACGGTTGTCGCTCGTCGATTGCCGGCAGAATGGCGGTGTCGCTCACGTTCACCTCCGGCGTCGTGTCGCTCGCGGGCGCGGAGGAATCACTCGGCTCCCAGCTCACGTCGGTGCGGAGCCTGGCGGCGAGAGCCTCGACGACTGGGTCCGGATCGAGCTCGAGCTCATGGTGCAGAAGGGCGGCATGGAGACGGGCCTGCTGTATCGCCCCGGCCCGGTCTCCAGAGCCGGCGAGCGCGGACATGAGGCGCACGACCGCGGCGGCGTCGAGAGGGCGCAGCGCCGCGAGCTTGCGTCGCCACTCCACGGCGCGGGCGTACTCGCTCGCCGCCTCGGCTCGCGACGCGAGCTCCCCCAGGCTCTGCGCGAGCCGCGCCTCGAGGCGTTCGCGATGACTCGCACTCCACCGCTCGAACTCTGCCGAAGAACCGAGGAAGAACCCGTCGAGAAAGGGACCGCCATACCGTGCGACGGCAGCCTCGAGTTCTCCCGCGTCGAGCTCGGCCTCGAACGCGCACACATCGCACGTGAGCACTCCGAAATTGAGCCGAACGCTCGTCGGACTGAGGATGAACAGGTCCTCAGCGCCGAGCGCTCGCCGCGCGACATACAACGTCTGGGTAAGCGAATGACGAGCTCGTTCGTCCTCGGCTTCCGGCCAAAGCACACCGATCAGCTTGTCGCGGCTGAGTCCGGCCTCACCCGCGATGGCCAGAATGGCGAGCAGCGAGAGCACGCGCTTCTGCGACGCCGCGCCGCTGAGCGCGGCGCCGGAATCGGCCGTTACGTGAGTACCCCCAAGCGTGTACAGGCTAAGCACTTCGCAAATCCGACGCCCTGTGAGATGCAGGTGAGGTTGGTGTGAGGGCAGTGGGGTAGCATGTCGCCGAGATCTGCGTGCGGACTCCCTCATGAAACGCATTCAACGAGGGCCGTCCGTACCACGCAACCCTGCGCGGCGTCGCACGCGCACGGAACTCGCACCCGAGGCCGCCGATTGCCCGCTCGCGGCCGAGCACAACCAGGAGATGGAGCATGACTGGACCGCTGAGAGAACAGACGGTGTCGATTCGGGTCGATGACCTGCGTCACGTGGCCGAGCTCACGAGGCTGCGCATTCCATATGGCGACGCCGAGCGGCACCGCGTCGCGCGCGTGCGGTCGGTACTGGTCGCGGCGGCCGAGCTCAACCGAGCACTGTCTACCTACACGCACCACGCGCTGATCGACTGTCACGGCACGACAGGTGCCGCCGATCTGGATGCCGATGCGATCGTGCTCGGCGAAGCGTGGGCAGACTTCTCGCTGCATGTCCGTCAGATCACCGAGGAATATCGTTCCGTCATGACGCTGCGATCAGGGATGGACGATCGCGATTTGGGGAGCGAAGGTCGCGCTCCCGCGACGTGGCGTTCGTCGGCACACGACGGCTCACGCTTGAGGAAAGACGATGTCCGAGCCGACTGACGACCGTGCCGTCCAGGGAGATCGCATGAGAGACGCCACGCGTCCGGCGCCGACGATCATCGAGTCGTTCGACCTGGAAGCGGCCGCGGCCGCGCTCTGCTGCCGATTCGGTGAGGCCTCGGCGGAAGCATATCGCCTCTCCACGTTGCACGACGTCCTGAACACGTCTCGAGGGCTCGCGCGCGCCCTGGACTCCTTCACCGCGCTCGCTGCCGAGCACTACCGAGGCATCCACTGCACGGCCGACATGCGCGGCGACGCGCAGCGGCTCGCGCACGCGCTCACGGTCTGGTCGGACTCCGTGTTCGCGGCGGGCAGCGCGTATCGGCAATGGACGGAGGATGGGGCGATCGCTGGCTTGACCGTGGCGCGTCGGGATACGGGGAGCATGACGTCGTCGTTCGCGCCGATCCCGCACGGCCGCGAAACGACAACCGCACCTCCGGCCTGATTGGGCTCGATGAAGCTTTCCCTGCGATTCATCGTTCCGCTGATTCTGGTCCTCGCGGTGCTTGCATCCGCCGCGATGCCGCTCGTGGACCGGCTGACCTTCCGATGGTTCGTGAAGGACCTCGATCTGCGCGCGAACCTGATCGCGAACACGGTGGAGGAGCCGGTCCGGGAGATGGTCGCGGCGAACGACCGAACCGGGTTGCGCGCGCTCTTCTCGCGGATCACGCAGGACGAACGGCTCTACGCCGTCGGCGTCTGCACGGGCGGCCCCGACCGGCCGGAAGGCACCGCCACGATGCCGTCCAGTGTCCGCTGCGATTCACTCGCGAGCTACCGCGCACCGTCGGGGCACGTGGTGAACGACCTCAACGGTCCACTGCTCATCTCCGCTCGCACGCTGCGGATGACGCCCGACATGCCGGGCGCGCTCGTGCTCGTGCAGGACATGAGCTTCGCGGCGCGGCGCAGCGAAGAGACCAAGCGCTACCTGTTCTATTTCTTCATCGGGCTCGGCGCCGTCATCTCCGTCGTCACCGTGGTCGTCGCGCAGCTGAGCTGGCGCGGATGGGTGCAGGGGATGCGCGCGCTGATGCGCGGGGAAGGGCTGCTACGACCCACCTCGCGCGGCGCTGGCTCGGAGCCGCATCCGCTCGCCGACGACCTGCGCACCCTGATTCGCGATCTCGAGTCCGAGCACCGGCTGCGCGACGACGAACGTCTCTCGTGGACGCCCGAGACACTGCGTGGAATCCTCGACCGGGAGCTTCGTGGAGCGGAGGTGATCGTCGTCTCCAACCGCGAGCCGTTCATCCACGTGCGCGAGGAAGGCAGCATCATCATTCAGCGACCCGCGAGCGGACTGGTGACGGCGGTCGAGCCGATCATGCGTGCGTGCTCCGGCACATGGATCGCCCACGGCAGCGGCTCGGCCGACCGCGACGTGGTCGACACCTTCGACCGCGTCTCGGCGCCGGTGGAGGAGCCGGGCTATCAGCTGCGCCGGCTGTGGCTGAGCAGCGAAGAGGAGGCCGGCTACTACTATGGTTTCGCCAACGAAGGGCTCTGGCCGCTCTGCCACATCGCGCACGTACGGCCGACGTTCCGCACGGCCGACTGGAAGTGCTACGAGCGCGTGAACCGCAAGTTCGCCGACGCCGTCGTCGACGAGGCGCGCACCACCGATCCCATCGTGCTCGTGCAGGACTATCACCTCGCGCTCGCGCCCCGCATGATCCGCGAGCAACTGCCGGACGCGACGATCATCACCTTCTGGCACATCCCCTGGCCGAACCCGGAGGCGTTCGCGATCTGCCCGCAGCGCGAAGAGCTCCTCGACGGCCTGCTCGGCAGCAGCATCCTCGGCTTCCACACGCAGTTCCACTGCAACAACTTCGTCGACACGGTGGACCGGCAGCTCGAGGCGCGAGTTGATCGCGAGACGTTCGGCGTCTCGTATCGCGGCGAGCGCACGCTCGTGAAGCGCTATCCGATCTCGGTCGAGTGGCCTCCGTCCGAGGGGGAGTCCGCGCATCCGGTGGATGTCTGCCGCGGCCTCGTGCGCGCGCAACTCGGCCTCCCGCCGGACCAGGCGATCGGTGTCGGCGTCGACCGGCTCGACTACACCAAAGGGCTCGAGGAGCGGTTCCGCGCCGTCGAGCAATTGTTCGAGCAGCACCCCGAGTGGATCGGACGCTTCACCTTCGTGCAGATCGCCGCGCCGACGCGAAGCCGGATCGAGCAGTACCAGGCGTACGAGCACCGCGTGCGCGACTTGGTCGACCGGATCAACGACCGCTTCGCCAACCGGCGCGCGCCGGCGATCATCCTGCTCGCCCACCATCACGACGCGCATCAGGTGTTCGAGTACTATCGCGCCGCGGAGCTCTGCTTCGTGAGCAGCCTGCACGACGGCATGAACCTCGTCGCCAAGGAGTTCGTGGCGGCGCGCGACGACGAGGCCGGAGTGCTGCTGCTGAGCCAGTTCACCGGCGCCGCGCGCGAGCTGCCCGAGGCACTCATCGTCAACCCATACGACGCCGAACAGTGCGCGGCCGCGCTCGATGCCGCGCTGACGATGCCGCTGCGCATGCAGCGCGCGAGAATGAGGCTGATGCGCGGACTCATTCACGAGTTCAACGTCTACCGCTGGGCTGGACGGATGCTGCTCGACGGGGCGACCGTGCGCCGGCGCGGCCGGTTCGTCAACCGCCCGCTCTGGCCCATCAGGCACACACGCGCGTCGAATGCCAGATCGCCCGCGTCCGCCACCGGCGGGTCAGTGATCGGGAGGCGCGTCTGAGCCCTGGAGGCGACGCGGGATTGCCCGCGCCCGATCTGACCTGGGCGTACTTCCTCGACATCGACGGGACGCTGATCGAGCTCGCGTCGTCACCCTCCGCCGTCCGCGTGGAGCCGGAGACCCACGACCTCCTGCACGGGCTCCACCTGGCGACCGGTGGCGCGGTCGCGCTGATCAGCGGACGCTCGCTCCACGATATCGATCTCCTCTTTCCCGGTGGGGCGCTGCCGGCCGCTGGGCAGCACGGACTGGAGCGCCGCAACGCGCGGGGAGCGGTATGGCGGCTGCACGTGCCCGTCGACTCGCTCTCGTTCGCGCGCGCCCGGATCGCCGCGCTCGCGAGCCGGCATCGTGCGCTCGTCATCGAGGACAAGGGCCTCTCGCTCGCGCTGCACTTTCGCGCCGCGCCACAGCTCGAGCGCCTCGTACACGACGAGATGCGCGCTATCGTCATGGAGCTCGGCGACGGCTACGTCGTACAGCCAGGCAAGCTGGTCGTCGAGCTTCGGCCGGCCGGCCCGGACAAGGGCGACACGATCGGGACGTTCATGGGCGAGGCGCCGTTTCGCGGCCGAGTGCCGGTGTTCATCGGTGACGACGCGACCGACGAGCACGGATTCGCCGTGGTGAACGCCATGGGCGGCCACTCGCTCAAGGTGGGCGGCGGGACGACGATCGCGCGTTGGCGCGTGCCGGATGTGCGAGCGGTGGAAGACTGGCTCACGCGCGCCGACGACGCCGGCGCCTCGATCGCGTCATCTCCGCAGTAGGCGCCACGGGCTCGCGGCAACTGCCGAAGTACGCTAGAACGGCGCCCGTAGCGTTGCGGGCGGGCTTGCATTCCCGATCCGATCGATCATCATCACGCGCACCTCGCGCGGAGGCGGTGCGCCGCGGGCGGCGAGCTGGCGCGTGCGCTCGCCGCCCGGAACGATCGCCGTCGACCACCCCGTTGCGCCGCGCGTCTGCACGACCCAGAGCCACGGCGTGGACGCGAGCGTGGACGACCCACCAAATCCGACCGGCGCTGGCGGCTGCGCCGAGGGGCGCACGTCGAGCAGCAGCGTACCCGACGCGGCGTCAGTGTGCGTCGCGATCACCGGCGCCGCAGGAGTCGCGACGCCGAGCCACGGCGACGCCGGCACGAGCGCGGGGCTCGCATAGGGTCCGGCGAGCAGCTGCTCATTCAGTGCGTCGGGATCATCGAGGAACACCTTCATGCTGAAGTGCACGTTCCCCGTCGCGCCGGGCTGCGCCCGCGTGAGGCGAAGCTGCTCGAGGATCTCCCCCGTGCGGAATGCCGATGCATTCGTGAACGCCACCTTTCCGGTGTAGTTCCCTGGCCAGATGTTGCGTCCGTAGACGTTCTGCTCCACCCACCAGCGCAGCAGCTCGTCGTAGCGCTGCTGTGGATTTCGGACCGGCCAGTACAGCTGCGGAGTGAAGTAGTCCACCCAACCCTGGCGCAGCCACTTCCTCGCGTCGGCGTAGATCTCGGCGTATTGATCGAGCCCGCGCACCGAGGGCGGGTTGCCTGGCCGCCAGATTCCGAACGGACTGATGCCGAACCGCACCCACGGCTTCACGGCGTGCACGGCATCGTAGAGCTGCCGCACGAGCAGGTTCACGTTCTCGCGGCGCCAGTCGTCTCGCGCGAGCGTGCCGCCCCCTCGCTTGTAGCGCTGCCACGTCGACTCGTCGGGGAACTCGATCTCCCGTCCGTTCCGTGACTCCCTGTACGGATAGAAGTAGTCGTCCATGTGCAGCGCGTCGATGTCGTACCGGCGCACGATGTCGAGCGCGACGCGCGTCGTGAGATCGCGCACCTTCGGATCGCCCGGATCGAGCCACAGATACGAGCCGTAGCTCCGCACCAGCTCGGGATCGGTGCGGCTCACGTGGTCCGACGACACGCGCTTCGTCGACGTATTCTTGGCGCGATACGGATTGATCCACGCGTGCAGCTCGAGCCCGCGCTTGTGCGCCTCCGTGATCGCGAACGCGAGCGGATCGTAGAATGGCGCCGGCGCCTGTCCCATCTGGCCGGTGAGCACATCGGACCACGGCTCGTTGGGCGACTCGTAGAGCGCGTCGGCTGCTGGCCGCACCTGCAGCACGATCGCGTTCATGTGCAGCTGCACGAGCTTGTCCAGGATCGTCAGCATCTCGCGCTGCTGCTGCGCGGTGCTCAAGCCCGCTTTGGACGGCCAGTCCATGTTCTCGACCGTAGCGACCCACACGGCGCGGAGCTCGCGCGCCACCGGAGGCGGCGCGGTATCCGCGGCGTCCGTGATGGCCGCCTGAGCGCGCGCGGGCGCGACGGCGGCGAGGCTCAGCAAAATGCCGAGCAGCGCGGAGCGTGAATGCATGACGGAGAAGCGGGAGTGGGCGGCTATCGAGCGACGGCGCACGAGCGCCGTCGCCATCGAAGCTATACTCCGCTCACGTGCGGACGATCCTGCCGCACCGCGGGCAGTCCCAGCACTCGGCGATACATGCTGAGATAGCGCGTGGCGCTCTTCTCCCAGCCGAAGTCGCGCGCCATCGCCTCTCGCATCATCTCCTCCCACGCCTCGGTCTCGCGGTACTGATCGACGGCGCGCATCGCGCAGCGCATGAAGTCCGCGGGCGTGTAGTCATCGAACAGGAAGCCGGTCACGCCGTCCTCGATTGTGTCCGCCAGCCCGCCGACGCGCCGTGCGACGGGGATCGTGCCGTAGCGCTGCGCGCGCATCTGCGTGAGGCCGCACGGCTCGTATTGCGACGGCATCAGGCACAGATCCGCTCCTGCCAGCAGGAGATGCTCGAACTCGTCCGTGAAGTCGAGCTTCACTGCGATGCGACTCGGCGCGCGCTCGGCGAGGTCGACGAGCATCGCCTCGTAGCGCGCGTCGCCATGCCCCAGAAAGACGTACTGCGCGTCGAAGGCAAAGTAGCCGGGATCGCCGAGGATGAGATCGAGCCCCTTCTGGGCGACGAGCCGCGCCGTGAGCGCGAAGATCGGCGCCTGCCAGCGGCTGAGTCCCGTGGCGCGCTGCAGCGCGAGGCGGCAGCGCTTCTTCCCGGACATGTTGTCGGCCGAGTAGCGTCGTGGGATGATCGTGTCGCGCGCCGGATCCCAGACTTCCTGGTCGATGCCGTTCACGATGCCGACGAGCCGGTCGCGTAGCGCGACGAACACGCCGTCGAGACCGAAGCCGCCCTTTTCCGTGCGCAGCTCGTGCGCGTGCGTCGGACTCACCGTGATGACGAGATCGGAGAAGACGAGACCGCCCTTCAGTAGGTTCACCCGTCCCCACCATTCGAGCTGGCGCGAGTTGTACAGCGAGTGGGGCAGCCCGATGTCGGCCATCGTCGGCTCGGGGAAGTGACCCTGGTAGCCGGCGTTGTGTACGGAGAGCACGGCGCGAATGCCCTCGTAGTAGGGATGCGCCACGAACTCGTTTCTGAGATAGATGCTCGCGAGCGCGGTCTGCCAGTCGTGCGCGTGCACGATGCTCGGCGGCTGCACCAACAGGCGCGGCAGTGACACGAGCACGGCGCGCGCGAAGAGCGCATAGCGTCGCGCATTGTCGGGATAGTCGCCCAGATCGTCGCCGTAGAGACCCGGCCGGTCGAAGTACTCCTCGCTCTCGACGAACACCACGCGTGGCTGGCCGGGCTGGTGCGGCGTCACCGGCTCATACAGCCGAGCCGTCTCGATGCGCGGACCCACCGTCACGGCGAACGCCGGCCCGATCGGCTGGATCTCGGTGCGCTCGCGCACGGCGCTGTAGAGCGGCATGAAGACGGTCACCGGAATCCCCGACGCCGCCTGATATTTCGCCAGACTCGATACCGCCTCGCCCAATCCTCCGGTGCGCGCATAGGGCGACAGCTCGGGCGCGAGGTGCACGACCGGCGCCGGTGTGCCGTCGGGACGCGTGAGCGGAGCGGCGGGTAAAGTCGGCGCGGCGACGATGGGCGCGGGCACCACTTTCTTCGTCGTCTTTCGTGCGCGCGGCTTGCGCTTCGCCGGTGACTTCGTTGCCGGCGTCGTCACGAGCGCGGAGTCGGTCGCCTCCGGCAACGGCGATGCGGCAGACGTCCCATTCTCGCTGGCCGCGTGCGCGTTAAGCGCCTCGGTTCGGGGCGTTGCAGGCGACTCGGCGCCGTGCAGTGTTGCTCTCTCGGGAAAAGGAACGATGTCGTCCATGATTACGAACGGAGGCGGAGCATGGGAGGGCGCCTCGACGCAAGAATATCGCCCACGAATCATGCACCGAATCGTGCAGATGGCCAGTATGCCCGGTGCACCACCATCTCGGTGACGCGTCTGGTTGCTGAATGATACGACAACGCCGCCAGAAGTGGCGGCGTTGTGAAATGTTCGTTCAGATGTCAATTGCCGGACCGCGGTCGTACGCAGAACTCCCCCGCTCGCTTCCTCCGTCGCCGCGCGTCAACCGCCCGAACCGCTCCCGCCGAAGGTGTCGCAGGAGCGCGGGTCGCCGGAGTCGAACCCCTTCCGGAACCAGGTCATCCGCTGCGCCGACGAGCCGTGGGTGAACGAGTCCGTGTTCACTTGGCGACCGCTCTGCTTGAGGATGCGATCGTCGCCCACGGACGCCGCCGCGTTGAGCCCTTCCTCGATGTCGCCCGCGCTCAGCTTGTCACGCTGCTGCGACGACTTGCCCCACACCCCGGCGAAGCAGTCCGCCTGGAGCTCGAGCCGCACCGAGTACTGGTTGGCGGCCTGCGGATCACTCTGCATGGCCCGGCGCACCTGCGCGTCGGTGCCCAGCAGATGCTGCACGTGATGGCCCAGCTCGTGAGCGATCACGTAGGCCTGCGCGAAGTCACCCGACGCGCCGAACTTCGTCTTGAGCTCGTCGTAGAATCCAAGGTCGATGTAGACCTTCTCGTCCTGCGGACAGTAGAAAGGACCCATCGCCGTCTGTCCGGTGCCACAGCCGGTCTGCGTCGCGCCCCGGAACAGCACGAGCTTGGCATCGTGGTACTGTGCGCCGTACTTCGGTAGGAGCTGTGCCCACGTCTGCTGCGCATCGTCGAGCACGAACGAGACGAACCGCACCTCCGGCTCCTCGCGCGCGGAATCTGCCGGCGCGAGCGCTCCGGTCGACTGCGCCGTGGTCGTACCGACCTCATCGAAGAGGTTCCGTCCGAACAGGAGGCTGAGCACGAGCAGCAC
>JBDTOD010000043.1:0-31100 GCA_039933415.1 bacterium
TTAGGCAAGGCTGCGAGTATTCTCTGAATCTTCTATTCACTGGTGAGCTGTTCGCCGGCACCCCACGATCCTCCTACGGAAAGTAGCGCGCACATGGAGCCGCCGAAAATCGGGCAAGGCAACGTGCGCATGCATGCTCGCGACGCCGTCCTCGGCGAGCGCGGTTTCTAGCGAATGCCCGCACGGATGCCTCGGCACATTCTAGGGGCGAGTATGCCAGTCCGGATACGCCGTACTCGTGCTACTCCACTACTTCAGTGGCCCGCCCTCGGTACTCAAGTACTCCCGAGTCGCTCGACAGTGCTGGCCGCCACGAGAAGCAGCATCATGACCTCGGTTGCCCTCCCGTTTGCGGTCGATCGAGATGCCAGTGGACCCCTGAGTACCTGAGGCAGTGTAGGAACGGGCCGAGCCGTTCGTAGTATCAGAGCGCGGTGGCCTGCTCGACGAGATCGTGGATGCGACCACACAAACCGAGTTGACAACTACAAGAGTCGCCGTGTTCTTATCGGCAACTGGAACTCGAGTCCCCGTCCACAACGAGCTGTCTCATCGAGACAATGAGTGGTCCGGCATTCTGGAGCCTCGCGGTTGACCGACTGCTCTCCGACCTGAAGAGCACCGCCGCCGGGCTCCAGCCTGCCGACGCCGAGCAACGGCTGAAAGAGCACGGTCCCAACACGATCAAGGCGCACCAGCAGGTAACTGCGGTCGGTCTCTTCCTGAGTCAGTTCAGGAGCCCGTTGGTGCTCATTCTCATCTTCGCCGCGATCGTGTCGCTCGTCGTCGGCGAGATCACGGACGCCGTCATCGTGCTCGCCATCGTCGTCGGCAGCACCGTCCTCGGTTTCGTGCAGGAGTACCGCGCGAGCAGCGCCGTCGAGAAGCTGCGGTCGCAGGTCACGATCAAGTCGTCCGTGCTGCGCGGCGGCCAACCGGTCCAGCTCCCATCCACGCAACTGGTTCCGGGCGACGTCGTGCTATTGAGCGCGGGAAGCCTGATTCCCGCCGACGGCGTGGTGCTGACGGCCAAGGACTTCTTCGTCAATCAGGCAGTGCTCACCGGCGAGACGTTCCCGGTGGAGAAGGTGCCGGGCGCCGTGGCGGAGAAGGCCACGCTCACGGAGCGCACCAATTGCGTCTTCATGGGCACCAGCGCCGGCAGTGGAACGGCGCGGATGCTCATCGTGCAGACGGGCAAGGCGACGATGTTCGGACAAATTGCGCAGCGCCTGAGCCTCCGTCCGGACGAGACCGACTTCGAGCGCGGCATCCGACGCTTTGGCTATCTGCTCACGCAGGTGATGTTGGTGATGGTCATCATCGTGCTCGCGGCGAATCTGTGGCTGCACAAGCCACTCATCGACTCGCTCCTCTTTTCGCTCGCGCTCGCGGTTGGGCTGACGCCGGAGCTGCTGCCGGCGATCATCAGCATCACGCTCTCGCACGGCGCGCAGAAGATGGCCACGCGCGGCGTGATCGTGCGGCGGCTGAACGCCATCGAAAACTTCGGTAGCGTGGACGTGCTGTGCACGGACAAGACGGGCACGCTCACCGAGGGTGTAGTGCGGCTCGATGGCGCGGTCGACCCGCAGGGGCAGCCGTCTGCAACCGTCCTGCACTCGGCGCACCTGAACGCGCACTTCCAGACGGGGGTGGACAATCCCCTGGACGCGGCGGTCGAAGCGTATGCCAAGGAGAAGGGCTCGGAGGTTGGGGCCGAGTCGAAGGTGGATGAGATTCCATACGATTTTGTGCGGAAGCGCTTGAGCGTCGTCACGGCGGACGCTTCGGGCGCGCGGACGCTCACGTGCAAGGGTGCGCTCGACAACGTGTTGACGTGCTGCGGGATGGTCGAGGTGGGCACAGAGGTTCGCGCGCTGGACGACGCACAGCGCGCCGCGATCGAGACGCTGTACAGCGAGTGGAGTGACAAGGGCTTTCGCGTGCTCGGGCTCGCGCGGAAACATGTCGAGACGCGAGCCGCGGTCTACTCCAGAGACGACGAGCAGGCGATGACGTTCGCGGGCTTTCTCCTCTTCTTCGATCCGCCAAAGGCGGACGTGGCGCAGGCGATCCAGGATCTTCACGCGCGCGGCG
Organism: bacterium; assembly: GCA_039933415.1. Classification (GTDB taxonomy): domain Bacteria; phylum Gemmatimonadota; class Gemmatimonadetes; order Gemmatimonadales; family Gemmatimonadaceae; genus AG11. The sequence goes on from JBDTOD010000043.1 coordinate 2,101, forward strand.
TGCAGCTCAAGATCATCACCGGCGACAACCAGAAGGTCGCGCGGCACGTGGCGGAGGCGGTGAGGCTGCCGTTCACCGAAGTGCTGACGGGTCGCGAGCTGGCCGAGATGAGTGATCCAGCGCTTTGGCACCGCGCCGAGCGCACCACGATCTTCGCCGAGGTGGATCCCAACCAGAAGGAACGGATCATTCTCGCGCTCAAGAAGACCGGCCACGTCGTGGGCTACATGGGCGATGGCATCAACGACGCGCCGGCGTTGCACGCCGCGGATGTGGGAATCTCCGTGGACACGGCGGTCGATGTCGCGAAGGACGCCGCGGACTTCGTGCTGCTCAAGGCCGACCTCGGCATCCTTCGCGAGGGGATCGACGAAGGACGGAGAACATTCGCGAACACCATGAAGTACATCCTCACGACCATCAGTGCGAACTTCGGGAACATGTTCAGCATGGCCGGCGCGTCGCTGCTGTTGCCGTTCCTGCCCCTGCTCGCGCCGCAGATTCTGCTCAACAACTTTCTCTCCGACATTCCCGCGGCGACGATCGCGAGCGACAACGTGGACCTGGAGCAGATGGCCAAACCGCGTCGCTGGAACACGACGTTCATTCGCAACTATATGCTCGTCTTCGGTCTCGTGAGTACCGTCTTCGACTTCGCGACCTTCGGGGCGCTGCGGTACATCTTCCACGCCTCGCCGGTGGCCTTCCGCACGGGATGGTTCGTGGAATCGTTGTTGACGGAGCTGGTCATCGCGCTCGTCGTCAGGACGCGACATGTGTTCTATCGAAGCAGGCCTGGGGCGCTGTTGCTCTGGAGCTCGGTGGCGTTCATGGGCGTGGCGCTCGTGATTCCGTATCTGCCGTTCGATGCGGTGTTTGGATTCGAGCCGCTGCCAGCGCCAATGATGCTGACGATCATTGGATTGACGGCGGGATACGTCGTTGCGGTAGAATTGGCAAAGCGGTACTTCTACTCGAAGGCCGCGAACGTCGGCTGAGGGGCGGTGTGGTGCCGTCCGGTCGACCTTGGCTATTGACTCCGCTCGCCGCGCCGCTGCACGAGTCGGGGAGTAGGGGGAACGCAATCCGCCGTCGACGGGAACGGCGACGAGCATCTCGGGCTCGGCTCATGCGTCGGAGCACTTTCCTGGTCGTTGCGAGGGCGTCGCGTGGCGAGTAGCAGGGAGCGAAGTGATCAGGCGGTCGCCGCCCGTCCGACGACGGCGTCCGCCGATGCGCAGCGGATCGCGCTGCCGACGCTATCGCTCCCGAAGGGTGGCGGCGCGATCCGCGGCATCGGCGAGAAGTTCGCGGCCAACCCCGTCACCGGCACCGGGTCGACGTCGGTGCCGATTCCGACGAGCCCCGGTCGCGCCGGCTTCGGCCCGCAGCTCGCGCTGACGTATGACTCGGGATCGGGAAATGGCCCGTTCGGCTTCGGCTGGTCGCTCGCCGTGCCGGCGATCACTCGCAAGACGGACAAGGGGCTCCCCCAGTACGACGACGGAGCGGAGTCGGACGTCTTTCTGCTGTCGGGTGCCGAGGATCTCGTGGCGGCGCGCGCGCCCGACGGCAGTCTGCTGGAGGACGTCGCCAGCGTCCCCGGCTTCGTGATCCGGCAATACCGGCCGCGAATCGATGCGCTCCTCGCGCGGATCGAGCGCTGGACCAATGTCGCGACGCGCGAAACCCATTGGCGATCGGTCACGCGCGACAACATCACGACGCTCTATGGGAAAGACGACGAGTCGCGGATCTTCGACCCGTCCGACGCCGACCCGGCGCACGCGTCGCGCGTCTTCTGTTGGCTGATCTGCGAGAGCGTCGACGACCGGGGCAACGTCGTCGAGTACGGCTACAAGCGCGAGGACTCTGCCGGCGTCGCCGCCACGCGCGCCGATGAGGCGAATCGAACCGTGGTCGGGCGGAGCGCCAATCGGCACCTGAAGCACATCCGATACGGCAACACGATCTCGCGTCTCGACGTCGCGCGGTTCGCGACGACGAAGTGGCTGTTCGAGCTCGTGCTCGACTACGGCGAACACGATGCGATCGCGCCCACGCCGAGCGATGCCGGCGCGTGGGGGTGCCGCAACGACCCGTTCTCGTCGTATCGCGCCGGCTTCGACGTGCGAACGTATCGGCTGTGCCGGCGCTTCCTGATGTTCCACCACTTCGCGACCGAGGCCGGCGTCGGCACCGACTGTCTCGTGCGCTCGCTCGATCTCCGTTACCGGAGCACGCGCGGCATTGCGTCCGACGCGCAGCTCGGCCATCCGGTCGCGTCGTTCATCGAGTCGGCGACCCTCACCGGCTATCGGCGCGCCGATGCCGGCGGCTACGTCCGCCGCGCCATGCCGCCGCTCGAGTTCACGTACTCCGAGGCCGTGCTCAGCGACGTCGTCCAGACGATCGATCGCGACAGCGCCGAGAATCTCCCCGTCGGTCTCGACTCGGCGCGCTATCAGTGGGCCGATCTCTACGGCGAGGGTGTGTCCGGCATCGTCACCGAGCAGGCGAACACGTGGTTCTACAAGCGCAACCTCAGCCCGATCGCCGACGGCGAGCCGCGCGTGCGATTCGGACCGATCGAGGCGCTCGCCCTCCGGCCGAATGCGTCGATCGGACTCGGCCGCGCCCAGCTGATGGATCTCGCCGGCGACGGCCAGCCCGACGTCGTCACGCTCGACGGCCCTATGGCCGGCTTCTTCGAGGTCGAGGACGGCGAAGCGTGGAGTGAGTTCCGGCCGTTCGTCTCGCGGCCGACGATCTCACGCGACGATCCGAATCTTCGCCTCGTCGACCTCGACGGCGACGGGCGGGCCGATCTCTTGATCACCGAGGATGCCGCGTTCACCTGGTACCCATCGCTCGGCGAGGATGGCTTCGACGCGCCGGTGCGTGTCGCGCAGCGCCTCGATGACGACGACGGCCCGGCGATCGTCTTTGCCGACGGCACCGAGTCGATCTACCTCGCCGACATGTCGGGCGACGGCTTGAGCGACATCGTTCGCGTGCGGAACGGTGAGGTGTGCTACTGGCCCAATGTCGGGTATGGCCGGTTCGGTGCCAGGATCACGATGAGCGACAGTCCGCTGTTCGACGCGCCCGACATCTTCGAGCAGCACCGCGTTCGGATCGCCGACGTGGATGGGAGCGGTTGCGTCGACATCATCTATCTCGGCGCCGATGGCCCGCGACTCTACTTCAACCAGTCGGGCAATGGCTGGAGCGCGGCGCACCGGCTCACGGGATTTCCGCGGATCGACGACCTGTCGTCGGTCGCGACGGTCGACCTGTTCGGGAACGGAACCGCGTGCCTCGTCTGGTCGAGCGCGCTCGCCGGCGATGTGGGTCAGACGATGCGCTACGTCGACCTGATGGGTGGCACGAAGCCTCATCTCCTCGTCAAGACGGCCAACAATCTCGGCGCCGAGACGCGCGTGACGTATGCGTCGTCAGCGAGGTTCTATCTGCGCGACAAGCTGGCCGGCGCGCCGTGGATCACGAAGCTGCCGTTCCCGGTACACGTGATCGAGCGCGTCGACACGGTCGACCGCGTGTCCGGCGATGCGTTCGTCACGCGCTACGCGTACCACCACGGCCATTTCGACGGCGACGAGCGCGAGTTTCGCGGCTTCGGGATGGTGGAGCAGTGGGACACGGAGGCGTTCGCGTCGCTTGCTGACGCGTCGCGGCCGACGCCGACGAACATCGACCAGGCGTCGCACGTGCCGCCGGTGCACACCAAGACATGGTTCCATACCGGCGCCTTCGTCGATCGCGACCGAATCTCCAACTACTTCGGCGGCCTCACCGACACGACTGACGTCGGCGAGTACTACCGCGAGCCGGCGTGGCGCACCGACGATGTCGAAGCGCGGCGGCGCCTCCTCGACGACACGATCCTCCCGACCACCATCTTTCATCGTGATGGCACCCGGACGAAGCACACGCTGACCTCCGACGAGGAGCGCGAAGCGTGCCGCGCGCTGCGCGGATCGATGCTGCGGCGCGAGGTCTACGCCGTCGATGGCACGGCGAAAGCGGAGCACCCGTACAGCGTCGTCGAGCAGAACTTCACGGTCGAGCTCACCCAGCCGCGAGGCGCTGACCGGCACGCCGTCTTCTCGACCCATCAGCGCGAGGCGATCGAGCACCACTACGAGCGCAATCCGACCGATCCACGCGTTGCCCACAGCGTCACGCTCGACGTCGATCCGTTCGGCAACGTGCTGCGCTCGGCGGCGGTCGCCTACGGGCGCCGCCAGGCCGATCCGTCGATCGTCGACGCCGGCGACCGCGCCGAGCAGGCGCTCCTCCACGTCGCGTGCGCGAACAACCGCTTCACCAACGCGATCGACACCTTGGCGACGTGGCGCACCCCGCTGCCGAGTGAAACGCGTAGCTACGAGGTGACCGGACTCACGCTCGCAGCGACGGCGCTCCGGTTCACCTTCGATCAACTCGCGACGGCGACGTCCGCCGCAGCGGAGATCGGCTTCGAGGTGAAGCCGACGCCGCTCGCGCTGCAAAGGCGGGTGATCGCGCATGCGCGGACTCGCTATCGCCCCGACGATCTCGGTGCGTCCAGGAACGACCCGACCACACTCCTTCCGCTGCTCGTTCTCGAGCCCCTCGCGCTCACCGGCCAGAGCGCGCAGATGGCGCTGACGGCCGGGCTCGTCGCCGCGGTGTACGGCACGCGGGTGACGACGACGATGCTCGGGCAGGAAGGGCGGTACGAGCACAGCGAGGGTGATGCGAACTGGTGGCTTCCCTCGGGACGCACCTTTCTCTCACCGGGCACGACGGACAGCGCGACGCAGGAGCTCGCGTTCGCGCGGCTCCACTTCTTCCACCCGCATCGGTACCGCGACGCGTTCCACACCAGCGCGCGCCCGACGGAGCTGCTGGTCGGCTATGACGGGTACGATCTGCTGATCCAGGAGACGCGCGACGCGCTGGGCAATCGCGCCACCGCGGGCGAGCGCGACGCGGCCGGCGCGCTGACAGTCAACGGCAACGACTATCGCGTGCTCCAGCCACGTCTCATGATGGACGCGAACCGCAACCGCACGGCGGTCGCCTTCGATGCGTTGGGGATGGTCGTCGGCAGCGCGGTGATGGGCAAGCCGGCCCCGGCGCCAGTCGAAGGCGATTCATTGACCGGCTTCGACGTCGACCTGACCGACGCGGTCGCGCTCGCGCATCTCGCCACTCCGCTCGTCGATCCGCAGGCGGTGCTGCAGCGCGCCGGCGTCCGGTTGATCTACGATCTGTTCGCCTACCAGCGAACGCGCGCGCTCGCCCAGCCAGAGCCGGCCGTCGTGTACACGCTGGTGCGCGAGACCCACGACAGCGAACCGGTGCCGGTGACCGGGTTGAAGATCCAGCACGCCTTTGCCTACTCGGACGGCTTTGGTCGCGAGATCCAGAAGAAGCGGCAGGCCGAGCCGGGCCCCGTGCCAATGCGCGACGGGAGCGGGGCGATCATCGTCGGAGCGGACGGCCAGCCGGTGTTGTCGGCCGGCGGCGCTGCGCCTCGCTGGGTGGGGAGCGGGTGGATGGTCTTCAACAACAAGGGGAAGCCGGTCCGGCAGTTCGAGCCGTTCTTCACCGACAGGCACCACTTCGAGCGCGACGTGCGCATCGGCGTCAGCCCCGTGCTCTTCTACGATCCGATTGGCCGCGTCGTCGCGACGCTTCATCCCGACCACACGTGGGACAAGGTCGTCTTCGACCCGTGGCGCCAGGAGAGCTGGGATCGAGTCGACACGCTGCTCATCGCCGACCCGACGGTCGATGTCGACGTCGGCGACTTCTTCGCTCGCGTACCCAGCACCGACTATCTCCCGACGTGGCATGCACAACGCATCGGCGGCGCGCGCGGCGCCGACGAGCAGACCGCGGCGGCGAAGGCGGCCGTCCACGCCGCGACGCCTTCGATCGCCCATGCGGACTCACTTGGCCGCGCCTTCCTGGCGATCGCCCACAACCGCGCGAAGTACAGCGATACGCCGCCAGCGGCGCCGCCGGTGGACGAGCTGCTGCACAGCCGAACGACGTTCGATGTGCAGGGGCACCAACGGACCGTCGCCGACGCGAAGGATCGCCTCGTGGCACGGTTCGACTACGACATGCTCGGCGCAGGCATCCACCAGGAGAGCATGGAGGCGGGTGCGCGCTGGATGCTCGGCGACGTCGCCGGAAAGGCGTTGTACGCCTGGGACTCTCTGGATCACCGGCTGCGCACGACGTACGACGTCCTGCGCCGCCCGACGGAGGCATTCCTGCGCGAAGCGGCAGTTGCGGAACTCCTCATCGGGCGCACGGCGTATGGCGACGGCCAGGTCAACGCCGAGGCGAGCAACATCCGCGGAAGGGTCGTGCGCCTGTTCGATCAATCCGGCGTCGTCGCGAGCGACGCCTACGACTTCAAGGGGAATCTGCTCCGCGGCGAGCGCCAGCTCGCGCGCGCGTACAGCACGACGTTGGACTGGTCCGGCCCCGTGCCACTGGCGCCGGAGCGCTACCGCACGGCGACGCGCTACGACGCGCTCAACCGTCCGGTGCAATCGATTGCGCCGCACAGCGACCAGCCGCGCGCAATGATCAACGTCATCCAACCGGTCTACACGGTCGCGAACACCCTCGATCAGGTGCACGTGTGGCTCGATCAGGATGTCGAACCCGCGAGCGTGCTCGCGCCGGCGACCGCGTCGCTCCATGCCGTCACGAACATCGATTACGACGCGAAGGCGCGGCGGACGCGGATCGATTATGGAAACGGCGTCAACACCACGTACGCGTACGACACGCGCACGCTGCGGTTGACCGGTCTGCGGACGCGACGCGGGGCCGACCCGCTACAGGATCTCGCGTACACGTACGACCCGGTGGGCAACATCACGCACGTTCTCGACGCCGCGCAGCAGACGATCTTCTTCAGCAACAGACGCGTCGAGCCGAACGGCGACTACACCTACGACGCGCTCTACCGTCTGATCGAAGCGACCGGGCGTGAGCATCTGGGGCAGGGTGGCGCCCCGTCACCCGCATCGTACGACGACGCGCCGCGCGTCGGCATCACTTTCGCCGCCGGCGACGGCACGGCGATGGGCCGCTACCTCGAGCGCTACGTCTACGATGTGGTCGGCAACTTCGCGACCATGCAGCACGTCGGAAGCGATCCGGCCAACGCGGGATGGACGAGAGCCTACACGTACGACGAGCCGAGCCAGCTCGAAACTTCGAAGCGGAGCAACCGCCTGTCGAGCACGGCGACCGATCCGCTCAGGCCCGAACGCTACAGCACTGGGGGCGACGGATACGACGCGCACGGCAACATGCTGCGCATGCCGCAGCTCCAGGAGATGCGCTGGGACTTCGCGAACCAGGTCCGCATGACGCGGCGCCAGGCGGTGAACGCATCGGATACCAACGGCACGCGTCACAGCGGCGAGCGCACCTGGTACGTCTACGGCGCGAACGGGGAGCGGGTGCGCAAGGTGACGGAGCTGTCCGCGGGCGTGATCAAGGACGAGCGCATCTACCTTGGCGGCTTCGAGATCTACCGTGAGGGCAACGCGAACGGCCTGGTTCGCGAGACGCTGCACGTCATGGATGACACGCGGCGCATCGCGCTGGTGGAGACGCGGACTTCCGGGAGCGAGGCGGCTGTGCCGCGGCAGCTCATCCGATACCAGCTCGACAATCAGCTGGGCTCCTCGAGCCTCGAGCTCGACGACCAGGCGCGAATCATCTCCTACGAGGAGTACACGCCGTACGGGAGCACGTCGTATCAGGCGGTGCGAAGCACGACCGAAACGCCCAAGCGGTACCGCTTCACGGGGAAGGAGCGCGACGAGGAGAGTGGCCTGTACTACCACGGCGCGCGCTACTACGCGCCATGGCTGGGACGGTGGGCGAGCGCGGATCCGGCGGGACTGATCGACGGCACCAACCTGTACGCCTACACATCCCAGAACCCGATCGCGCGCGTCGATCCGAACGGCACGGACTGGCAGGAATCGCTCCCGGGTGGGCCAGGCGTCGAGCGGTCAGGCCCGGGAACGAAAGATCCAGTTCCGCTGACCCCGGAGCAGAACGAGCAGATCCGGTTGAAGGCGGTGAGGTCGCAAGGGGCCGACGATGCCGAACGCTCCTATGAAGCGATCTTGCAGGCCGCCCATCTCAACGACATCGAGTATCGCGACGGGATCAATACCGGCGAGTACGGCAAGGCGATCCTGCAGGTGTTCAACAATCAGGGTGAGTCGATGCAGATCGCCCTCCCCGCGCCGCCGCCGGATTCATGGGACTCGACGTGGAACAAGGACCATTGGGAACCGAACATCACGATCGACAAGGATCTGATCGCGGATCCAGCCTACCAGGCGTCGTACTTGGCAAAGTTCGACGCCAAGATCGCGGAGGCGGAAGCGCAAGCCGCCGATGAAAAGCTATTTGGCCCCGTCTTGCAGGCTGGCGGCGGACCGCCGCGCCGGTCGGGCCTTCCTCGCGTGCGCCCGCACGGCGAGCCCGCGCGGCCCGGCGCGCAAGGTCAATCACACCACGCCAATCAAGATGCGGCATTCCGCGCCGTCGTCCCCCGCGCGCGAGGCGCGGCTGTTGGGCTTCCGGGCAACGCGTTCACTGAGCCCGGGACTCCGCACTACGAGTTTCACAAGGCGCTGGAAACGTTCTGGGAGGAGTATCGCACGGGTGCAAAGGCGGGTCGCGTTCCGACGGTGCTCGAGTACAACGAGGCAACGCGCAAAGCCTTCATCGCCGCCGGGCTGAAGCCCGACATCGCGAAGTTCGTTGCCGACGTCGCGCGACGGCAACTGACGGTCCTGTACGGCATCAATCCGAACAGCCCCGTCCCGAGAGTCCCGGGACGGCTCAATCAGGCGAAGCCATAGTGGATCGTTCTTTTGGCGACGATCCGCTCTCGGGCTTGGACGACTATCGCAGTGAATGACCCAGGAGAAATTCCGTGGACCGTATCGTCGCCCCCATCATTCGCAACGCCCGCGGCGCCGCCGTGCGCAACCTGCAGGACGCGCTGCTCCTGCTCCTCGCGCCCGCGGCCTCGGCGCCGCCGCCGCCCGAGCGCCGAGCGCTCCTCGACAAGGTCGCGATCGACCAGCGCAACGACGTCTATGGCGACGCGACGCTCGAGGCGGTCGCGCAATTCCAGCGCGATCAGCACGGCGTGTTCAACCTCCCGCTCGTCACCGGCGAACAGGTGGATGAGCCGACCGCCGCCGCGATGAACAAGCTCCTCGACCGGCTCGGCGCGTTCACCGTCGCACCGACGGATGTCTTCGTCATCACGGGCCGTGTCGAGTTCGAGGACGGCACTGCCGCGGTCGGCGTGCGCGTCGACGCCTTCGATCGCGACATCGGACGTCATCGCGTGCTCCTCGGCGACGCCGAGCATCCGGTGATCACCGATGAGAACGGGGCGTTTCCGGCGATCCGGTATCGCGCGAGCGAGTTCGTGCAAGGCGAGGGTGCCGGCGGCCCCAACGCCGACCTCGTGTTCGAGGTCACCGGCGCGACCGATCTGTCCCCTCACCAGATCGTCACGCTCCACCGGCGCACCATGGTCAATGGCGCCGTCGTCGACACAGCGGTCGCCGATGTCGTGCTCGGCTTCGATGCCAAGCCGGTCGAGGAGGTCCGCATCGTCATCGCCGGTCGGCCGTCGAACGATGCGCTCTCCGAGTACGCGCGGTTGATGCGGGCACTCGAGCCACTTCTGATCGAGGTCACGACCCCGGCCGACTTCGATCAGGAACAATTCCGCGACGTCGATTTCGTCGCACGCGAAACCGGGTGGGATCGCGCGCTCGTCGAGACGATGATGTTCGCCTGGCAGCTCGCCCGCGCCGCCAGCCCGCAGGCCCAACTCCTCGTCGCGGTCGTTCCCCTCGGACCGTTTGCCGAGACGTTCTACGGCATGCTCCGTCGCGGCGCGCCGACGGAGGTGGCCGCGCTCTCGTCGATGTTGAGCGAGCTCCTCGAGCAGAGACGGCTCTGGGCGGCGAAGCTCTCCGATTCGATCGGCCACCGCATCATCGATGGCACGCTCGAGCTGCACCTCGCGCGGCTTCGCGGACTCGTCGCCGCCGCCGCCGCGCAGCCAGGCGACGGTCGCCGCGGCAGCATCGGCGACGTGCTGGCCCGCGCCGACGTTTCCGGCGACGACAGCCGCGCGCTCGTGAGCGCGTACCAGGCGCACGCCGGTACGATCGAGGAGTTCTGGACCACGGTGGTGCCCAGCGAGCTCGGTTGGGCCGACGCGAAGATCAGGCAGGCGCAGACGACGCTGCAGCTCGCCGACATCCTGTCGTACGACGTGCCGCTGATGTCGACGCTGCAGCAGAACGGCGTCACGAGCGCGCGCGATCTCGTCGCGGTCGACCGGCACAAGCTCGTCGACATGATCAGCGCGCTCGGACCGCTTGCCGACGCGCCCGGCGCGACGCCGGAGGAGCAAGTCGCCCGCACGGTCGACGCGATCACCGCTGTCGTCGACGCGACCTTTCCGACCGAAGCGCTCGCGCACGTCGCCCAGACGTCCAACGATCCCGCGCTCGTGTCCGCGCGCGATCTCCTGACGCGCTTCTTCCAGAGCGAGACCGCCACCGACGGACGCGAGGGATTCGACGTTCGTACCTCGCCGGTCACCTCGTACCTGGAGACCAACGGTGAGCGCGTCTTCCGCGAGATGGGTGCACCCGACAAGGCACTCCTCACCTCACAGCTCCAGCGACTCCAACGCGTCTTCCGGCTCGGTGGCGATCGCCGTCAGAGCGAGGCGCTCCTCGACCTCGGGCTCGACTCGGCGTTCCACGTCGCGCGCTTCTCGCCCGATCATTTCGTCACCGAGTTCGGCGACCGGCTCGGCGGCGCCGACCGCGCGTCGCTCGTCTACGCGCGCGCCGAGAAGATCGCCGGCACGGTCGCTTACATGTATGCCGACCTGTGGCAGGGCGCGAACGCCGCCAAGCCGATGGCGATGATGTCGGCCGCCGGCCCGGACGCCATCCCCACACTCAAGGAACTGCCCGCGTACCGCGCGCTGTTCGATGGCATCGACACGTGCGACTGCGCCGACTGCCAATCGTTCTTCAGCCCGGCCGCCTACTTCGTCGACCTGTTGCACATGCTCGACCGGCCGACGCTCGGCACGCTGAATCCGGCCGATGTGTTGTTCAGCCGCCGTCCCGACCTCGCGCACATCCAGCTCACCTGCGAGAACACCAACACGCGCATCCCGTACGTCGACCTGGTGACGGAGGTGCTCGAGAGCTTCGTCGCCAACCGTGCGCCGGCACCGTTCAACGTTCCGCCGGGCCCGCCGAATCGCCGACTGCCGACGCCGTCGGCCGACGAGCTCCGCGTGAACCCCGTCTATCTGACGACGGCGAGTTCGGCCTTCGCCGACACGGCGTACACGGCGCTGCAGCAAGCCGTCTTTCCGCTGGCGCTTCCGCTCAACCTGCCGCTCGAGACGACGCGCGACTACCTCGATCACCTCGACGTCGCGCGCGCGGACTTGATGGGGCTCCTCGATCGTGACATGGGCGGCGAGCCGCAGATCGCGCGCTCAGCCGAGATCCTGCGGCTGTCGCCGGAGGAGTTCGAGCTGGTCACCGGCGCGACCTTCACGGGTGCGAGCTCCGCGCGGGCGACCGCGGTCGTCGAGCTGTTTGGCCTGTCGACCGGAGCGACGCCGACGACGCTGTTCAATCACGCGACGCCCGAATTCGCCGTGAATGTCGCGAAGCCGGACCCGCGCGCGCCGTCGATCCGCTCGCTCCAGAACATCCTGAGCATCATCTCGCCCGCGCCGATCCCCATCACGGGCGTGTACGATGCCGCGACCGCGGCAGCGGTCAACGCCTTCCTCACGAAGCAGGGGCTCGCCGCGAACGGACGCACCGACGCGGCGTTCTGGGACGCGCTCGCGGCGAACGCAATGCCCTCGCTCTCCGTGCTGGTGTCGCCGGTGCCGATGCTTCTCGATCGCAGCGGGCTGACGTACGAGGAGCTCGTGGCGCTGGTCAAGACGCGCTTCGTCAATCCCACGCTGCAGGGCGAGGGCGATCTCGACTACCTGGCGCGACTCGGCATCCCGGGCTTCGACATTCGCGCCTGGATCCAGGCCGGTCTTCCGGTGATCCCGGCGCCTATTCTCAAGGCGGTGACCGACGCCGGCGAAGATCCGACGGAGTTCACGACCTGGGTGCAGCGCCGCACACGCGCGGTGGTGATCAACACCTCGTTCGCCTCGCCGTGCGACCTCGACGGTGCGACGCTGATGCACATGGACGGCTCGCTCCTGACGCCGGACGAGCTGGTGACACTGTTCCGTTTCATCCGCCTCTGGCGCACGCTCGGCTGGAGCGCAGGCGATCTCGATCTCGTCCTCGCGCCGGGCGCGCTCACCGACGTCGCCGTCTTCAACTCGATCCATCTTCTCGCCAACGTCAACGAGCTGCACGATCGCCTTGATGCGCCGATCACGGAGCTCGTCACCATCTGGCAGTCGATTCCCACGGTCGGGACCGCGCCGCTGTACGACCGGCTCTTTCGCAACCGTGCCGCGCAACTGATCGATCCGATTCTCGCGCTCAACCGCGAACGGACCGAGCTCGAGGCGGCGGCGATCGCACCGCCGCCGGCATTGTCGGACCATCTTGGGCCCGTGCTCGCCGCCTTCCGGCTGAGCGCGCAGGACATGGAGCGCGTGCGCACGGCGATCGGCCTCGCCGACGATCCCACGCTTCCACCCGCGTCGCGCCCGCCGCTCACCCTCGTGACGCTGTCGGCGATCTACAGCCAGGTCTCGTTCGCCCGGACGCTGGGGATCTCGGTGCGGGAGCTGCTCGCGCTCCGCGACCTGTCCGGGCTGGCGCTGTTCGACCGACCGGATCGCGTGCCGCACGCCGACGCCCTCCTGTTCGCCGACATCGTCGACAAGGTGCGCGCGTCGGGCGTGAAGGTCAGTCTCCTCGAGTACCTCTGTCGCGCGGTGCCGCAGCCGCCGGCACTCCCGGGGAGCCAGCGCGGCGCGTGGAGCCGGACGATCGCGACGATCGTCGCCGGCCTCCAGGCGATCGTCTCCGAGGAGCCGATCAAGGATGACGCCGACGGCGAGGAGCTCACGGCACGCCTCACGGCGCTCGTCGGCGCCGACGACGCGCGCGCGACGACGGCACTCATCTATGGACGCGACTTCTACAAGGTGAAGCTCGCCGGCTTGCCGGCCGCCTTCGTCTTCCCGGCCGGAGTGCGCGGGCGCATGTCGTACGAGGTCGTGCGGAACGAGCTGCGGATCGCCGGCGCGATGTCGGCCGCCGATCGTGCACTGCTCCTCGCGGCGCCCGGCGTTCCTGCCGCGATTCAGCCCGCGTACACGAGCGCGGTCAAGGCGCTCGATCTCCAGGCGCGGGCGTTCGTCGCCCGCGCACTCAAGCCGCTCTTCTCCCCGGCCGCCGCCGAGGCGGCGCTGATCGACCTGTCGTCGCTCGACTCGGCGGGTGCGCCGGTCGCGATGGCGATCGATGCGAAGCTCGCCGACGTGCTCGAGCGCCGACGCAACGCCCTGAGCCGCAGCCTGATCAAGCAGACGCTGTCGACGTCGACCGGATTGAGCGCGGACATCATCGGCCTCCTCCTCGAGAACGCGTCAGTGCTCACCGCGACGAGCGGCGCCGGACCGGCAATGGAGGACTATCAGACGATCGGCGGCAATGGGCTCGATGCCGAATATTTTGGCAACAAGGATCTCACCGGCACCTCGATCGTCCAGCGCGTCGATGCATCGGTCGGCTTCGACCTCAAGGGCGCGGTGCCGGCGCCCGGCGTGCCGGCGGTCGGCTTCAGCGTTCGGTGGATGGGGAACGTGTACGTGCCCGCGGCCGGCGAGGTGACCTTCCGGGCCCGCGCGAGCGACGGAGTTCGCGTCACGGTGAACGGCGCCGCCGTGCTCGACGAGTGGCGCGATCAGCCGGTGACCGACTTCAACGCGACGCTCCGCCTCGACGGTGGACAGTTCTACCCCATCGTCGTCGAGTACTACAACAAGACAGGCGGTGCGCTCCTCGAGCTGCGCTGGAGCAGTCCGTCCATCCCTGTCGCGGTCATCCCGCCGTCCGTGCTCTACACGACGGCGCGCTTCGACTCGCTCCTTCAGCGCATCGAGCGCGTCGCCAAGATCGCGCTGCTCCTCGCGCCGTTCACCCTCACCGCGCGCGACGTCCAGCTCCTCGCCGAGCACGGCGACATCACGCTCGACCTGATGCCGCTCGTCGAGTCGACGACGCTCGCCGCCGCCGAAGCGATGTTCCGGCAGTGGCTGACGCTCTACGATTTCGCCGCGCTGCGCGACCGCTTCCCGGCGTCCGAGGTCTCGCTGATGGAGGTGCCAGCGGCGTCGAGCGTGGAGGACGCCAAGTCCTTGTTCGTCACACGCACCGGTATCGCGCCCGACACGCTCGACGCGATCGTCGACGTGTTCACGGTGCGCGTCTTCGATACGGTGACCAGCACGTGGAGCTCCGCGACGCCGGACCTCACGACGCTCGCCTGGTGGGAGCGGATCGCCGACGTGTTTGCGCTCGTGCAGCAGACGGGCGCGGCGCCCGAGCAACTTCTGGCCTGGGCCGCGGCACGGGAGATCACGGAGACCCCGACGGGGCCGGAGACGCACTGGCTCACCTGGACGGCCACCGACGCCGATGGCGCCGATCGTTCGGCCGACAACGCGCGCCGCGCGCAGGAGGCAAAGAACGTCGTGCGCGCCCGCTACGACGAGGATCGCTGGCGCGCCGAAGCGCGCGTGCTCAACGACGCCCTGCGCGTGCGCCGTCGCTCGGCGCTGACGGCCTTCGTGCTCGCGATGCCGGAGATGATGGGCGCGCACGTGTCCAACGCCGGCCGGCTGTTCGAATACCTCCTGATCGACGTCGAGATGGAGCCATGCATGGAGACGTCGCGGATCAAGCAGGGGATCTCGTCGGTCCAGATGTTCGTCCAGCGCGTCCTTCTCAATCTCGAGTCGCAAGTGCCGCCCGCGCGCGTCGACAGCGGTCGTTGGGAGTGGATGAAGGTCTATCGCGTGTGGGAGGCCAACCGGCGCGTGTTCGTGTACGCCGAGAATTACATCGAGCCCGATCTGCGCGATGACAAGACGCCGATCTTCGAGGAGCTCGAGGCCGAGCTGCGCCAGGACGACCTGACCGAGCCGAACGCGGAGCGCGTTGTTCGGCACTACCTCGAGAAGCTGGACGAGGTGTCGAAGCTGACCGTCTGCGCCACGTGCGTCGACGGCGACGCCGGCAAGCTGCACGTCTTCGCCCGAAGCGCCGCGACGCCGTTCGTCTTCTATCATCGCTGGCTCGACAACAAGCACGCACTGTCGTGGACCGACGGCGTCTGGTCGCCCTGGCAGAAGCTACCGGTCGACGTCGCGCCGATCGAGGACGGCGACGATAGCGGCATTCATCTCCTCCCGATCGCCTGGAACCGCCGCCTGTTTCTGTTCTGGCCGTTGTTCGGCCAGACGCCGGACGACGACTGGAACATCACGCAGCCCGACGGCTTCGATCCCATCCATCACTGGCAGGTCAAGCTGGCGTGGAGCGAGTACAAGGACGGCCAGTGGTCGCCCAAGCGCACGGGCGTCCCCTTCGTCACGTCCGCCGCGATGGTCCGCCCGATTACCCGGATCCTCACGCCGCCGTGGAAGGTGTTTCGGCCCGATCACCAGACGGTCCACTTCGTTCTCGACGCGGAGATCCTCGGCTTCAACGTCGCGCACCGCGAGCTGACGACCACGGTCATCAAGGCGAACGTCCTGACGTGGGACGAGGACCCGATGCTCAGCGGCACCGTGTTGGCCAAGGAGGGCGACTGGGCGTGGCACGAGCACACGGAGGAGGGGGTCACGATGCTCTCTCGGCTCCCGAAGCCCCTGGAGCACTACCTCGACGCGCGCATCGACGGCGGCGCGATCACGCTGCGCCTCTTCTGCCGATTCACGGGCACGCCGAGCGGCCAGTTCCGGACGACCAAGGAAGACAACCTCACGGTCGTGATCGACGGCCACCGCTCCGACCGGAAAGAGACATCGCAGATCGATGGCCGAACGTCGGGCATGAGGGAGAGCATCTTCCAGCAGGTCGGCACCTTCCGCTTCCCGGCCTGCGCGATGGAGCTCGAGGCGAGCAGTGCCACGACGACGCTCGACTTCAACAGCATGGAACGCCCGAAGGACACGATCAACGCGTTCATGGGGCTGCGTCCAGCGTCGGCCTCCGTCACAGCCCTGCGGCTGACCGCCGCCTCCGACCCGATCCTCGCCGCGGTCCCGCCGCGCTTCGAGCTGGTCGACTCGGACAATCGGAGCGGCTTCGAGCGCAGCTCGCCCTTCTTCTATCAGGACCCGAAGCGCTGCTATCTCGTGACGCGCGAGATGTACAAGAAGTTGTTCGACACGCCGAACTTCGCGCAGGTGAAACCGGATGCGCACGCGACGATCCACGACATGGTGGTCGTTGCCTCGGCGGTCCCCGAGCACTACTTGAGCGTTGCCCCAGAAGCGTCGCTCGCCGCACATCCGTGGGCCCACGCCGCGATCGTGCGTTGGAGCGCCGGCCCGAGCGTGCCGGCCGCGCTGCGCGTCGACCCGGGGCCGCAGGCGACGATCACCGAGTTCTCGAGCAAGCGCCTCGTGTCGTCGGATAGCGTGAAGAACATCTTCGGCGGGCTCGGCGTGCAACTGCACCCGGAATACACGTTCACGCCGCACTGGCATCCGTATGCCTGCTCGTTCATTGCCGCGCTCAATGCGGGCGGCGTGCCGGCGCTGTTCACGCTCGACAACGAGAGTCGCACCGACGCCCAGATCATCTTCGGCGGGGTCATCGGCGGACCGATGCCGATCTTCATCGCCAACACCTTCGAGTTCACGTACAAGCCCGATCCGGCGCAGGTGGTGCGACCGTACCCGCAAGAGACGGTCGATTTCACCCGCAACGGCGCGTACGCCCAGTACAACTGGGAGACGTTCTTCCACGCGCCGATGACCGTCGCGATCGCCTACAGCCGCGCCGGCAAGTACGAGGACGCGCTGCGCTGGTTCCACTATGTCTTCGACCCCATGACGAGCGATGCCGACACGAGCGCGAAGCGGTACTGGCGCTTCGTCGAGTTCCGCAAGGACGACACCTCGCGCATCGAGGAGTCGATCGCCCTGCTCACCTACACCGGCACCGATTCGGCGAAGCTGAAAGCGCGGGCGAACCTCGAGGCGTCAATTCAGGAGTGGCTGGACAACCCATTCAATCCGCACCTGATCGCCCGGCGTCGCCCCGTCGTCTACATGAAGTTCGTCTTCATGAAGTACCTCGACACGCTGATCGCCTGGGCCGACGAGCTCTTCCAGCGCGATACGATCGAGGCGATCAACGAAGCGACGCAGCTCTACGTCCTCGTCGCCAATCTCCTCGGCCCGAGGCCGCAACACATCCCGACGCCGGGACCAGTCGCGCCCGAGACGTTCCAGACGCTGCGTGCCCGACTCGATGCACTCTCGAACGCCCAGGTCGATCTCGAGACACGCCTCCCGTTCACGCAGCTCTTCGGTCCCGGGAGCGGCGCGGTCGGACAACTGTCGCAGCTCGCGCAAACGCCGTACTTCTGCCTCCCGCAAAACGACCAGCTCACCGCCTACTGGGACACGATCGCCGATCGCCTGTTCAAGATTCGGCACTGCATGACGATCGACGGGACGGTGCGGCAGCTTCCGTTGTTCGAGCCGCCGATCAATCCGATGTTGCTCGTCGAAGCCGTCGCACACGGGCTCGACATCGGGAGCGTGCTCAACGACCTCTACGCGCCGCTGCCGCGCTATCGCTTCACCTTCATGCTGCAGCAGGCGCTCTCGCTCTGCAACGAGGTGCGCTCGCTCGGCGCGACGCTTCAGTCGGTGCTCGAGAAGCGCGATGCCGAAGCGCTCTCGTCGCTCCGGGCCGGACAGGAGAGCGTGCTCCTCAACCAGTTGCGCGCCAGCAAGAAGCTCCAGATCGACGAAGCCGAAGCATCGCGCCAGGCGCTCGATGAGACAGCGCGCATGGTCACGGCGCGACGCGACTACTACGACGCGCTCCTCGCCCAGGGATTGATCGCCGAGGAGAAAGATCAGCTCGGGAGCCTCGACGCGTCGAATCAGCAGCAGGAGATGGCGAGCTGGGTCCAGGCGAGCGCGCAGTTGCTCAACCTCATTCCCAATATCACCACCGGAACGTCCGGCGGAACGACGTTCGGCGGATCCAACCTCGGCTCGGCGGCATCCGCCGTCGGGACGAGCTTCTCGGCCCAGGCCGCGGCCGACTCCTACCGGTCGAATCGGTCGTCGATCACCGGCACGCAGGCGCGCCGCGCCGACGACTGGCGCTTCCAGCGCGACCAGGCCAAGCGCGAGCTCGCGCAGGTCGAGCGGCAGAGCATCGCGGCCCGGATCCGACGCGAGGTCGCCGAGGCCGATCTGCGGAACCATGAGACCCAGATCGAGAACGCGCGCAGCGTCGAGGAATTGCTGCGCACGAAGTTCACGAACGAGGCGCTGTACGGGTGGCTCGAAGGGACGCTCCGCACCGTCTACTTCCAGTGCTACAAGGCGGCTTACGAGGTCGCCAAGGCAACCGAGCGGACGTGGGGCTACGCCGTCGGAGCCAATGCGACGTTCGTCACCTACGGCGCGTGGGATAACTCCGTGCGCGGCCTCCTGGCCGGCGAGCGGCTCTACATGCAGCTCAAGCAGATGGAGCGCGCGTACCTCGATCAGCAGGTGCGCGAGTTCGAGATCAGCAAGGACGTGTCGATCGCGCAGCTCGACCCGCTCGCGCTCATCGCGCTCAAGGAGACGGGACGCTGCGAGATCGACGTCCCCGAGTGGCTGTTCGACATCGACTACGCGGGGCACTACTTCCGGCGGCTCAAGACCGTCGCCGTGTCCATTCCCGCCGTGGTCGGTCGCGCGACCAGCCTGAGCGCGACGCTGACGCTCCTCAGCAGCAAGGTGCGCGAGACGAGCCGCGTCATCGGGCCGTACGCCGACGAGGAGAACTATCGACCCGACCATCTGGCGGTCGAGGCAATCGCCGCGAGCACCGGCGTCAACGACACCGGCCGCTTCCAGCTCGACTTCCGCGACGAAAAGTTCCTGCCGTTCGAGGGAGCAGGGGCGATAGCGCGCTGGCGGATCGAGCTCCCGCACAAGTACCGCGCGTTCGACTACGACACCATCGCCGACGTCGTGCTACACCTCAAGTACACGGCACGACGCGATGACACGCTCGCGAGTGTGGCGATCGGCGCGCTCGACGCCGAGCTCGCCGCGGCCACGGCCGGTCCGCTTCTTCGGCTGTTGAGCGTTCGCCACGATTTTCCGAACGAGTGGCAGACACTGCGCGCCTCGGCCGCGCACACGGCCAACCTCGTCTTCGCCAAGGACCGGCTCCCGCTGATGGTGCAGGGAGGGACGATCAACGTCGCCGACGTGCACACCGCGCTCATCCTGAAAGAGGCACGGCCCACGGTCACGTACAAGGCGACGCTCACCCCGGGCGCCGAGCCGTCGATCGCGCTGCAATGGCCAGGGGCGCCGGGCGTGTATCGGAGCGACGCCAAGAGCGGCGTGTCGATTCCCGTGACGTCGATTCCCGCTGATAACGGCTGGACGCTGCAGCTGACCGCGCCGGCGCTTCAAGCCGACATCGACCAGATCCGCGACATTCTGCTCGTCGTGCGCTACACGGTGAAATTGTAGATGGAGTCGTCGCTCGCCGGCCGCGCCCCGCGACGAAATGCAACGCGTGCAATCACTCACCACCCGGATCACATGTCACGCCTGTGGACTGTCATCGCCGTCGCCACGCTCATGCTCGGTTCCTCGCCTCTCGCCGCGCAGTCCGGCGGCTGGACCAACCTGCTCGATCGCGATCTGTCGCGTTGGGAACGGTACCTGAGCTATCGGCACCAGCCTGGGTACGATGGCAGCGTGCCGAAGCGGCCGAACGGCGATTCCATTCCGCCGATCGGCTACAACATCGACGACACGAAGGTGTTCTCGGTCGTCGACGATCATGGCACGCCGGTCCTTCGCGTGAGCGGTGAGGTATACGGCGCACTGTTCACGCGCGCCGAGTACTCGAACTACCATCTGCGCCTGCGGGTGAAATGGGGGACGAAGAAATGGCCGCCGCGCACGGACCTGTTGCGCGATTCGGGGATTCTCTACCACTCCATCGGTGCGGCGGGGGCGGACTACTGGCGCGCGTGGAAGCTGGCGCAGGAATTCCAGATCATGGAGGGGCACATGGGCGACTACTGGAACATCGCCTCGTCTGCCGCCGACATCCGTGCGTTCATTCCGGAAGGGAAGATGAACCCCGTTGCGGGAAACGCGCAGCAGTTCATTCCGATCGGCAACGGTTCGACCTATGGCGGCTTCTGCCTGCGCACCGCCAGCTTCGAGAGTCCGCCAGGCGAATGGACGCAGATCGATCTCATCACCATCGGCGACAAGAGCCTTCACATCGTCAACGGCCACGTCGTCATGGTGCTCCAGCACTCGCGCTACACCGACGGCGCGCGTGTGACGCCTCTCACGCGGGGGCAGATCCAGATCCAGAGCGAGGCGGGGGAAGTCTTCTATCGCGACATCCAGATCAAGCCGTTGGGCGCGATGCCAAAAGAGTACGCCCCGTACTTCGAGTCGCGGTCCACGGCGCTGACGCTGCCCACCAGCCGCTGAACCCTGAACTCCCCGGCGAAATACGCCGCGCCGCTCATCTCACGGGCGGGAGCGCCAGGACGTACTTCACGGTCGTCCCACACGCGACGCGCGTGCCTTTCGCAAGCTCCTGCGACCTGACTGTCGTGGCGTTGGGGTCGTGTCGCGCGCTCTGCCCGCGAAGCTTCGCTCCGTCGAGCAGCTTCTTCGCGTCGACTTCACTCCGCCCAACGATGTCCGGCACGGTGCACATGGCGGTGCGTACCGCCTTGGCCAGGGTGAGCGTCACGTAGGTGCCCGGCGCGGCGAGCTCTCCCGCCGTGGGCGACTGCTCGACGACCTGCCCCGGCGGAACGGCATCGGTTTCACGATGCAGCACGAAGAGCACGCGCAACCCCGCGCGCTGAAGCGTCGCGCGCGCCGCATCCTCGGCCATCGCGTCGACCCGTGGCACAGCCACCTTGGTGATCGCCTCCACTCGTCGCACCCAGGCGAGCCGTGTCACCAGCTCGCCGTCGGTGAGCGGTTGCATGGGCAGTCGTCCGCGCTGCGTTTCGATGCGCCCCTGCTGTCGCGCCGTATACCTCACGCCCGACCACCGTCCATCACGCGAGGACGCTTCCACGACCCCGCTCACGACGCGCACGTCCGTCGCCTCGCCGCTGACGGTCACGAGAAACTCGGTGCCCGCGTCGTGCAGGGTCACCTGTGGCGTGTGCGTATCCAGCTTCGCGGTATCGGAACTGGCGCGCCCGCCGATCAGCTTTCGGATGAACGCCTGGCCGATGCGTAGAAAGATCGACGGGTTCTCGATGTAGATGGCCGTACTGGTATCCAGCGTCACCTCGTAGCCGGCCGCGAAGGTGACGACCACGCGCGTGGTGGGCGACGTGGTGATGGAATCTCCCTTCAACAGTCGCATGGCCACCGATGGCGACACGACGTTGTCGGCTCTGACGACGCGCACGTTCGCGCTCGCCAGCGACGCGGCGTATCGATCGTCCACGACGGCACTCTCGAGGCGCGCGAACGCCGGCGTCGCGGTCTTGCATGCGGAGCCCGACGCGAGCAGAGCACCGAGAACGACAATCACAGCATGACGTGTCATGGGAACCAGACCTTGCGGGTGAGGGCAACCGCAATGAACGAGAGGAGAATGGCGGAGAGGTCGAAGAACGTGTTCAGGAGCGCGTGCTGGCTGGCATAGAGGGCTGAACCCGCGCCGAAGTAGATGACGAGACCCAGCAGGAGCGCGACGCCCGCTCCCGATCGACCGATCCGTGTCCACAGGAATGCGGCAACGGCACCCAGCGCGGCCATGATGAGGATCACGGCGAACTGACGACCTTCCGACAGTGGGGCGATGCGTGTTCCCCGGAGCAGGGTGTTCATCGCGTCGGCCTCGAGCTCCGCGCCGAATCGGCGCTCGGTCGACCAGCCTCGCACGATCCTGAACGTGTTCCCCGGGCGTTCATTGCCGATCATCACGAGGCGCCCGTGCAGATCACCCAACGACCGCCCGCGAAAGGCGTCGATGTACGAGATGCGGTGAGCGCGATTGCGGTGCTCGCGGCGCGGCGCATAATCGAGCGCCATGCGGAAGAGCGTATCACCCGGAGCGAACGCACAGGCGGAGTCCCGGTCGGCCGTCACGACCGAATCCAGCACTGCGGCCGCGAGCAACGATCTCGTCGCTTCACCGACGGCAAACGGCTCGGCGCCGCGCGGTCCGGCGCTCGCGTGCAGTGCCGCGACGGCCGTCAGCGGCATTGACGCGACGCGCCCGGCGAACCCGGCCCGGCGAGCACTCGTCGCCAGTGTGAGCGCTTTGGCCGTCAACAGCGGATTGTCGCCCGCGCAGTTCGTGCCCCAGCGCACGTACGGCGCGAGCGGTGGGTCGATCGCGGGGACGCCGTTGGCGAACGTCGCCGCAGCGATCACGATCGTGCGGCCATTCGCCTGGGCGAGTCGGAACGCATCCGCCAACGAATCGGTCGCCGCCGAGACGAACGGCTGCGGAGTGAATGTGAGATTGAACGCGATCACCGGCGCACCGGCGGCCACGAGCTGCCGCACGACGACGGCGTGACGCGACCGCCAGGTTGCGTCCAGGGTATCGCCGAACGCCTGCATGGTCGCGCTGTCGATCGCGACGTATTCAACCGATGCCTCGTTGTCGTGGTGGTGAAACACGTCGCTGAAGGCGATGAAGTAGCTCTCCGGGCGGAACCAGGGATGCACTGCGCGAAACCCGAAGTACGACGCCGCGAGTCCCACCATGAGCGCGACGCCGACCGCGATGACGATGGCGACGTTCCGGAAGCGCAGCATTCGCCGGCTTCTGGCCAACGCATCGACTTCTGCCAGCTCCAGTCGCTCGAGGTTCGCTGACGGAGCGCGCGCATCCGGCACGTCGGCCATCGTGGACGTGCCGTGTTGCGGTGGCACCGCATGCTCCGCCGTCCGGTCGCGCCCTCGAAGCACCTCCAGATTGCGCTCGTGCGTCCTGATCACCGCCTTCACTCGCTCGGCCGACCGCGCCGAAAGTGGCAGGTCGCGCAGCGCACTGCCCGTGTCGACGTCGAAGAGGATGCCCTCGCGGGCATGCATGAACAACACCGGCAAGCCGACCGCGCGTGTGTCGGGGAACTCCTCGGCCAAGGCGTTTCGGGCGTGTGACACCGCCATGTCGATGCGTCCACGATCTCGTCCGGCGAACAGCGATTGATACAGCGTGCGGGCGAAGCAGATCGCCTCGTCGTCCCTGATCTCGTACTGCATGGCGATCACGGCGGGCACGCCCAACCGTACGAGCTCCGCTCCCATGCCGACGAATGGCTTCGATGCGGACACCTCGCCACCGCGACAGGAGTTGAGCACCACCAGCTTGAGGGATGGATGGTTGCGAAACAGTCCCGCCATCCGATCCTGATCGACCTCTTCTCTGCCGCCGTCCGCCCCATTCATCAACAGCACAGACCGGTCGTCGGCGAAGTCGCCGTGCCCGATGAAGTGAAAGACATGGTACTCGTCCGCCGCCAACGCATCGGCGATGCGTTGGGGCGAGACGACGCCTTCGAGCACGGTGACCTTCACGGCGTGTCCGAGCGGCTCGAGCGCGGCGAGGATCTCGCGCTTCTCGGTTGCGGTGTCGAGCTCCGGTTGATCGGGAATGGCGACGAGCACGCGAACGGGCAGCGATGCCTGGAGCGAAGGGATCGCCTGCGGGAGCTCGAGATATCGCACGACCGGCGTGCGGTCCGAGACCCCGAGGAAGCAGCGAAGCCGCTCCGAATAGAGGAACTCCCAGGGAATGACGGCGAGAGACGGCGCCGCGATGCGTAGCCGAACGCGAACGCCGTTGGGCGCCGCGCCCGCTGCGCCCCAGCACTGGCCGAAATGCCACTCGATGTTGCGGCCGACCGAGCCGAACGTATAGCCGTACAACCGGCTGCCGAGGGCGATGAGCTGCGCCCGCGCCACCTGATCGTCCGCCAGGAGCGCGCGGTCCTGAGCCAGCGACTTCGTGTCGAGTGTCGCAACGTCGCGATACTCGCCGTGCTGATCACACCACGACCGGAGCGCGATGGTGCCATCGGCGTTCTGCTCGATTGCGAGATCGAAGTCGTGATAGCGTATGGCCGTGCTCCCGATGCTGCTGGGGGATGTCAGTCCGTGCGATCTCGAAAGATCAGCCGGCATCCCCGAGAACTGGACGGGCGATGTGCCGTCCAGAAGTCGCTGCCCGCGGCGTCGCGCGCGCTGTGGAAGCGCAGCAATATGGAGTGACTGCGGCAGGCCGCCAGGCGCGCACGCCGCCGGTCGCTCGGCACCGGCGACCAGTAGAGGAGATCAGCGCCCTCGACGCGTGCCCCCCTCGCAGCCCTAGTTCTTCACCGTGAACTCGGAACGAAAGTCCACCCACTCAGCGCGCGGCTTCGATTCCGGCGCCGGCGAGCGTGCCGGCTCGAAGCGGAACCGGGGCAGCGCGTTGCGTACGGCGAGCGTGAAGAGCTCGTGATCCGATTTCACCACCGTCATGCTCGACACGTCGGCGCGACCGCGCTCGTCCACCCGGAACCGCACCGTCACCTCTCCCTCGGTGCGCTGCGAACGAAGCGCATCCGGGAAATAGGGGAGCGGCGCCGTCCCGATGAGCACCGGAGGCTTTCCGCTCACGTCATTCCCGATCGGCGACGACCGGAGGAGTCCCGCCATTCCAAACTCGTCGGCGGACAGGTCGCGGCCCACCTTCTTTATCGAAGCGCGCACCAACGAGTCGACATTGTCGGCGACGATGATCGGCATGGTCACCGCGGCCAGGCGTCTCGGCGCGGCAGGGAGGCTCGGCTCCGCCGGATGAGTGACACTGTCCAGCGTGCGCGCCTCCGTCGAGGAATTGAGCGCGAGGAGTTGCGAGCTGGTGTTCACCGAGTGGGCAGAGAACGCTCGCGCCGAGTTGACCACGGCCGCGGCGCCCAGCGCGGTCGATCCATCGATCGACGCCGTCGTGACGATCGAGGCCGGATGCTGCTCCGAACCCGCGCTCGCGAACAGCCCACCAACTCCGATGCCGGCGCTCGAGCGGAAAATCACCGCCGCGATCACGAGCGCGGCCACGGCCAGACCGGCGAGTGAATAGCCAGCAGTTCGCCTGGTCGGCGACAGTTCGGTCGAATCCGCAGAGAGCGGTGCGGTGGTGGCCTGCTGGCTCGCCTGGGCGACATCGTGATGTGCAACGTCGAGCCGCGTGGCCACCGCCATCACGGGATGAAGCTCCAGGGCGGCGATGCGCGAGCGGAGGGCGGTCACGGTCGCGTGCTCCGCACCCAGCGCTGCTTCCCGCGTGGGGAGCGCGCGCTGCAGCAGAGTGAGTGCTTCGACGACGTTGCCGCGCGTCGCGCACGTCTCCGAGAGCTGCTCCATGGTGACCACGGTCGCCATGTGGCCTGGCGCGAGTGCCTCCTCGCGAATCCAGAGCGCGCGCCGGTACAGCTCCTCTGCTGCCGTGTCGTCGCCGAGTCCACGCTTCGCGACGGCGAGACCAGCAAGAGCGGTCGCGACATCGGGATGATCACTGCCCTTGGCACGAGTGATCTGGAGCAGCCGCTCGAGAACGGGCTCCGCGCGGGCATAGTCCGCCCGGCGGATGCACAGCCGGCCCAACTCGTTGAGCGCGACGCAGAGCGATGGATGCTCGGCGCCAAGATGCCGCTCGCCGATGGCGATCGCTTCCGTGAAAAGCCGCTCGGCTTCCGACCGATTGCCTCGGCCCGCCGCCAATCGCGCCGCCTCGAGGTGCTGCGTGTACTGCTCCGTGTACTGCGCGTTCGCGTTATCCATGTGCACATCGTCAGGTGAGACGAATACGTCGTCGACAGATTGTCGTATCTGGGACGAATCGTCTCGCGGCAGGATACGCGGAAAGCGAGCACAGCTGCGAGGCCCGTCACGGCGCGTTCGTCGGACGCGTGCCCTCGTTCGTGCCGCACCACGGTCGCCAACGGAGGCTCGCGTGCCTATATGTTCGCGCTACGCCTGGCATCGCGGAGCTCGCCGAGCGTCGAGACCATCCAGTCGAGGAACGTCATGTTCTGGATCACCTCCGCCGCCACGAAATCACCGCGTTCGACATCGAGCCGAACGCGCGGGCTTCTCGTGCTGATCGCGTTGACGTTCGGTTTCGCGTCTAGCGTGCCGTGCCGGGTTGCCGCAGCGCAGGCATCACCAACATCGCTCGACTCGGTGGGCGCGCGCATCGATCCATTCGTGACTCGGCCGCGACTTGTGGTGCTGACCGACATCGCGAACGAGCCGGACGATCAGATGTCGCTCGTCCGCCTGCTCGTTTACTCGAACCAGGTCGACATCGAAGGGCTCGTCGCCAGCACGTCGACGTGGATGAAGCGCGCCGTGCGTCCCGATGTGATCCGCCAGGTGATCGATGCGTACGCGCAGGTGCAGCCGAACCTGCTGCTGCACGCGTCGGGATTCCCGTCGGCGGACTCGCTGCGCCGACTCGTGACGTCGGGCCAGCCGGGGTACGGCATGGCGGCCGTCGGAAGTGACAAGATGTCGCCGGGCGCAGCGCTCATCATCCGCGCCGCAGACCGCGCCGACGCGCGCCCGCTCTGGATCTCGGCATGGGGCGGCGCCAATACGCTCGCCCAGGCGCTGATGCACGTGCGCGCCGCGCGCACTCCCGCGCAGGTGGAGCGCTTCGTCGCCAGACTGCGCGTGTACGCGATCTCCGATCAGGACGACGCCGGCCCGTGGATTCGCCGCGAGTTTCCGACGCTCCACTACATCGCGACGCCGTCGACGCAGGATGGAGCGCAGTACTACTTCGCGACGTGGACCGGCATCAGCGGCGACCGGTTCTACCGCAATGCGCCGGGTGCGGACTTCACGACGTTCACCGACGAGTGGGTGGACGCGAACGTCCGCGCCAAAGGCCCGTTGGGCGCGCACTACCCGCGCCCATGCTGCATTCACGAGGGGGACACGCCGGCGTTCCTCGGACTCATCGACAACGGATTGGCGAGCGCGATGAGCCCGGCGTTCGGCGGGTGGGGCGGGCGGTACGTGTGGCGACGCTTCTCCGGCGAGTCGCGCGCGCACTGGACGCAGGGCGGCGACTCGTATCCGGGCAACGACAACTCGCGCGACGCGGTCGTTGGCGTGGATGGGCAGACGTACGTGTCCGATCAAGCGACGATCTGGCGGTGGCGCACCGCGTTCCAGCACGACTTCGCGGCGCGGCTCGACTGGAGCGTGAAGCCGCCGCGCGAGGCCAACCACAACCCGATCGTCACCGTCAACGGCCGACCAGGAACCGCGCCGCTCGAGATCACGGCGCGCGTCGGCGTGCCGGTGACACTCGATGCCGCGGGTACGCGCGACCCGGACGGCAACGCGCTGCGCTACACATGGTACTTCTACCCCGAAGCGGGAACGGGAATCCCGGGCCGTCCGGTGTTCGCCAATCTTCGCGCCGCGTTCGCCGCGCAGGCGTCGGGTGCGGGAGGCATTCCGTCCGCGCCAGTGGGCGGGCCGCCGCAGCCGCGCGCCCGTGTCACCATCGAGAACGCCAGCGACGCACGGGCGACGGTGACGCCGCAGGTGGCCGGCATCGCGCACGTCATTCTCGCGGTCGAGGACGATGGGGCGCCGAGTCTGACATCGTATCGACGGGTGATCATCATGATCCAGCCCGGTGCGCCGTGATCTCTGCGCCGCAGCGCGCCTCCGCGGCGAACAGACTGCCCCACGGCCGGGAGCGACGGCATGCGCACATCCGCCGACGTGATGCGCCGAGCGCTCGACGCTGCGTCAAGTCGCGAGTAGCGAGCGCGTCGGTCGCGCCTAGGCCGCGCACGCGAAATGCGAGGTAACTGTCGTTCTGAGGCGATGACGAGTGAGGAATACGCAGGAGTGGTTGATGACGATCGCATGGGTGTGGCTGGACGGAGTTGACGTTGCTGTTTGTACCAGCAGTGGGCCATGGCTGGGAGGACCGACGGTGGGGTCTGTCATGCGCGCGCCGTGTTCAGCGGCGCCGGAGTGAGCGCGCGACATGAGGCGGCGAAACTGCGCCGAGCGAGTACGCCGAGTGGCGGCGTCGAGATGGAATCCGCCGCAGTCGCGATGCGCCGTGCCGTCAGCGTCCAGCCGAACACCGCAGCGTTCAAATCAATGAATGCACCGACGCTGACGCCGGAGCTGCTTCAACGAATGAACGCGTACTGGCGTGCGGCCAACTACCTCTCCGTTGGCCAGATCTATCTCTACGACAATCCGCTGCTGAAAGAGGCGCTGACGCTGGCCCACGTGAAGCCGCTGGTCGTCGGGCACTGGGGCACGACCCCGGGACAGAATTTCATCTACGTGCACCTGAATCGCGTCATCAAGCAATACGATCTCGACATGTTCTACGTCGCCGGTCCTGGCCACGGCGGTCCGGCGATCGTCGGCAACGTGTATCTCGAGGGCACGTGGAGCGAGGTCTATCCGGAAATCACGCTCGACGAAGCGGGGCTGAAGAAGCTGTTCAAGCAGTTCTCTTTCCCCGGCGGGATCTCCAGCCACGTCGCGCCGACGACGCCGGGTTCAATTCACGAGGGGGGCGAGCTGGGGTATTCGCTCAGCCATGCCTTCGGCGCGGCGTTCGACAATCCGGACT
>JBDTOD010000044.1:0-30099 GCA_039933415.1 bacterium
AGAGTCGCGACTCTGACCCCGGGCTCTGACCCCATCCGTTGTCAGAATCCCGCGTGAGCAGCGTCATCAGCCGCGGATTCAGAAACAGCTTCTCGCGTCCCACGCGCACTTCGCGCAACACGCCGGCGTCGACGAGCCCGTGCAGATAGCGTGACGCCGACTGCCGGGTGCCGAGTCCGCGATCGACGACGTTGCGGATACGGCAGTAGGGCTGCTCGAAGATCACGTCCACGAGATCGCGATCGTAGAGCTTCGGATGCGCGCGGCGCAGGTGGTCCGTCACCGTCGCGTTGAGCGCGCGAATCGCCGCGATCTTCGACACCGTCCATCGCGCCGTCTCCTCGATGCCGCGCAGCATGTACTCGATCCACGGCTCCCACGCGCCATCTCGCGTGACCTCGAGCAGCAGACGGTAGTAGTCGGCCTTCCTGGCGATGATGTAGCGGCTCAGGTAGAGAATCGGACGGTCGAGCAGACCACGCTCGACGAGGAAGAGACTGTTGATGATGCGCCCGGTCCGGCCGTTGCCGTCGGTGAAGGGATGAATCGCTTCGAACTGGTAGTGCGCCACCGCCATCCGCACGAGCGGGTCGAGTACCTCCGACTGCGGGTCCTCGTGGAGAAACTCCTCCCAGTTGGACAACAGGTCGCGGATGCTCTGCGTCTGCTCGGGCGGCGTGTAGATCACCGTCCCGGTGCGAGCGCTCGCGACGCGCGTACCAGGCACGGTCCGCACCGTCATCTCCGTGCCCTTGATGCGCGTGCAGATCGCTTCGGCCGTTGCCGTGGTGAGCGGACGCTCCGCCAGCATGCTCACGCCTTGAAGCAGCGCGGTGCGATATCTCAGCGCTTCGCGCGTCGCCGCGTCGGCGCCTTCGTCCGCGTCCAGATGCTGAAAGAGCTGGTCGGCGGTCGTGACGATGTTCTCGATCTCCGAGCTGGCCTGCGCCTCCAACAGTGGAAGGGTGTTGATCAGGACGGCCGGATTCGGGATCAGCGCGGCGGCGACCTTGAGCTCGGCCAGCGCCGAGCGTGCCGCGACGCATCGCTTGAGCACGCGCCGAGACTCGAGCTCCACTGACGGCGGTAGCTGCGGGAGGCCGTCGTACGGGCGTTCCGGGTGCCAGATCGAGAACATGTTAGTTTTTCACGCCATTATTAACGCATCAGCAGGGTATGTTCGCCGAGCGACCACGTCAAGTCGACGTGTTATGTATCGTGATGTTTTATAACACGTTCTGCATGCATGTCCGCGCCGGGAACGGGTGC
Organism: bacterium; assembly: GCA_039933415.1. Classification (GTDB taxonomy): domain Bacteria; phylum Gemmatimonadota; class Gemmatimonadetes; order Gemmatimonadales; family Gemmatimonadaceae; genus AG11. The sequence goes on from JBDTOD010000044.1 coordinate 1,270, forward strand.
GTACTGTGACCTCACTACCGTGAACGCGACGCTCGACACAGACTGGAACTCCATGCCGGCGACCCCGATGCACCCGCCCACGAGCCGCTCCGGCACCACGCTTCCGACCACGACCGCACCCGGTCGCGTGCCGTCGCCGTCCCAGCGCGCCGCCATCGAGGCGCCGGCCGAGCCGATGCTCGTGCTCGCGGGGCCAGGCGCAGGAAAGACGTTCTGCCTGATCGAGCGCATCCGGTTCCTCCTCGAGCGGCTCGAGATGGATCCGGCCCGGATCTGCGCATTCACCTTCACCAACAAGGCCGCCGGCGAGATCGCCGATCGGCTCGCACGAACGATTGGCGACGGCGCGTTCGCCGTGAAGACGGGGACCATCCATGCCTTCTGCGCCGAGCTCCTGCGGGAGTTCGGATCGCGCGTCGGGCTCGAGCGAGGCTTCGGCATCGCGGACGAGAGCTACCAGCACACCGTGCTTCGCCGGCTCGGCCAGTACTCACGATGGAATGGACTGCTGCTCAAGCGATTCTCCGAGCACCGGCTGCGCAGCGTGCCGTTCGAGCATCGCAACGACGCGGCAGTGTTCGAGAAGTACGAACGATTCCTCCAGGATCGGAACGTCGCCGACTTCGACATGCTGGTGATCAAGACGGCCGAGCTGCTCACCGATCCGCAGGTGATCGACCGGGTCCGCGCGCGGTGGGACTGCGTGCTCGTGGACGAGTTCCAGGACCTCAATCCGCTCCAGTATCAGGTAATCCGCGAGCTGGGCCGAGTGCACCGGCACATCTTCGCGGTCGGAGACGAGGAGCAGTCGATCTATTCGTGGGCTGGCGCGGACCCCAAGGTGTTTCTCGCGTACAGCAACGACTTCGCGGTGCGAGAGCGGATCACGCTGCGCGAGAACCGGCGCTGCACGCGCGACATCCTGGCGCTCGCGCGCCGGCTCGTCGAGCACAACCCGCGCATGTTCGACGACGTGAAGGTGCTCGAATCGGACCGCGACTCGGCGTTCTCCGTCGTGGCGCACACGTTTCCCAACGACGATGCCGAGCTCGCGTGGCTGATCGAGGACGTGCGGCGAGACCACGCGGAGCACGACATCGACTGGGGCGACGTGGCGCTGCTGTATAGAAGCCATGCGATCGGCAACGCGATCGAAGCGCGTCTCCTCGCCGAGGGGCTCCCGTGCCGCCTCGCGCACGGCCGCGCGTTCGCCGAGGATCCGGTCGTCGCCTACGTGATCGCCGCGCTGCAGGTGGTGTCCGCTGAAGACGACGTGCACGACGACACGTTCCTCGAGCTGGTGCTCCCCGGCTCGCTCGTGGACGAGGCGCGCGCGAAGGCGCAGGGCTCGCAGCGCACGCTGCGCGACGAGCTTCAGAAGCAGGCATGCGCGCTGCCACGCGAGCACGCGGACGCCCGTCGGATCCGCCGCGCGTGCTACACGCTCGACAATCTTCCGGCGCTCGGCCGGCAGCACACATCGCTGACCGGTCTCGTGGAGGAGCTGCTCTCGCATCGCGTCGGCGATCACGGGACGACGCTCGAGCAGCACGCCGACGCGCTCACCGACCCGATCTCCCACGCCGAAGTCGTCCAGCTCGCACGCCGGCTCGGCGCCGCGCGTGACGCCGGCCAGGCGATCTGGATCGAGCGTCGCCGCGGCGTCGAGATCGCGCTCAAGGGGATGCTGGCCGCGGCCGGTTTTCGTCGCGTGGCGCTGGACGCCACGCTGCCGGATGGCGCGGAGCCGATCCTGTTCGACGATGCGCCGGTGCTCGGGTTGCCGCTGGCGCTGTTCAAGGCGCTCCAGCTCTCGGCATGCATGCGCTCCGCATCGGCGTTTCAGGACTTCACGGTGCTCGACATCGAGACCACGGGGCGGGACGTGGACCGTGCCGAGGTCGTGGAGATCGCCGTGGTGCGCGTGCGAGATCGTGTGATCGTGGAGGAGTATTCCACGCTCGTCCGTCCGAACGGGCGCATCGAGCCGGGCGCCGCGCGCACGCACGGTATTTCGGACGCCGAGGTCGCGTCGTCGCCCGTGTTCGATGAGGTGTGGCCGCACGTTCGGCAGTTCTGTGGCACCGACGTCGTGGTCGCCCACAACGGACATCATTTCGATTTCCCGATTCTGCGCCGCATGTCCGGCGAGACGTTGTGCACGTACGACACGCTCCCACTCGCGCGAAGTCTGCACTCGGGGAGCGCGACGCTCGTGGACCTCGCGCGTCGCTTCGGGATCGACACGGGTCACTCGCACCGCGCGCTCGACGACACTCGTGCGCTCGCGAAAGTGTGTCTCGCGCTGCACACGCTGAAGGAATCGGTCGCGCGGAAGACGGCGCTCTCGCACGCGCTCGACTTCCTCGGCGTCGCCCTCGCGCTCTGGCCCGACGAGCTGGACGACGAAGGCACGTTGCTGCGAGAACTCTGTCGCCCGTTCGCGTTGGGACGGTTCACCAGCTGTCTCGAGTACTACGAGAGGGAGCGCGCGGCGCAGGGCGACGAGACGCTGCCGACCGCGCACGACCTCATCGTGTGGCTCGGAGGCGCCGCGCTCATGGAGCGCATTCGCGCCCAGAAGTCCGCCGACGAGCGGTATCCCGCGGCGATGGGACGGTTGCGCGCGTTGCTCGAGCAGCTCGGCGACGGACCGCTCGAGGATCAGCTCTCGGCGTTGCTCGAGCGCGTTGCGCTGTCACGCGTCGACGGCACGGAGCGCGAGCGGGGCAGGGTCAATCTGCTCACGCTGCACTCGACGAAGGGGCTCGAGTTCTCCCGCGTGTACGTCGTCGGCGTGGAGGACGCGCAGCTTCCGGGCCGGCCAGGCAGGCAGCCCATTGCTCAGGAGCTGGTCGAGGAGGCGAGGCGGCTGCTGTACGTCGGCATGACGCGGGCAAAGGACCGTCTGGTGATGACGCACGTTGAGGAGCGCGGCGGACGGCCAAGCCAAGGGCATCGGTTCCTCGACGAGATGGGGCTCACGGCGACCTGTCCGTAGCGTGTGACGGGCGGGCTCACCGTGGCAACGCGGTGATCCAGGACCCCACCAACACTGGTAGCGGATCGATCGCCTTGCCGCGCGACCAGCGCTTCACGTCCGCGCTCCGCGCCACGGCGAAGTGCAGATGCGGCGCGTTCGGCGACGCGTTCCCCGTCGAGCCGACGTACCCGATCGCCTGCCCGCGCGCGATCGCCGTACCATCGGCCAGTCCCGGCGCGTATCGATCGAGGTGCGCGTACATGAGGATGAACCGCTCCGACGAATCGGCCGCGTAGATCATCAGTCCGCCGTTCGCGCTCGTGAACAGCTTCAGCACCCGCCCGGTCGCCGCTGAGCGGATGGGCGTGCCGCGCGGCGACATGATGTCGAGGGCTTGATGCTGACGAGCGCCGCCGCCTCGGCGCTCGTCGAAATTGCTGTGCAGCGTCGTGGGGTCGATGCCTTCGAGTGGCATCTCGATCTCGCGCGTGAGGAGCGCGACGTCGTCGGGCGTGACGGTCTCCGTGCCGCTCGGCTGAGGTGGCTCGAGTGCGTCGTTGGTGGAGTCGTCGAGTGCGGTGACCGATGTGCTCGAGGCCCCGAGGGCCGTGCCGTAGCCACGCGCCGTTGCGACGGCGGCGAGCACGATCATGACGATGAGCGCGCACTGCACATAGCTGATCACCTCGATCCGCCCGGCGTCGCGCGGGTTGGGCTCGGCTTTCTTCCGCCGCCATCGAATGAGCGTGGTCATCGGCCAGATCTCGAGGGCGGCGACGACGAGGAAGAGCGTCATCTTCACGAGGAAGGCATTGCTGCCGACGTAGTACGACGTGCTCTTCTCCGTCCCGCCGATCAGGCGCCAGAGGCCGGTGACGATCCACGCGACGGCCGCCACGCCCCACCACGCATCGCCGATCAGTGCGCGGCGGATGGCGCGCGGGTCTTCGGGATTCTGGAGCGAGTCACCGAGCGCACGAGCGCGGCTCCAGACCCCGGCGAGACCGATGGCGAGGGCGAGGAGGTGGACCCACGCGAGCACGATGCGAGCCGTCATGCGCTCCGGCGATGATGTGAGAGGCGCCGACGGACCCGCGGCTTCACATCGGGAAGGTCCTGCGCTGGCTCGCCTGCCGCAAGCATCAGCTGGGCCACTGGTGCCCTCTGCGGCCCCTCGGCACTTTACCTCAAATGGACCTCCGCCAGCGTGTAGAAGAATCGCTCTCGGGCACGCACACCATCGAGCGCGAGCTGGGCGGAGGCGGGATGTCGCGCGTCTTCCTCGCGGACGAGCACCGGCTCGGCCGCAAAGTCGTGGTGAAAGTGCTCGCCCCGGATCTCGCCGCCGCGATGTCGGCCGAGCGGTTCGAGCGCGAGATCCGTCTGGCGGCGTCGCTGCAGCAGGCGAACATCCTGCCCGTCATCGCCGCGGGAGAGATGGACGGGCTCCCGTACTACACGATGCCGTACGTGGAGGGGGAGAGTCTCCGCGCCCGGCTCGCGAAGGGGCCGGTGCCGATCGGACAGGCACTCGACATCCTGCGCGACGTCGCCAAGGCGCTCGCGTACGCGCACGAGCGCGGCGTCGTGCATCGCGACATCAAGCCGGACAACGTGCTGCTGTCGGGAGGCACCGCCGTGGTCGCCGACTTCGGGATCGCGAAGGCGATCGTCGCCGCGCAGGAGCGGCCCGCGGGAGCGACGCTCACGCAGCTCGGCACGGCGGTTGGCACACCGGCGTACATGGCGCCGGAGCAGGCCGCTGGCGATCCGGACACCGATCACCGCGCCGATCTCTACGCGTTCGGGTGCATGGCGTACGAGCTGCTCGCCGGCGAGCCGCCCTTTCATGGATTGCCGCCGCACAAGCTGATCGTGGCGCACATGAACGAGACACCGCTGCCGGTGCAGGATCTCCGGCCCGACTGTCCGCCCGCGCTCGCGTCGCTCGTCATGCAATGCCTCGCGAAGGATCCCGCCGAGCGGCCGGCGAACGCGGACGAGCTGCTGCGACAGATCGACGTCGTGACGTCGGTCCCGAGCTCGGCAGTCCTTGCGAGTTACGGTGGGCGCGGGCTGTTCCTGCCGGCGATGGGGATCTACGCGGTGGCGTTCGTCGGCGTGGCGATCGTCGCGCGATTGCTCGTCGACACGCAGGGGTTGCCGGAGTGGGTGTTCTCCGGCGCGCTGATCGTCATGGCGCTCGGATTTCCGGCGATGCTCTTCACGGGCTACACACAATACGTGTCGCGCCGGATCGCGCTCGCGACGCCGACGCACACGCCGCAGGGCTCCGCGGTGCGCGCCGCGCCGCAGGGCACGCTGGCGAGAGTGGTCGTCAAGGCGGCGCCGCACGTATCGTGGCGCAGCACGACGCGCGGCGGCATTGCGGCGCTCACGGTGTTCGCGCTGCTGGTCGCCGGCTATCTCGTGCTGCGCGTGCTCGGCATCGGGCCGTCGGGCTCGCTGCTCGCGTCGGGCGCGCTCAGCGCGCAGGACCGCGTGCTCGTCGCCGGATTCGACAGCAGGGACTCGGCGCTCGGCTCGGTGGTGTCGGAGGCGGTGCGGACGAATCTCTCGCAGTCGCGCGCGGTGAACATCGTGTCGACGAGCACGGTGGTGGGCGCGCTGCAGCGCATGCAGAAGCCCGCGACGTCGCGCGTGGACCTCGCCCTCGCGCGCGAGATCGCGATGCGCGAGGGGATCAAGGCCGTGGTGAGCGGCAGCGTCATCGCGGTGGGGAGCAGCTACATCATCACCGCGAGCCTCGTCAACGCGCAGTCGGGCGACGAGCTGGCCGTGTATCGCGAGTCGGCGGCGAACGCGGGGGAGATCATCCCCACGGTGGACAAGCTCACGCGTCAGCTGCGCGGCAAGATCGGCGAATCGCTCAAGAGCGTGGCCGACGCACCGGCGCTGGCGCAGGTGACGACGCCGTCGTTGGACGCGCTGCGCGCGTTCGCCGCCGGCCTCCGCGCGAACGACGTGAATGGCGACTACCCGAAGGCGATCACACTGTTCGAGGACGCGATCGCCAGGGACTCGAACTTCGCCCTGGCGTACGTGCAGCTCGCCTACAGCCTCGGTAACGCGCGTCTCCATCTCGAGCGGCGGGACACGCTGATGGCGACGGCGTTTCGCCTTCGCGAGCGGCTCCCGGACCGCGAGCGATACAACGTCGAGGGCGCGTACTACGTCGGGAAGAGCCGCCCCAAGGCAATCGCGGCGTTCGAGCGCGCGGTGGCAATCGACTCGTTCAACACCGACGCGCTCAACTCGCTGGCGCTTGGCTACGCCAACACGCGCAACTATGCGGGGGCCGAGCGACTGTATCGTCGCGCCGTCGCGGTGGAGCCGGAGAACGGCGTGATCCTGAGCAACCTCGCCGGCGCGCTCGTGAGCCAGGGAAAGCTCGACGCGGTCGATTCGGTGACCCGCGTGATGCACGAGCGGAAGATTCCCTACCCGACGACACGACGCGAAGCGGACGTGCTGTATCTCCGCGGCCAGCTCGACTCGGTGGAAGCACTCGCGCGCACGACGGCCCGCGGCACCAACACCGCCCTCGCGCTGAGCGCGATGGACTTCCAGCGCGGCATCACGCTGCTGCGCGGACGATTGCGCGAGTCGGACAGCGTCACGACAGAGCTGCGCACCAGGCGCGCGGGGCGCGGCGATCAGCCGTCTCCGATCGCAGACGAGATTCGCCGAGCGATGGAGGACGCGTGGCTGCGCGGGAAGCCGAAGCTGGCGATCGAGCGGCTGGACGCGGCGGTGCGCGCCAATCCGATCACGAGCACCACGCCGCTGGACGTGACGCTGAATCTCGTGAGCGCGTACGCCCTGGCCGGGGCGCCGGAGCGGGCCCGCGCCGTGTTGAAGGAGACGAACGCCGCGCTCGCCGATACCGCGGTCCGGCGTCGCGCGCAGGGCGCCCGGCTGGAGGCGGAGGCGGACGTCCTGTTGGCCGAGCATCGGACGGCGGAAGCGATCGCGGCGTACCGGAAGTCGGACGTCGAGGGAGACGGTCTGCCGACCAACTGCGCATTCTGTCTCCCCGTGATGCTCGGCCTCGCGTACGACCGGGCGAACGATGCCGATTCGACGATCGCGAATCTCGAGCGCTACCTCGCGACACCCGGCTCCGGCCGCATCAATGTCGACCAGTGGATGATGGCGCCGGTGCACAAGCGGCTCGGCGAGTTGTACGAAGCGAAGGGTGACAACGCGAAGGCGGTGTCGCACTACACGGCGTTCGTGAACCTCTGGCAGCGCGCGGATCCCGATCTGCAGCCGAAGGTGGCCGAGGTGCGGGCGCGGATGGAGCGGCTGTTGAAGACGTTGCCGAGGTAGATCCGTTCGTTGGATCGGTGGGTCGGCTTGAGCAGATCGGTGCGCCAGGACTGGAACTACAATTTGAACCGCTTCAAAAGTCCACGCGGATTGACTCCGTGGCGCATACGACTCCCAATGGCCCGCCACGCCGCGTCGTCTGGGCTGCTGTCGTTCGGCACCGAATCTCGATCTCGATCGGGCCAGCAGAATCCTTTGAAGTCTGCATCTACCCCAACGGTGCACCAAGGCCGACCATACAGCTTCAAAGCAGGAGCTGGCTACCCGATGCGAAGCCGTAACAGTAAAGGGACGATGCCAGCCCCACCGCATGTCGCGTAGAGGGCCATTTGGAGGCCCGGATGCTCACGGAGAGATCCGCTGGAATTCTGGAGCAGGTCCACGCTGTTCGAGCCAGGCGCACCGACCATCGGACTAGCGGAGCGGCACCGCGATCCCGATCCGGTAGACGACGAAATCCGCCTCGCTCTGCGTCGCCGTCACGGTCGGTCGGCCCGTGCCGTTGTAGACGACGCCCTCGGACGACACGTACTTCGCCTGACCGTTGCGGTGATAGCGCGCGCCCAGGTCGATCTGCAGCCCTCGGCCGAACGCGGGGATCTCGAAGGCGATGCCCGCCGTCGCCGCGAGGGAGAGGATGAAGTCGCTCGATACGGTCTGTTGGTCGAGCGTCTCCTTGTTGCCCGTGCTGGAGCGATCGGCGGGGATGTTGATCGATGTCTCCGTAGCGAAGCGGGCGAAGCCGACCGTACCGGCGACGTACGGACGGATCGGCCCGGCCGGTGCGGAGAGCTGCGAGCCGATCCCCATCGTCAACACCCCGCTCTTCGTCTCCGACTCGAGCTCGACGACCCCGAAGCCGCTCGACACGAGAAATGGCTCCGACTTGGAGGCGTACTGCTGGTATCCCAGCTCGCCACGCAGGCTGAAGATCCCCTGCGCGTCGACGCCGAGTGTGCCGAAGCCGTCGAGTCCGAAGGCGTGGCGGACGTTCTGCGAGAACTCACCGATGGGTTGCCCGTAGATGCCGGCCGCGCCGACCGTGATGCGCGACTGGGCGCGCGCGGTGGCGGGCGCGAGCGCGAGGGCCAGTGCAACGGCGCTGCAAACGGCGCGAGTCGGCATGTGACGCTGGATCGAGTGAGGGCGGACGACGATATCGGGTGGATCGTCGCCACCGCTCTCCCGAAGCGCAAGCGGGGCGACACCGGAACTGCGACCCGCGCTGGCGAGGCCGACCGACATCGAGCCTCGCCCGAGCACTGTCCCAGCCATATGTTCTAGTCTCCCGATTGCCAGGAGTGGCGCATGCTGGCTCTTCGCGGCAGAGGTTCGGGCACACCCGACCGTTCGAAGGAATCAGCGTGAGCGTGTCAGAGGCGGACCGATTCGCGTTTCTCGCCGAGGTCAGTCGCTGCCTGTCGGACTCGCTGGATTGCGAGGCGACGCTTGCCACGATCGCCGGGATGTCGCTTCCACATCTCGATGCGTGGTGCATCGTCGACGTCGTCAGTGATGCGACGGATGGCGAGGCGTCCGACGATATCACCCGTCTCGTCGTCCTGCATCCTGATCCAGAGAAAGAGGCGGCGGCGCGTGAGCTGCATCGCCGCTATCCCCCGCGCGCCGGCGATCTGCTTGGTGCGCCGCGCGTCGTTCATCCACGCCGTCCCGAGATCATGTTCGACGTTCCGGACGCCGCACTCGTCGCGGCGGCGCACGATCTGGAGCACCTCGCGCTGCTCCGCACGCTCGGCGTGACGGCGTACGTGATCGCTCCGATGGTGGCGCGGGATCGCCTGCTGGGCGCGATCACCTTCGTCAGCGGCGAGGCCGGCCGACGCTTCAGCGCGGCCGATCTCTTGACGGCCGAGGACCTCGCGCGGCGCGCCGCACTCGCGGTGGACAATGCGAGGCTCTATCGCGCCGCGCTGGCCGCGCGCGAATCAGCGGAGGTCGAGCGGACGCTCACGACGACTCGCACCGCCCGTCTGCAAGCGCTCTCCGGTGCACTGGCCGTCGCTTCGACCCGGCAGGAGGTTGCGGACGCGGTGGTGGCGCGCGCGTCGGCCGTGCTCGACGCGGTGGGGATCGTCATCGCCCATCTGGCGGACAATGGGCACGAGCTCGAGATCATGTCGGCGGGCGCGATGCCCGACAACGAGCGACGCGATTGGGCGCGATTCCCCCTGAGCGCTCCCATACCGCTCGCCGAAGTCGCGCGCTCGGGACAGCCGATCTTTCTCGAGTCGCGCCTCGCGTGGGAGGCGCGCTATCCCGGCTCGACGCCGATGCTCGAGGAGGCGGGTCATCACGCCAACGCCATCATGCCGTTGATGGTCGAGGGACGCGTGCTCGGCGTGCTCGGCGCGGCGTTCGACGCGCCGCGTGCGTTCAGCGGTGACGAACGTGCGACCGCGCTTTCCGTCGCGCAGCAGTGCGCGCAGGCGCTCGAGCGCGCGCGGCTGCTCGAGGCCGAGCGCGCGGCACGCGCCGAGGCGGAGAAGGCCAATCGGGTGAAGTCGGAGTTCCTCGCGGCGATGAGCCACGAGCTGCGCACGCCGCTCAACGCCATCGGCGGGTACGCGCAGCTGCTCGAGATGGGAATCTACGGATCGGTGACCGACGCGCAGCGCGAGGCACTCGGCCGGATCGAGCTCGCCCAGCGCTATCTGTTGCGGCACGTGAACGACGTATTGAACTACGAGCGGCTCCAGAGTGGGCGGCTCGAGTACGATGTGCGGGCGGTGCTGCTCGCCGACGTCGTCGGCGGCGTGGAGCCGATGATCCGCCCGCAGCTCCAGACGAAGGGGATCAGCTACCTCGTCCACGTGTCGCACGAGCATGTCGTGCGTGCCGACCGCGACAAGCTCACGCAGGTGATCATCAATCTCCTCTCGAACGCGGTGAAATTCACGCCGGCGGGAGGGCGCGTCACGATCGAGTGCGTGGCGCGGCAGGACGGGAGCGAGGATCCCGATACCATCTACCTCCGCGTGGCCGACACGGGCATCGGCATACCGAGCGAGAAGCTGGACACCGTGTTCGAGCCGTTCGTGCAGGTGGACGCGACTCCGGCGGGTCGGGCGAGCGGCGCCGGGCTCGGGCTCGCGATCAGCCGCGATCTGGCGCGCGGGATGGGCGGGGACCTGCGGGTTCGGAGCACTCTCAACGTGGGTACGACGTTCACGGTGGCGCTGCCGCGGGCGAACGCGATGGACGTGATCGACAACTGACGCACGTGACGAGAGCGCAAAACGAGGAGCCGTTGCGACTACTGCTGGCCGAAGACGATCCGTATCTCAGCGCGATGCTCTCCAAGGGGCTTCGCGAGCATGCGTACGCGGTGGACGTCGTGAGCGACGGCAATGCCGCAGTGGTGCAGGCCGCGGTGAACGACTACGACCTCGTCGTGCTCGACGTGACGATGCCGAAGCGCGACGGCTTCTCCGTCTGCCGCGAGATGAGGCGGCGCGGGTCGTCCGTGCCGGTGCTGATGCTCACGGCGCGCGACGCCCTCGCCGACAAGATCGAGGGATTGGACGCCGGCGCCGACGACTACCTGGCCAAGCCGTTCGAGTTCGCCGAGCTGCTCGCCCGGCTGCGGGCGCTCCTGCGCCGAGGGCGCGACATCCGGGAGAGCGAGATCGTCGTCGCCGACCTCGTCGTCGACACGCGTGGTCAGACGGCGTCGCGCGATGGCGTCCTGCTGCCCCTCACGACCAAGGAGTACACGCTGCTCGAGTTCCTCGCCCGCAACGCCGGCCGCGTCGTCGGCCGCGCCGAGATCAGCGCGCACGTCTGGGACGACAATCACGATCCGCTCTCCAACGCGCTCGAGGTCTGCGTCACGCGCCTGCGACGAAAGGTCGACGACGGCCGCACGCCACTGATTCACACGCGGCGCGGCGCAGGATATCTGCTCGCGCTGCTGCCGTCGGCCGAGTGAGCGACACGAATGCTCGATAGCGTCCGCGGCCGACTCGCCTTCTGGTATACGGCGGTGCTCGCGGCGATCCTCATCGCGTTCGCGACGGCGACGGATCTCTGGCTCGAACGTGCGGTGAGCCATCGGGAAGATCGCTTTCTCGAGGAGTCCACGAACGCGCTTCGCGCCAACATCGCGGCGGAGCGCGAGGAGGTGCCGCTCGACACGGCGATCCAGCAGTCGCTCACCGAGTTCCGAATGCGCAACGTAGCGTTCAGCATCATCGATTCCGCTGGCTCGAACGGGGCGACGCTCGCGCGGTTCACCACCGTCGGTGAGGGTGACGGTGCGAAGCGCCTCTACATGCTCCCTGTCTCGCTGGGGCGCGAACGCTTCACGATCGTCGCCGCCGAGTCGCTCGCGGATCAGCGCGAGCTGCTCGAAGACACGCGGACGGGGTTCCTCATCGCGATTCCGCTCGGCCTGCTCCTCGCCTGGTTCGGCGGGTACGCGCTCGCGCGGCGCAGCCTCGCGCCGGTGGCGGCGATGAGCGGTCGCGCCGCCGAGATCGGCGCGATGAGCCTCCACGAGCGCCTCCCGGTCGGCAATCCGCGCGACGAGCTGGGCGCACTCGCCACGGTGTTCAACGATCTCCTCTCTCGGCTCGACGCCGCATTCGAGCAGCAACGCCGCTTCATGGCCGACGCATCGCACGAGCTGCGCACACCGGTCTCCATCATGCGCGGCGAAGCTGACGTCGCCCTGTCACAGCGCGAGCGCTCGGCCGACGAATACCGCGGTGCGCTCGAGGTGGTGCGCGCCGAAGGCCGACGCCTGTCCAGAATCGTGGGCGAGCTGTTCCTGCTGGCGCGCGCCGACGCGGGACAGCAGCCACTGCAGTCGCGCGCGATGTACCTCGACGAGCTCGTGGTGGACTGCACGCGCGCGGTGCGTTCGCTCGCGATGGCGCGATCGGTCGACGTGCGCTGTACGATGCATCCCGCCGTCCCGCTCGATGCCGATCGGCCGGACGGCGCGCAATCGTCGATGGACCACGCGTATCACGGCGACGAGGAGCTGTTGCGCCGGATGCTCGTCAACCTGCTGGACAACGCGATCAAGCACGCGCCGCCTGGTTCCACGGTCGACGTGCGCCTGGACAGCGAGGCGTCGGGGCACCGCCTCCAGGTGATCGACCGGGGGGCGGGCATTCCGGAGGCGGCCAGGACGCACGTGTTCGAGCGCTTCTTCCGGGCGGACGAAGCGCACGCGCGCGACGACGACTCCGAAGCAGGTGGGGCGGGGCTGGGACTGGCGATCGCGCGTTGGGTGGCCGAGGCGCATGGCGGCTCGCTCACCCTCGTGTCCTCCGCCCCCGCTGAGACGGTATTCCAGGCGCAGCTTCCCCGGTCGACGGCGTCTCCCCAAGGGCCGACGCAAGTGTAATCGTGCCGAAAGGTCCGGTGCCTATCCTCTGATGCAACGTGAGCGCAGGTCCGCGCCCACGCGCAGTTCAATACCGGGAGGCACCAATGTCCGTCAAAACGATCTTCACACTCGTGGCGCTGAGCGCCGGAGCGCTGCTCACCGCAGAGACCGCGAGCGCCCAGGCCGCGAGCAAGATGCAGGGTCCGCACATTACGCTCGACGCCAAGCTGAGCGCCGAAGCAAAGGTCAGCGAGACGTCGGCGCGCGAGACGGCGCTCAAGGCAGTGCCTGGCGGGAAGGTGCAGGACGGTGAGCTCGAGCGTGAGCACGGGAAGCTCATCTACTCGTACGACATCAAGGTCGCCGGCAAGAGCGGCATCGAGGAGATCGCCGTGGACGCAATCACCGGCGCGGTCGTCGCCCACGAGCATGAGACGCCCGCGATGATGCGGAAGGAAGCCGCCGCGGATGCGAAGGAAAAGAAGAGCACCAAGAAGTCGTGACGGTTGAACCGGCGCGCGCGGCGGCTCGCTCGCGCATCGGAGCGACCGTCACCCGGTTCCTGAGTGCGCGGGTCGATCGGCATTCCGCGGTCGGCCGTCGCCTCACGCTCGGCATCGTCGTGTTCGCCGCGGCCGTCTGGGCGTTCAGCGGCCTGCTCGAGGAAGTGCTCGACAACGACGCGCTCGTGGGTGCGGACCGGTTCCTCAACGCGTGGTCGCACCAGCACGTGACCAGCGGCGGGCTTGCCGTGTTCAACGCGCTCACGGCGCTCGGCTCGGTGGGGGTGTGGGCGACGGTGCTTGTCGTCGGCGCGTGGCTCTGGCGCGGTGGACATCACGTACTGCTCACCGCCTGGCTCGGAACCAACGTCGGCGGCGTGCTGGTGCAGCTCATTCTGAAACAGTTCGTCCATCGCGGTCGGCCCGAGTACGCGGGCGCGTATCTGCACGGCCATACCTACAGCTTTCCCAGCGGGCACGCCATGCAGTCCACGATCGCCTACGTCATGCTCGTCTTCGTGGCGTCCATGGTGAGCCCGTGGTGGCGCACGCACCAGCGACCGCTGTTCGTCATCGCCGTGCTGCTCGTATTGCTCACCAGCTTCAGCCGGGTCTACCTCGGCGTCCACTATCCCAGCGATGTGATCGGCGGCGTCGTGGCGGGAACTGCCTGGCTGTCGGCGGCGCTCGTCCTGCTCGGCGTCGCGCGCGATCGCTCCGGCAGTCGGTCCTCGGGAATCGCCGACATCAACACTTCTTCCTGACATCGAACATGACGTACTCTCTCACGACCCTCGTCGTGCGGCGCGCTGTCGCCGGTCTCGCAATACTGCTCGGCGTCGCCGCCCCCGCGGTGGCGGGCGCGCAGAAGGCGCGAGCCGCCAGCTATCACGTAACGCAGCGCATCCCCCTCGGCGGTGAAGGCGGGTGGGACTACATCGCGGTGGACACGGCGCGCGGCCGCCTCTTCATCGCGCGCTCCGACCGGGTCATGGTCGTCGATCAGACGAGCGGAAAGATCGTCGGTGAGATCCCTGGCCTCGATCGCGGACATGGCGTCGCATTCGCCTACACGACCAATCACGGCTTCGCGACGTCGGGCGCCGACAGCATGGTGACGATGTTCGATCTCGGCACGCTCGCCGTGCTGAAGAAGACGATGGTCGGCGTGGACGACGACGCGCTACTCTACGATCCGGTCGCGAAGCGGATTTTCACCTTCAATGGCGACGCGAACACCGCCTCGGTGCTCGATCCGTCGAGTGGCGATCTCGCCGGGACGATTCCGCTCGGCGGCAAGCCGGAGTCGGGCGTGACCGACGGCGCGGGCACGATCTACATCAACATTGCCGATAAGGGAGAGATCGTCGAGGTGAACGGGCCGGCGATGAAGGTCGTGCGCCGGTGGTCGATCGCGCCCTGCGAGGACAACAGCGGCATCGCGCTCGACAAGGCGCATGAACGGCTCTTCAGCGTATGCGGCAACAAACTGATGGCTGTCTCCGACACGCGCCGAGGAAAGCTCGTGAAGACGCTGCCGATCGGTGAAGGCGTCGATGCAGCGGCGTACGATGCCGCCACCGGACTCGCGTTCGCGTCGAACGGTGCGGGCACTATGACCGTGGTGCACGAGGATGGGCCGAACAAGTATCGCGTCATTTCCACAGTGACGACGATGCCTGGGGCGCGCACGATGACGCTCGATCCCAAGTCGCATCGCGTGTACACCGTCTCGGCAAAGGCGGGCCCGATGCCGGCTGCCGCGCCCGGTCAGACCGGACGCCGCCGCGCTCCGATGATCCCCGGCTCGTTCACGCTGCTCGTCCTCGAGCGCTGACGCGCAGCACCATTTTCAAACTGCCGAGAACTACTTGAACGGATTCGTACGTGCCTGCGCACTGTCGGTTCTTCTTGCTCACGCGCCACTGAACTTCGCTCGCGCACAGGCTCTGGTGCCGAGCGGTGAGATCAAGGGTCGCGTCGTAAACGGGGCCAGCATGGTGCCGGTGTCGGCGGCGACGGTGGACGTCGGAGTCTCCGGCGGCACCGGCTCCGTCGCGCGCGCGGCGGCCGAACCGAACGGTTCGTTCCGAGTTCGGGGACTCCAGCCGGGTCGCTACCGCGTCCGCGTCCGCGCACTCGGCTACGCGCTCCGCGATCTGCCATTCACGCTCGCGGCGGGCGCGCCAGGCGTCGACGTCGGTGACGTCGTGCTCAAGGCGGTCGCGGTGGAGATGCAGCGCGTCGTCGTGACCGAGACGCAGCGCGACGTGCAGCTCGCCCCCGACCGGAACACGTACGTCGTGAAGGACATGCCGACGACGCGCGGCGGCAACGCGCTCGACGTGCTGCGCAACGTGCCGTCCGTCGACGTCGACATCGACAACGTGGTGAGCCTGCGCGGCAACTCCGGCGTGGTGGTGCAGATCAACGGGCGTCCCAGCCCAATGAAGCCCGCGCAGCTCGGCAACTTCCTCGCGCAGCTTCCCGCCGACATGGTGGAGAAGGTCGAGGTCGTCCCGAATCCGTCCGCGCGCGACGATCCCGAAGGTGTGGCAGGGATCATCAACGTCGTGCTGCGCAAGGAGACCGACGCCGGGACGAGCGGCGGGTTCACGCTCACCGGCGGCACGACCGGCCGCGCCGAGGTCGGTGGCAATCTTGGCTATCAGCACGGTGCGCTGTCGCTGTACGGAAGCTACGGCTTCCTGCGCGACAACCGACCGCGCAGTGATTCGATCTATCGCGAGAACCTGTATCTCCAGCCGACGACCTTCCTCCTCGAGAAGGGAAGGCGCACCCAGATCCCGCTCGCGCACACGCTCACCGGGAGCGCCGGCTACAAGCTCACGGAACAGGACGAGCTGTCGGCCGATCTCATGTACAGCACGCGGACGGAGGCCGAGACGAACAACATCGTCTACCGGAACCTCGACGCGGCGCGCGCGCTCACCAGCACCGACGACCGGTTGAGCAGCGGAACGAACCATGAGTTCAACTTCGAGTCGACGCTCGCGTTCAAGCATGCGTTCGCGGGCAAGCGGCACGATCTCTCGAGCGAGCTGCGCGTCTTCCGCGCCAGGGAAGGAGGGCCGAACGACTTCACGTCGCGCACGCTGGCCAGCGACGGCATCCCGCTCGGCATCCTGTCGCGCGAATCGCAGCTCGGGTATGAGCACCCGAACGAGAACGCGCTCAAGATCGACTACCGCTGGCCGATCGCCACCAACCTGCGCCTCGAAACGGGCTACAAGGGCGCGCTTCAGACCTTCCACACGACGCTCGACACACGCGTGCTCGACACGACTCGGAGCACCTACACGCCCGATCCGACGCGCACGAGCGACTTCACGTACGACCAGAACGTGAACGCCGCGTACGGGATGATCAACGCGCTGGCTGGCAAGTTCTCGCTTCAGGGCGGCGTACGCGTGGAGCGGGCGTCTACCCAGTTTCATCTCAACATGCAGAACGCCACCTACGACAACGCATACAACAGCGTCTTCCCGAGCGCACTCGTGGCCTACAACGTCGACGACGCGCGCCAGGTGAAGCTGAGCTACTCCACGCGCATCCGTCGTCCCGACGACACGGACCTGATCGATCCGACGATCCACTATCAGGATCCGCTCAACGTGTCGCGTGGCAATCCCTATCTGAAGCCCGAGTACATCCGCGCCCTCGAGCTCGGATTCCAGCAGTCGGCCGAGCATGCGACGGTGCAGTTCACGCCATTCTACCGCCACACGCTCGACGCGGTGCGCAGTCTTCGCAGCATCGACAGCCTCGGCGTCTCCACGCGCACGTTCGCGAACGTCGCGAGCACTGATTCGTACGGCGCCGATGCGACGGTCGCGCTGCACGGCGGACGCCTCGGCGGATTCATCGGTGCGAGCGCGTATCGTCAGGTGAGCAACGCGTCGAACCTCGACGCGAGCCTCTCGGCCAAAACGTTCGGTTGGACTGCGCGGACGAACGCGTCGTTCCGCGTCTCGAAGACCCAGGACGTGCAGACGCTGCTGTTCTATCAGGCGCCGATGACGGTGGAGCAGGGGCGGGTCGCCGCTCGCACACGGTTCAGTCTCGCGGGGCGCCAGAAGCTGATGAGCGACCAGCTCAGTCTTACCCTGCGCGTGATCGACCCGTTCAACGCGTCGCGCGAGCGGTTCACCACGACGGACCCGCGCTTCTTCCAGGTCTCCGACCGTCGCCGCGCCGATCGCGGGCTGGTGCTCAGCGCGAACTGGAGCGTCGGCAAGTCGCCGAAGGAGAGCGACAAGGAACCCGACATCGCTGGAGGCGACTCAGGGGGACGCTGACCCCCTTGCCCCCCTTGAAATGGATCATGTTCGTTCCGTAGAGTTCCTTACAGCGGTGACAAGGAACTCTTCCACGAGGTGAGCGACGTGAGACGGACAATGCGGGGATCGCGCGTGCTGTTGCTGCTCGGGTTCGTATCGCTCCTCGCGAGCTGCGCGACGTCCGGACGCGGGGCCGCCTCGCCGAGCGCGACGCCGCTCATGGCGCAGCTCCCTCGCTTCGCCGCGGCCGGCGTGCCTGCGCTCGGCCCCGCCGAGACGGAGGTGCCCGCGCGGACCTGGGACAAGCCGATCCCCGCCGGACTGCCGGGCAACGGCATGGCGCAGCATCCGATGCTCTACGTCGGCGAAGGCTATAACCGGATCCTCCTCGTCAACGACGGGAAGATCGTCTGGACGTATCAGACCGGCCCAGGCTGGGAATACGACGACGTCTGGATGCTCTCCAACGGCAACGTGCTCTTTACCCGGATGCAGTACGTCGCGATGGTCACGCCCGACAAGAAGGTCGTCTGGCGCTACGACGCACCAGCAGGCTCGGAGATCCATGCCGCGCAGCCGATCGGCACGGACAAGGTGATGTTCGTGATGAACGGACTGCCGCCCAAGCTGATGGTGGTGAACATCACGACCAACAAGGTCGAGGTGGAGCACGCGCTGCCGGCGCCGAGCCTCACCGATCCCAAGTCGGTGCACGGCCAGTTCCGCCGAGCACGCGTCACGCCGCAGGGGACGTATCTCATTTCCTTTCTGACGATGAACCAGGTCGTCGAGTACGATAAGGACTTCAAGGAGGTGTGGCGGTACGACATCGCGAGCCCGTGGGCGGCGGTGCGACTCAAGAACGGCAACACGCTCATCACCAACGAGAAGGACATCCTCACGCGCGAAGTGAACGCGAAGAAGGAGACGGTGTGGGAGCTGCGGCCGACCGATCTCCCCGAGGCGTACCGGTTCATCAACACCCAGAGCGCAACTCGGCTGGCGAATGGCAACACGATCATCTGCTCGCGTGGCGACAACGGAAAGGGTCCGCAGCTCGTAGAGGTCACACCGGACAAGAAGGTCGTGTGGGTGCTATGGGACTGGGCGAACTTCGGTCCCGCGACAGCGGTGCAGATCCTCGACGATCCGGGCATTCCGGAGATCCCTGGCCAGTCGGAACACTGAGACCATGCGCATTCATCGCCTCCTGTTTGTCCCGCTCGCGCTCTCCGCGTGCGCGACGTCGTCGAACGTCGCGAGTGGGCCGGCGTCGCCGCGCTGGTTCGCGACCTGGACGGCGAGCCCATCGGACGCGCCGCGCCGCCCTCCGCGCGATTCGGTCGATCGCACGCCCAGTCTGTTCGACCAGACACTGCGTCTCGTCATTCGAACGTCGATCGGCGGCGACGCCGTGCGCATCCGGGTCTCCAACGAGTACGGCGACCGTCCCCTCGTCATCGATGCCGCGCGCGTCGCTCTTCGCGACTCGGGTGCGTCGATCGTCGAGGCGAGCGACCGCGCGCTGACCTTCGGTGGACGATCCTACGTGCGACTGCTGCCCGGTGCGGTGGCGCTCAGCGATGCGACGCCGTTCACCGTGCCTGCGTTGCGCGATCTCACCGTGAGCCTTCACCTGGCCGACACCACTCGGCTCGCCACGCGACATCAGCTCGGGTTGCAGACGAACTACGTTGGGCATGGAAACGTCGTATCCGCGCGCGGGTTCGCGCCCGACACGACGCTCCAGATCTGGCCTTTTCTCGTCGGCGTGGACGTGACGAACCGCGCGACGACCGGCGTCATCGTCGCGATCGGCAACTCGATCACCGACGGCGCGCTCTCCACGCGCGACGCCAACACGCGATGGCCGAACGTGCTCGCCGCGCGGATGCTCGCGAGTGGCGAGCCGATGAAGGCGGTGGTGAACGCGGGGATCTCCGGCGGTCGCGTGCTCACCTACGGCGCCGGCCCGAGCGCGCTCGCGCGGTTCGACCGCGACGTGCTCACGACGCCGGGGCTGACGCACGTCATCCTGCTCGAGGGGATCAACGACATCGGCCGCAGCGCGGTGGACGGCATTACGGCCGACGACATCATCTTCGGCTATCGACAGCTCATCGCGCGGGCGCACGATCGCGGCGTCGTGATCTTCGGCGCGACGCTGACACCAGCACTACCGCGCGCGTCATTCACGCCCGCGCACGAGGCGCGGCGCGCGGCGGTGAACGCTTTCATTCGCACGAGCGGCGAGTTCGACGGCGTGATCGACTTCGACGCGGCAACGCGCGATCCGGCCAACCCGCTCCAGTTTCTTCCCGCGTACGACTCGGGCGATCACCTGCACCCCGGCGACACCGGCTACCGCGCGATGGCGGAGTCGATCGATCTCACGCTGTTCAGAAGGAAGCGGTGAGTGATCAGTCGGCGTGTCGCGCCAGGCCTGTGGTGCGTCGCGCTCGTCGCCTGCCTCACCCACCTGGGCGCGACGCGAGCGTTAGCGCAGGTCGACGTGCTCACCCAACACAACGACAACGCGCGAACGGGCGTGAACCAGCACGAGACCGTGCTGACGCCGGCCAGCGACGCGCGTCTTCCTTTCGATGGCGCGCGACGGACTGCTTCCCGCGCTGTTCGGCCGAGTGCATCCGACATTTCGCACGCCGCACCTGAGCACGATGTTCACCGGCGCGATCGTCGCCCTCGTCGCCGCGGTCACGCCGATCGAGAAGCTCGGCCAGCTCGTGAGCATCGGCACGCTGCTCGCCTTCGTGCTCGTGTGTATTGGACTCGTACTCCTTCGCCGCACCTCGCCGGAGCTTCATCGTCCGTTCAGAGCTCCGGCCGTACCGCTCGTCCCGATCCTCGGCGCGCTGATCTGCCTCGCGCAGATGGCGAGCTTGCCGGGGGAGACCTGGGCGCGTCTGGTGGTCTGGCTCGCGGTGGGGTTCGTCATCTACTTCGGGTACAGCCGACGTAGTGCGGAGACGGTACGCTTGCGTCGCGCTCGTGGTGCATGACGTCTGGTCGTCGCGCTCGTTCGTCGCGCGGGATCGGGGGCTGACATTCCTTCCGTCGTCGCTCGCGCTTACACGCAGCGACGGCGAAGATGATGAGCGACGCTTCCGCTCCGGCGAGCGCGAACGGCAGGAAGAGCAACGACAGTCCGCGGAGTCCGTAATACGCACCGAGCGGATAACGGCTGTCCCACCGGTCCGACATCCATCCCGCCGCGGTGGTGCCGACGAGGTCGCACAGCCCCATCAGCGCGAGCAGGTTCGCCGAGCAGCACGAGCGCCGTCAGCACCACGCGTCGCACGCCGACGCGCGCCATCAGCGGGCCCGCGAAGGGCCCGGTGAGACCGTACAGCAGGATGTTGACCGAGAGCGCAGCGGAGGTGGTGGTGCGCAGCGACGCGAACTCGTGCTCGAGCGGCAGCATGAGCACGGCCGGAACCGCGCGCACCTCCGCGGACACGAGCAGGATGAGAAAAGGTGATGCCGACGACGATCCACGCATGGTGGAACGACGTCGAGTGATCCGACGATGGTGTCGTGGAAGCGCTCAATGAAAACTCCCGGTCGCGAGGGGACGTCAATTCTCCGTCGCGACCGGGAGTTCACCCGGGGCAGAAGGGGTCAGAGTCGAAGTTCGACTCTGACCCCGGGCTCTGACCCCGGGCTCTGACCCCGGGTGGATCTCAGCTGCCGAACGCCTTCTTCAACGCCGCGGCAGCCATCACCTCGGCACCCATCGCCCCGTCAGGCCAGCGTCGGCTTGAAGAACGGCTGCACGATCGCGATCACCTGCGCCTTCGTCAGCGGCTCGTCGAACGCCTCGCTCGCCGCGAGCGCGTCGAAGCCAGCGGGAAGGTTGGGCAACCCGGTGATGCTCACACTCCCCTGCATCGTGACGTCCTCGCCACCGTAGATGGCGTTGAATGCCGCGACGACCGTTGCATCAGGAGCCGGCGTGATGTTGCCCGCGCCCGCTGCCGCAGCGCCGCCGCCAGAGATGGTGCCGCTGTACTTCACCACGCCCGGCGCGCCGTTCGCACGACGGAGACGGCGGATCTTCGACGCATGACGCGCTTCCACGGAGTGGATGCGCAGCGCCGCTTCGAGCACCGCACGGTTGCCGCTGGCGAGCAAATTTCCCGCCTGTCCCTTGTACGCGCGCACACCGGTGTCCTCGGCGCCCTGCGCCACGGCGAGCAGGAACTGCAGCTCGGTGGTCGCGCGAGCGAACGAGCCCGGCACGCCACTGCCCCGGTTGCCGCTGAAGTCGAAGCTGTCAGCCGTGAGATTCAGCGAGTTGGTTGCGCCATTGGCCAGCAGGAAGGCCACATGCTGCGTCTCGTGTTTCTGGATCTGCTGGAACACCGGCAGAGCGGCCGCGGGCACTTGGGCGCGCACCGGCGCGAATGCCGTGTTCTGCGCCGCGGACGAGCTGGTGCCGAGCACCGCCTTGTAGAACTCGTTCTCGAAGATCTCGAGCGCGAGGGCGAAGTTCAGCACGTCCGTGACGCTGGCGGGCGCTTGAGCGAAGGCGTCCTTCGTCATCGCGGCGAGTGCGATCGGCACCGACGCCATCGCGAGTCCGGCGGCGACCTTCGTGCTCATCGACGCGCCCTGCCGAATCGCGTCGCGGCGCGAGACGAGGCGCTCCGTGATCTCGGGGTCGATCGCGCCGAGGATCGTATCGTTGCTATCCATGTTCCATTGCTCCTGTATGCGACGCGAGGTCACGGGGTGGGCGGCGGAGGTGCATCTGCCGTCGCTGCGGTGACGGTGGGCGGAGTGGCGATCGAGATGGCAGTGGTCACGAGCTGCGTAGCTCCCACGCGCGTCAGCACGCCAGCTGGCTCGGTCTTCACGTCGAGACCTTGCGGATTGACGACGTCGTCGCCAGCGAAGCGGGTGCCGGCCGGCGTACCGGCGAGCGACAGTCCCTCGCGCAGGTCGCGGATGGCCGCGGCGTGACGCGCTTCCACCGACACGATCTTGCCGGCGAGCAGCAGGTAGTTGGCGTCCTGGATGTACTTGCCGGCACCGTTGTACGCGCTCACACCGAGATCCTCGAACGCCTCGGCGTTCTTGAGAATGATGGCGGTGCTCGAAACGGCTGTGGCGACGTTGGCGCTGTTCAACGCCAGGTCGCCGATCGCGGCCGAACCGAGCGCGGCGCGAAGGAACTCGCGATGCGCAACTTCGTGCGCGCGCAGATCCATCATGACTTCCTTCTGCTCGGCCGTCATGCCGCCAAACGCGGCCGATGCGACGACAGCCGTGTAGAACGCCGCCTCGAGCTGCTCGAGCGCGAAGGCGTAGTTGAGGATGCCGATGTCGTTGGAAAGGTTCAGCGCCGCCGATCCTCCGCCGGGATTGGTTACGCCGTCCGTGCCGTCATCGCAGGCGGCGAACACGCTCGGCATCAGCACAATGGTGCCCCCCAGCCCCAGCACCTTCAGAAAGTTCCTTCTCGTGGCCACGCGCCAGAGATCCTCCGCGCGACTCACGACGATGTTGCCATCTCCCTCTGACATCTTCACTCTCCCATCCCGGCCGGACTTCAAGCGCATTCGGCCGGAATCGAATCGCGCCCTGCGTTCGTGACGCGAATCACCTATGCATTTCATGCGCCATCTGTTCATAAATTCTGTATCAGATAACATCCGGACACTGAATTGCAGCGTATGTATGAACAGATAGGCGAAATTCACGCTTCCGTGCTCGACCATATCTTCCCCGGGCCATGACCATCTCTCGCGAGCTCATCGTCGACACGCTGCGAAGCCGAGTGCTGCGCGGAGTACAGGCGGGCACGCTGGAGGCGGGCGACCGGCTGCCGACGTCGAGAGAGCTCGCCACGGAGTTCGACGTCGACTACCGGTTGGTGATCTCGGCCTACAAGACGCTCGAGTCGGAAGGGCTCGTGGATCTTCGGCCCCGCGGAGGCATCTACGTCGCCAGCGGCGGCACCTCAAACGGCGGCATCCCGCCCCTGCCCGAAGGCTGGCTGGCGGACATGCTCACCGAGGGGCTTGGACGCGAAATCCCCGGGCCCGAGCTGCACGAGTGGCTGCGGCGATCGCTGGAGACGCTGCGTCTGCGCGCCGTGGCGATCGCCACCACCAGCGACCAGGGCTTCGGGCTCTGCCGCGAGCTGCGCGACGACTTCGGGATGGAAGCCGAGTGGCTGCTGGCTGAAGAGGTACGCGGCGCGAGCGCGCCCACGATCTCGCTGCGGCGCGCCGATCTGGTAGTGACGACCGCGGCGCATGCGGAATGGACGCGAACGCTTGCGGCCGAGCTGAAGAAGCAAGTCATCGTGATCGATGTGCGTCCCGAGCTCGCCGGCGGGGAGTGGGCACTGCTGCTCCGTCGGCCGGTGTATGCCGTCGTCGGCACCGCGGAGTTCGGCGAGTTGCTGCGACGCTTCTACAAGGACGTGCCGGGCATCGAGAACCTCAATGTCATCGTCTATGGGCGCGACGACGTGCAGCAGATCCCGCCGGGCGCGCCGACCTACGTGACGCAGCGCGTACGGTCGCAGCTCGGTGACGCGCGGATTCCCGGCCGTATTCTCCCCGCCGCTCGAACGATCGCCTCGGATTCGGCACGCGAGATCTTCGCGTTCATCGTGCGCTCGAACATCGAGGCGATGTCGCGCGTCGTTCGCTGAGGCGGCGAGACGACGCAGCCTGGCGCGTCAGGTCGAGCGCGAGGCTCCGGCGAGCTGCTGTGCGAAACAGGCGGCGACGAGCGTGAGCACCTCGATCTCCGACGGCGAGACCAGGCGCGGCCGCACGTCGTAGTGGCACAGCGTGCCCCACACGCGACCGCTCTCGTGTCTGATCGGAACGCCGCAATACGAGATGACGTTCTCGCGCGCGGTGTGCGCCGTGAGCCGCGCGTCCGCTGGCGCGTCGGTCGTGGTGAACGGATGGTCGCCGGTACAGACGATCGCGCAGTACGTCTCGTCGAGTCGCGTGACGGCACCGGATGCGTTCAGCGTTGGATTCTCGCGATCGTACAGATGAAGATTGCGCAGCAGCGGTGGCTGGGCGTGATACACGCCCGTGAAGCGGAAGCGCGTCCGCTCGTTGAGAAAGCGCAGCGCTGCCATTGGCCCCGCGCTCGCCAGGACCTCGGCGCAGCAATGCGCGATCTCGTCTTTGCCCATCGTTACTCCCGACGGCGACACCAGTGTCATCACGAGTGTGACGTAAAGCACACACCGGGCCAAATACGGTGTCACTGTGATGTCAGACGGGCTCTGACCCCGGGCTCTGACCCCGGTCGAGATCGTCAGCGGCCGACGATCACTGTCCCACGCATCGCCGCGTGGATGGAGCAGTGGTATGTGTAGGCGCCGAGGCTGGTGGGCATCTGCACGGTCCTCGTGCCCGAGGTGAACACGGGCGTGCCGACCACCGCCGCCTGGTCGAAGGTGGCGCTGTGGCTGTCGTTGTCCACGTTGGTGAACGAGACGATCGCGCCGGGCTGCACGACGATGTCCGCCGGATTGAAACGATTCCCCTGGATCAGCACGCCAACGCCGGGCACAGGGCCCACGTTGGGCGGAGCGAAGGGATTCGAGAAGCGCGGCGCGGTGAGAAAGGTCGAGTCGGTGAGCGCACCCAGGAACGCCACCAGCGCGGCGCGCTCGGCGACGGTGAGCCGAAGGCGGAGTGGGCTCCCGTCAGGCGCCTTCAAGCGCGCATCGAGCGCGGGGCTGGGCTGCACTCCGCTGTCGTAGAAGTCGATTACCTGATCGAGCGTGGTGAAGCGCCCGTCGTGCATGAAGCGTGGCCGCACGGCGACGTTGCGCAGCGACGGCGCCTTGAACGCGCCGCTTCCCGCCCCGCTGTCGACGGAGGCAAGGTCGAGGCCGGTGACATGCACCGCGTCGCCGACCTGCGCCACGCCGACGTGACAGGTGACGCACCCAGAGCGCCGGAAAATCTGTTCGCCCTGGATCTCCTGTGCGGTGAGCGTGGACGCGAAGTTCGGCACGCCTGTCGCGTCGAACGCGCGATCATAACGCGATCCCCCCGAGACGAGCGAGCGCGTGAACTGCGCGAGGGCGGCAGCGATCCGGTCGGACGTGATCGCCGGCGTTCCGAACGCCGCGGTGAAGAGCGCGGGATAGTACGGCGTCACGCTCAGCTTGATCGCGAGCGCGTCGAGCGACATCCCCATCTCGCGAGCGTTCTGGATCGGCTCGAGCGCCTGTGCTTCGAGCGACGCGGCGCGCTCGTCGAGGAAGAAGCGTCCGCGCTTGTAGAACCGCGTGTTGGCGAGACCCGGCGAATGCCTCGGCGTCAGCGCGCCACCGAACCCGACGCTGAACGGGAGCGCGTCGCCGAAGCCGATCGACTGACGATGACACGAGCCGCAGGAGTTCGCATCATTGACGGAGAGGCGCGGATCGTAGAAGAGCACGCGGCCCAGCGTGGCGCCCGCGTTGGTGATCGGATTCGTCGACGGCGTGTTGTCCATGCTCGCGACCGACACGCCGCCGACGACCGCAACGAAGTGCGGCGGCAGCGGTGCGCCCGCGTCGTCGTACGGGAACATCGGAGTCGGGAGCGTCGGTGTGCCGAGACTGCTCTCGAAGGTGACGATGGCGAACCGATCGCTCGCGCTGCGGCCGAGCGCATCCGTCGCCGTGATCGTGGCCTGGATCGTCCCGGTGGTTGCCGGCTTTCCCGTGATCGTGCCGCCGGACGCGACGAGCCCGTTCGGCGAGCCGGAGAACACGACGGAGTAGGTGAGCGGGCCGCCAGCTGAGAACGCCGCGCCGCTCTTCGTGGCGTCGAAGGTGAGCGCGATCCCCACCGTGGCGGCGACGGCGACGTTGGCGCTGGCGACCGAGGGCGGCGCGTCCGTCGACGACACCGGAGTCACGCCGCTGGCTGCGTCGCCGCCACAGGCGACGACGACGGCAAGAGCGATCAGGGCGAGAATGGATCGGGCGCGAGTCCCGTCGACGATCTGCATATGTCTCGTCTTCCGGTGGGAGCACGCACCCGCGCATCCGGGCCGGTGTCACCCCGTCGAGCTCGCGTTGCTGCTGGGGAGGGACCGGGGCGACGAGCGAAGGTACGTCCGCGGCGTCGCCCCGTAAACAGTGGCGCGAACGTCGGTTGAGCGGTACCCGCACGGCGCGTGGCGAGGACGCGCTGCCGGCCGACACGTGTCGCCGAAACTGCCGCGGTCTTAGGTTCGTATCGCAGTGCACCGGCGATCTCGGTGCAGACCTCGCCGCCGAACAACGTCCCTCACCATCCCTCAGATCATGTCGCGCCGTATCGCAGTGGCCGCGTTGCTCCTCGCCTGCTCGCTGCCCGCTGCCGCTCAGACCACCTACGCGTCGTCCGGCGACACCCTTCGCTTCCGCGATGTGACGCAGGGCAAGGTCGTGATCACCACGCCGCAGGGCGAGCTTCCGATCACCGTCGAGCAGCGCTCGACGGTCTCCATCGTGCGCATGCGCGGCGACTCCGCTCGTGCGTGGTACGACTCGCTCTTTGTTGCGGCCACGAGCGCGGCGGGCGATCAGCGGCCCGCCACCGACTCGGCGCTCAAGCAGCCCTTCCGGCTCGGCTTCGGTTCGCGTGGCCAGATCAAGCTCGTACAGGCGCCCAAGTTTCCGGTCAGCCTCGAGGGGATTACCGACCTCCCCCACCAGTTCGACGACTTCTTCCTTCGCCTTCCGGCGAAGCCGCTGGTGGTCGGATTGGCCTGGTCGGATACGACGGTGCGGAGCGACAGCACGGCGGACAAATATTCTCGTCGCGCGACGACGGCCGACTATCGCGTTGAGCGTGATACGGTCGCGGGCGGGACGCCGGCGCTGATCGTGTCGATGAAGCAGCGAATCGTCATCAATGAAGAGGGGCCCGTGCCCAACCAGGCCGGCATGCGTGCCACGTCTCAGCTCCAGGGGACGGACGACGGCTACTTCGTGTTCGCGCCGAAGCCGGGCCGGCTTCTCTCGCGGCGCCGGACGGGCAAGTTGGAGGGCGACACCGCCCTTCATGCCGCGGCAGGGGAGATGACGATGAAGCAGGCGATCAGCTACACTGCCACACTGGACGCGCTTCGCTGATCCGCTCTTGGCCCGGTCCGATGGACGCCGGGCTCGAGCATGCAATACGTAGTTGCGCGGCGCGCGGCGTCTCCCTCGGAACGGCGCACGCCGTGCATCATGCCCACTCCATGAAATCGATCCACCTTTCCCTCGTTGCCGTACTCGCGGCCAGCGCCCTCGCTGCGTGCGCAACCGACTCGCCGCGTTCCGCCGCCAGCGGTGGCGACGTCGGCGCTTCGCCCGCACCGGCCGGAACCAGCGCCGACTCGGCGACACCAGGCACAGCTGCGACTCCGGTCGTCGCGTCCGCGTCATCCGCCGCCGCGTCCACGGGAGATTCCGTGACGCCGCATCTCGTGCCGGGCCGCGGCAAGATGGACGCGACGAGCTTCGCGTCCGCCATACGCGCCGGCACGCGAAAGATGGCGAGCTGGCCGGCGGGACCTGCGCAGCTGCCGGGCGCGTTGCTCCCGAAAAACCGGATCATCGCCTACTACGGCAACCCGCACTCGAAGAAGATGGGGGTGATCGGTGAGTATCCCGAGCCGCAGATGCTGAGCATGTGGGACAAGACCGTCGCGGCATGGAAGGCGGCGGATCCGAAGACGCCGGTCATCCCCGCCATTCATCTCGTGACGGTGGTCGCGCAGGGCGCGCCCGGTTCGGACGGGATGTGGCGGCGGTGGGAAGACTCGTCGATGATCGAGCGGACGTACAAGTGGGCGAAGAGCCGGAACGGCATTCTTTTCCTCGACATCCAGGCGTCGCACAGCACGCTTCAGAAGGAGCTGCCGCGACTGCTCCCCTGGCTCGCGCGGCCGGACGTGCACCTTGGCGTGGACCCCGAGTTCTACATGCACTACGAGCGTGAGGGCGCGCGGCCGAGCAGCAAGATCGGGATGATGATGGCGTCGGACGTGAACTACGTGATCCAGACGCTCGACAAGCTCGTGCTCGAGAAAAAGATCCCGCCCAAGATCCTCGTCGTGCACCGGTTCACGAAGAAGATGGTGCCGGACGCCGAGAACATCCGGCCGACGTCGCGCGTGCAGGTGGTGATGCACATGGACGGCTGGGGTCCTCCGTGGCTCAAGTTCGATTCGTATCGGGACTACGTGGTGGATCATCCGGTGGAGTACACCGGGTTCAAGCTGTTCTACCACAATGACACGAAGAAGGGCGATGCGCTGCTGACGCCTGGGGAATTGCTGCAGCTCAGGCCGAAGCTGAGCTAC